>CAXTKM010000165.1:0-5655 GCA_964244795.1 uncultured Enterovirga sp.
CGGGCAGGACGGAATCAGATTCGGGCCGTACACCGCAATGGGGACAGGCCCTAGTGGCTTAACGCCGGCCGCCTGAGATCAAGCAAGCCTCTTGCTATCCGCATCGGCCATCATCCTGGCCCTGGCGGAGAGCTTCTCCGTCTCGCTCTTCAACTGCCCGCAAGCCGCCAGGATGTCGCGGCCGCGCGGGGTCCGGACCGGAGAGGCGTAGCCGGCCCGGAACACGATGTCGGAGAAGCGTTCGATCCGGTCCCAGGACGAGCATTCGTAGACCGTGCCGGGCCAGGGATTGAACGGGATCAGGTTGATCTTGGCCGGGATGCCGGCGAGGAGCCGCACGAGCTCGCGCGCATCGGCGTCGGAATCGTTCACGCCCTTCAGCATGACGTACTCGAACGTGATGCGGCGCGCGTTCGACAGGCCCGGATAGGCCCGGCAGGCGGCCAGGAGGTCCGCGAGGGGGTAGCGCCGGTTCAGCGGTACGAGCCGGTCCCGAAGATCGTCCCGGACAGCGTGGAGCGAGATCGCCAGCATGGCGTTCGCGCGCTCGCCGAGCGCGGGCAGCTCTGGCACGACGCCCGAGGTCGAGACCGTGATGCGGCGCCGCGAGAGCGACAGCCCGTCGCCGTCGCTCATGACGTCGATCGCGTCGATGACGTTGTCGAGATTGTAGAGGGGCTCGCCCATGCCCATGAACACGACGTTCGTGATGGCGCGCTCGCCCTCGGCCGGCATCAGCCCGGCATCGGGCCGGACTCCGCCCGGCCAGTCGCCGAGCCGGTCGCGGGCGACCACGATTTGGGCCGCGATCTCGGCCGCATCGAGGTTGCGGACGAGGCGCTGCGTGCCGGTGTGGCAGAACGAGCAGGTCAGCGTGCAGCCGACCTGGGACGAGACGCAGAGCGTGCCGCGGTCGCTCTCCGGGATGTAGACGCACTCGATCTCGGCCGGCTGTCCGCCGCGATCCGCCGGGTGCGACGGCATGCGGATGACCCATTTGCGGGTCCCGTCCTGCGACACCTGCTCGGTCACGACCTCGGGCCGGGCGAGCGTCGCGACCTCCGCCAGGCGCGAGCGCAGCGCCTTGCCGACGTTGGTCATGTCCTCGAACCTGGTCGTGCCGTGGTGGTACACCCAGGACCAGATCTGACCGACCCGCATCCTGTGCTCGCGCTCCGGCACGCCCGCGTTCCGCAGGACGTCGCGCAGACCGGTTCGGGTCAGCCCGACCAGCGACGGCACGGCGGCCGCGCTCGCGCGCTCGCCGGCCATGGGCATCGGCACGGCAGCGCCCGCAAGCGCGGCACCGGCCGCGGGCAGCGTCGTCTGGAGCGCCAAGGTCACGAGAGCGTCCGGCCTGGTCCTGCGCTCAGGCTCCGGCGGCCAGGGCCTGCTCGAGCGCGGAGAGCTGGCTCTCGCTCGCGGCCCGCTCCTGCCCGGCGCCGTTGCGGACGCGGTAGTGGTACTCGCCGTTCGGCGTCTCGGGCATCAGGCGAACGACCTCGTACACGGCGCTGCCGGCGGGATCGGGATATCGGGCCGTCATCCGGACCTGCTGGCCCAGGTGGAAACGGTGCTGTGCCATCACTCAACTCCTGCAACGAGGCCAGCCTCCGAGAGGCGGCCGAACGCAAAACGCCCCCGCCCGGCGAAGCCGAGCGGAGTTGCGCATCCCTTCCGGAACGAGACCGCCCGACAGCCCCGAAGCCGCTCGGCAGCCGCGAGGCTGCCCGGCAGCCACGATGCCGCCCAGCGGCCAAGAGACCGCTCGGCGGCCGGAACGCGACGTGAAACGTCTGACCCGGCCCGGACGCCGGCGCCTCCGAAGACCCGGCCTCCTCCGGACGCGGAGGGGGCGGGCGCCGAGGCTAGAGCTCTTCGATCTTCGAGACGGCGAGCTTGCCGGAGCGTCGATCGGTCTCGGTCTCGAAAGAGACCTTCTGGCCTTCGTTCAGAGCCCGGAGACCGGCGCGCTCGAGCGCGGTCGCGTGGACGAACACGTCCTTTCCGCCGTCATCGGGGGCGATGAAGCCGTATCCCTTGGATTCATTATAGAATTTCACAGTGCCGTTCGTCATATTCGTCTCGTTTCGTCGTGTGCTCGGAGCGACCTGTCCCGGCATTCGCACGAGGCGGGGCCGCGACCGTCATTGAGGGGATGTCGACCGATCTCGTAAACGGGACGCGGTCGGGCCCATCGGCGTTGCCGATCCGGGCAACATGGGTCGATCCGGCGTCCGCCGCAAGCCCGGCAGGCCGATCCTCAGCCTCCGGCCGCGTTCGCGTCCGGTTTGAACAGGCCGACCCGCAGGTCCTTCGCCTCGTAGATCCGCTTGCCGTCGGCCTCCAGGAAGCCGTCCGCGATGCCGAGAACGAGCTTCGAGCGGAACACCCGCTTCAGATCGATGCCGTAGAGGACCTCGCGATGCGTCGGGAGCACCTGATCGGAGAACTTGACCTCGCCCACGCCGAGCGCCCGGCCGCGGCCGGGCAGGCCGAGCCAGCCCAGGAAGAACCCGACCATCTGCCACAGGGCATCGAGGCCGAGGCAGCCCGGCATCACCGGGTCGCCCTTGAAGTGGCAGGGAAAGAACCAGAGGTCCGGCCGTACGTCGAGCACCGCCCGGACATGGCCCTTGCCGTAGGCGCCACCCGTCTCGGCGATGGCCGAGATGCGGTCGAACATGAGCATCGGCGGCAACGGAAGCTGGGCGTTGCCTCCGCCGAACAGCTCGCCCCGTCCGCAGGCGAGCAGGTCCTCGTAGCTGAAGCTCGCCTGGCCCGATCTCTCCACGCTCGACATCCTCGAGTCATCTCCCCGATCCGCCTTTCGCGGATCGCCAGGAGGCCTAGCACGGGCGAGCGCGGGCCCGAAAGCCGGCGGGCGCGACTTTGCCCAGCGTCCGCAGGTCGGCCCCCGACCCGGTGATCGTCGGTGGACGGCCGGGAATGCGGCAGGAGAATGTTGCGGTAACCTCTCTCGCCGAGTATGGGATACGTCCCGACCTCCCGAGCCTCGCGAGACATGACCGAGCCCAGCCCGATCCCGCGCGCCCCGAAGGCGGCGCCTCACGACGCGATGCTGGCTCGGCGCGGGTGCCCCGTCTCCGACCTGAAGGAGCGCCTGCGGCGGGTGGGCCTGCGGCCGACACGGCAGCGGATCTCGCTCGGCTGGCTCCTCTTCGCGAAGGGCGATCGTCACATCACGGCCGAGCTTCTCTTCGAGGAGGCCATGCGGGCGAAGGTCCCGGTCTCGCTCGCGACCGTGTACAACACGCTGCATCAGTTCACCGAGGTCGGCCTGCTGCGCCAGCTCGCGGTGGACGGATCGAAGTCGTTCTTCGACACGAACCCGACGGAGCACCACCACTTCTTCCTCGAGGGCGAGGAGGAGCTGATGGACGTTCCGGTCGAGATCCAGGTCGGAGAGATGCCCGAGCCTCCGCCCGGAATGGAGATCGCGCGCGTCGACGTGATCGTCCGGCTGCGCCGCAAGCTGGTCTGATATCCCTGCAGGCTCACGTCGCTCGAACCGTGGGGCCGTGACAGACGGAACGCACGACCGAGCGGGGAGAGCCCTTTGCTGCCGAGAGTCAGCGGCGACGCGGGCGATCCGCGGGCCAGTCGTGCATCGTGGGTTGGGGCGTGGCCCTTCGAGCGCCGGCCTGAAACATCCCTGTCCCGCGCGGAAGTCTCTAACGTGCGGGAGAGGGCCAGAACAGCCAAGCGAGGAAAGCCGCGGCGATCCAGGCAGCAATGATGAGAGCGATGCCGATACGGCTTACCGGCCTCTCCCGCCTCAGCGCTGCGATCCGGAACTCACGCATGAGCGGCTCTGGTATGAGCCGAGCCGCGAGCAGGATGCCGAGCGGGACGAGGATAACGTCGTCCAGATAGCCGATCACCGGGATGAAATCGGGGATCAGATCGATCGGGCTCAGCGCGTATGCAGCGACCAATCCCGCGAGCGCCTTGGCGTACCAGGGAACTCGAGCGTCGCGAGCCGCGATAGAGAGCGCCACGACGTCCAGCTTCATCGTGCGCGCCCAGGCCTTGAGCCTTGGAAACATCGGCCACCCCGATCGGAGCATGGCCTCTCAGCACCCGCCGAGATGCCATTGAATGCTCGTGGTCCGCCCTTGGGCATCGCTCGTCAGCGCGGCCCGGGCCTCGACGCTCACTGGGGAACGGGACCGGCTAATCGACCTTCTCGCCCGGATAGACGCCCCAGAGGCGGTCCTGCTTGATGAACCCGGTGAGGTCGCGGGCGTTCGGCAGGACGATCACGACGCGGCACCAGGCGTCCCGGCAGCTCTTCACGCTCGCGATGACGCTCGGCTGGAGCTGCGCCACCACCGCGGCCTTGTCGTCCGCCTTCTCGTAGAGGGGCAGAGGCCCGGTCTGGGTCTTCGCCCAGGGCATCACGAGGGCGGTCCTGCGGCCGGACAGGAGCGAGTGCAGCACCCATCCCTCCGTGCCCTCGGCATCGCGGATCCGGCGCCAGGTCTCGTACTCGGCCGTGATCTCGACCGGCAGCCCGGCCCTCTGGAACACCCAGGCCGTCCTGTTGTCCTTGGACGGGCCTTCGCGCAGGTTCACGCGGTCGGTCTTCAGGCTGACGTAGCGCGGCACCGGCAGGCCCGAGACCTTGCCGACCGGGATCTCGGTCGCGGCCTTCGCGGGCACGGCCAGGACCAGGATAACGCCAAGGGTCGCCGCCGCGCCGAGCCGGTTCCGGTGAAATCGCATGAGGTCGGGTCTCCGGCGCGATTGTGTCAGCCGCTGCCTCTGCTAGACAGTCGCGCCTTAGCGACCTTCGGCCTCGGCCGCCATGGGACGGCTCGCCGCTCCGCGGCCCGCGGGACGGCGCTAGCGAACCGTGTTTCGCCGAAGCACGGTTAAGGCGGGATGAAGCGTCGGCCCATCGGGCGCGAGGACATGTGATGCAGCCGCGCAAGAAGCCCCTCGTGGTCGTGACGCGCCGCCTTCCGAACGCCGTCGAGACCCGGATGCGCGAGCTCTTCGACGCGCGGCTGAACCTCGACGACGCCCCGATGAGCCCGGCCGACCTGATGGAGGCCGTCCGCGAGGCCGACGTGCTCGTGCCGACCGTCACGGACGAGATCGATCCCGCGATCCTGGCCCAGTCCGGCCCGAACCTGCGGCTCGTCGCGAATTTCGGCAACGGGGTCGACAACATCGACGTCCAGGCGGCGCTCGCCCGCGGGATCACGGTCACGAACACGCCGGGCGTGCTGACGGACGACACGGCCGACATGACCATGGCCCTCATCATGGCGGTGGCCCGCCGCATCCCGGAGGGGTCGAGGATCATCCCGGACGACGCCTTCACCGGCTGGTCGCCGACCTGGATGCTCGGCCGCCGGATCACCGGCAAGCGGCTCGGCATCGTGGGCATGGGCCGCATCGGCCAGGCCGTCGCGAAACGCGCCCGCTCCTTCGGCCTGTCGATCCACTACCACAACCGCCGGCGGGCCGCGGCCCGGGTCGAGGAGGAGCTCGAGGCGACCTACTGGGAATCGCTCGACCAGATGCTGGCCCGCATGGACATCGTGACCGTCCATTGCCCGCACACGCCGGCGACCTACCACCTCCTGTCGGCGAGGCGCCTGAAGCTGCTGCGGCCGGAGGCCC
>CAXTKM010000165.1:5665-9217 GCA_964244795.1 uncultured Enterovirga sp.
GTCGGGCGACATCTCAGGCGCCGGGCTCGACGTGTTCGAGCACGAGCCCGCCGTGAACCCGCGCCTCGTCAAGCTCGCCCGTCAGGGCCGTGTCGTGCTCCTGCCGCACATGGGCTCGGCGACCGAGGAGGGCCGGATCGACATGGGCGAGAAGGTCATCGTGAACATCCGGACCTTCATGGACGGCCATCGGCCGCCGGACCGGGTGCTGCCCAGCATGCTGTAGGTCCGCTCCGTCATTGCTAAACGTGAGCGACGCAGCAACCCGGCGGTCGCCGCGCTGACCTCTGGGTTGCTGCGCTGAGCTCGCAATCACGGAGCGCTCCGACCCCGGCTCCGCTCCGGCGAACCGAGAGCGGCCGGCCCTACACCCGCCGGATCAGCGTCCCCGCCCCGTAATCCGTGAACAGCTCGAGCAGCACCGCGTGGGGGACCTTGCCGTCCAGGATGACGACCGCCTCGACGCCGCGCTCGAGCGCGTAGATGCAGGTCTCGATCTTCGGGATCATCCCGGCCGTGATGGTGCCGTCCGCGATCAGGCCGCGGCACTGATCGATCGTGAGCTCCGGGATGAGCTTCTTGTCCTTGTCGAGCACGCCCGGGACGTCCGTCAGGAGGAGCAGCCGCTTCGCGCCCATCGCGCCCGCGATCGCGCCCGCGAAGGTGTCGGCATTGACGTTGTAGGTCTCGCCGTCGGCCCCGGCCGCGATCGGGGCGAGGACCGGGGTCAGCTCCGCCTTGAGCACCGCGTCGAGCACGGAGCGGTTGACCTCCTCGGGTTCGCCGACGAGCCCGAGATCGATCTCGCGCTCGGTCTGCGATTCGGGGTCGAAGACGGTGCGGACGACCTTCCTGGCCCGGACCATCATGCCGTCCTTGCCCGAGAGCCCGACGGCGCGGCCGCCCTCTGCCCCGATCCAGCCGACGATCTGCTTGTTGATCGAGCCGGCGAGAACCATCTCGACGACCTCGACGGTCGCCTCGTCGGTGATCCGAAGCCCGCCCGCGAATCGGGATTCGATTCCGAGCTTGTCCAGCATGCGGCCGATCTGCGGGCCGCCGCCATGGACCACGATCGGCTTCAGGCCGGCCTGCTCGAGCAGGACGATGTCCTCGGCGAAATCCTCGGCCGCCGCGCGGTCGCCCATGGCATGGCCGCCATACTTGATGACGACGATCTCCTGATCGTAGCGCTGCATGTGCGGCAGGGCCTGCACGAGCACCTCGGCCCGGACGTGGACGTTCGGCAGGGGTTCGGTCATGGGGACGGGAGCTCCGACGGGCGTTCGGCCGAGGCCGTCAGGCGGCCGATGATTGCGGGCGTTCGGCGGGGCCGTCGAACGCGAGGATCACTCGCATGCCGTTGTGAGCCTCGTCCTGGCCCCATTCGGCGCCGAGCTTCACCGCCATGGCCTTCACGATCATTCGGCCGAGGCCCTCGGCGGATCGGCCGGGCTGCACGGGGCCGCGCCCGACGCCGTCGTCCTCGACGCTGAGCTCGATCCGGCTCCCGGCCGGCGCCACGAGCCTGATACGGATCGGCCCCTTGCCGCCAGGATAGGCGTATTTGACGGCGTTCAGCACGAGCTCGGTCACGACGACCCCGACTGCGACAGCCTTGTCCGGATCGACCTCGCAGGCATCGGCCTGGAGCGAAAGCTGGTTGCCGCCGCCCTCGGTCTCGGCCGATTCGCGCAGGTCCTCGACGAGAGCTGCGAGGTACAGGTCGAGCGCGACCGACTGCACGTCGTCGGAGGTGTAGAGCCGCCGGTGCACCTGGGCGACCGCCATCACGCGCCGGTTCGCGCCCGCGAGCGCGGTCTTCACGTCCTCGCTCGAGGCCGAGGAGGACTGGAGATGAAGCAGGGCCGCGATGATCTGGAGCGAGTTGCCGACCCGATGGTTGACCTCGCGGATGAGGAGCGCGCGCTCGGCGGCCAGCGCCTCGAACCGGTCGCGCGCGGCCCGGACCTCGGCCTCGGCCTGCTCCTTGCCGCGACGCAGGCGGACACCCTCCATGGCCTGCTCGATCGAGGCTGCGAGAAGGTGGATGAACTCGCCCCCGACCGTCTTCACGACGTAGTCGGACGCGCCGGCCTTCAGGGCCGCGACCGCGACGGAGCTCTCCTGCGTGCCGGTGACGTAGACGACGGGAGGCGGATCGGGGATGGCCCGGATCGCGGCCAGCGTCGTGAGCCCGTCCTGGCCCGGCATGTAATGATCGAGCGCGACCACGTCGAAGCCGCCGCGGTCCCGCAGAAGGGCGAGACCGCTCGCACCGTCGCCGATCGTCTCCACCGCATATCCAAGCCGCTCGAGACCCTTCTGCACGAGACGCGCGAGGCCTGGATCGTCGTCGATATAGAGAAGCCGGAGCGACGCTTCGGTCATGCGGGCTCGGGGACCTGGATCACGGAGAAGAAGAGCCCGAGCTGACGGATCGCGTTCGAGAACCCTTCGTAGTTGACCGGCTTCGTGATGTACACGTTGCAGCCGAGGTCGTAGCAGCGCTGGATCTCGCGCTGGTCGTCCGTCGTGGTGAGCACGACCACGGGCACGCGCCGGATGTGCTCGTTCTCCTTGATGATCTTCAGGATGTCGACGCCGGTCATGTCCGGCAGGTTGAGGTCGAGGAGGATCAGCATCGGCCGGTTCGCGTTCACGCGGCCCGAGCCGTCCTCGCCGAGCAGGAACGCGAGGGCGCTCGTCCCGTCCGTGAAGGGCAGGATCTCGTTCGTGACGCCGGCGCGCCGGATGTTCTTCTCGATCAGCCGCGCGTGGCCGGCATCGTCCTCGACCATGATGATGGTCACGGGCATGGTCATGCCGCCTTCCCTTGCATGTCATCGACCCAGCGCCGCGGCAGGGTCACCGTGAATGTCGAACCCTGGCCGGGCGTCGACGTCAAGCTGATCGTGCCGCCGAGCCGGCGCACGAGGGCCCGGACATGGGCGAGCCCGATGCCTTCGCCCGGCCGGTCCTGCGCGCCGGAGCGTCGGAACAGGTCGAAGACCCGCTCCGTGTCGCGCGGGTCGATGCCGCGCCCGTTGTCCCGCACCGTATACAGGATCGTGCCGCCGCGCGCCCGGCCCTCGATCTCGATCCGGCCCGGCACGCCCCGGCGCAGGTATTTCAGCGCGTTGTCGACGAGGTTCGAGAAGATCTGCTCGAGCGCGAGCCGGTCGCTGACGAGGCCGGGCAGCGGCTTCGCCTCGACGGTCGCGCCGGCCTCCTCGGCCTGGATGGTCAGGCTCGCCTTGATGCCGGCCACGAGCGCGTCCATGTCGACCCGCTCGGGATTGAAGGCGCGCCGGCCCTCGCGCGAGAGACGCAGGATCGCGTTGATGAGCCGGTCCATCTTCGAGATCGACGCCTTGATGAACCCGAGCGCCTCGTCGAAATCGCGGCCGAGCTCGTCGTCCTTCGCGGCATCCGCGACCGTCGCGGCTTCGCGCAACGCGTCCAGGCGTTGGAACAGGTCGCTCCTCAGCGCCTCGAGCTCCGTCGTGAACCCCATGATGTTGACCAGCGGCGAGCGGAGGTCGTGGCTGA
>CAXTKM010000166.1:0-3602 GCA_964244795.1 uncultured Enterovirga sp.
AGGTCGTGAAGTCGGCGCGGGTGATGAAGCAGGCCGTCGCCTACCTGATGCCCTACATGGAGAAGGAGAAGGAGGAGACCGGGCAGGCGCAAGGGCAGCCGGCCGGCGTCATCCTGATGGCGACCGTGAAGGGCGACGTCCACGACATCGGCAAGAACATCGTCGGCGTCGTTCTCCAGTGCAACAACTACGAGGTGATCGATCTCGGCGTCATGGTTCCGGCCGCGAAGATCCTCGATGTCGCGCGCGCCAGGAAGGTGGACGTGATCGGCCTGTCCGGCCTGATCACGCCCTCGCTCGACGAGATGGCCCATGTCGCGGCCGAGATGGAGCGCGAGGGCTTCGCGATCCCGCTCCTGATCGGCGGCGCGACGACGAGCCGGGTCCACACGGCCGTGAAGATCCACCCGAACTACCGGGCCGGCCAGGCGATCTACGTGAACGACGCGAGCCGGGCGGTCGGTGTCGTATCCGCGCTGCTCTCGGCCGACCAGAAGGTCACCTACATCGACACGGTCCGGGCCGAGTACCGCAAGGTCGCGGATGCCCACGCCCGATCCGAGCAGGACAAGAAGCGGCTCTCGATCGGGGCCGCCCGGACGAACGCGATGAAGATCGACTGGGCGGGCTACCGGCCGACGCGGCCGAGCTTCACCGGCACGCGGGTGTTCCGGTCCTACGACGTCGCGGACCTCGTGCCTTATATCGATTGGACGCCCTTCTTCCAGACCTGGGACATGAAGGGGCGGTTCCCGGCGATCCTCGAGGACGAGGCCCAGGGGCCGGCCGCGCGCCAGCTCTACGAGGACGCGCAGGGCATGCTGGCGAAGATCGTCACCGAGCGCTGGTTCAACCCGAAGGCCGTGATCGGGTTCTGGCCCGCGAACGCCGTCGGCGACGACATCCGGCTCTACACGGGCGAGAGCCGGGGAGAGACGCTGGCGACCTTCCACGGGCTGCGTCAGCAGCTCTCGAAGCGTGATGGGCGGCCGAACCTCTGCATCTCCGACTTCGTCGCCCCCGAGAGCAGCGGCGTCGCGGACTATGTCGGGGCCTTCGTGGTCACGGCCGGGATCGAGGAGGTCCGGATCGCCGAGCGCTTCGAGCGCGCGAACGACGATTATCGCTCGATCCTCGTGAAGGCGCTGGCGGACCGGGTCGCCGAGGCGCTGGCCGAGCGCATGCACGAGCGGGTCCGGCGCGAGCACTGGGGCTACGCCCAGGACGAGACGCTCGCCCCGGACGAGCTCCTGCGCGAGAGCTATCCCGGGATCCGGCCCGCGCCGGGATACCCGGCCCAGCCCGACCACACCGAGAAGGAGACGCTGTTCCGGCTGACGGAGGCCGAGCGCCGGATCGGGGTCAAGCTGACCGAGAGCTACGCGATGTGGCCCGGCTCCTCCGTGTCCGGGCTCTACCTCGCCCACCCGGACGCGCATTACTTCGGCGTCGCCAAGGTCGAGCGCGATCAGGCCGAGGATTATGCGGCCCGCAAGGACATGAGCATCGCGGACGTCGAGCGCTGGCTCTCGCCGATCCTGAACTACGACCCCGCCCGGTATCGGCTCGACGCGGCGGAGTGACCGGCCCGGAACGTCGGGCGCCGCCGGGCGATCAGCGCTCGCCGGACGCGATCACGGTCCCGAGCGCCAGAAGGAAGGCCCGGACGTCGCCCTCGGTCTGCGGCAGGTCGGAGCCGGTGGCCCGCACCTTCACGATCTTGCCGCGCGCGACCTGGACGGCGGCGTAGGAATCGCGCGTCTCCCCGTTCCTCAGCGAGAGCCGATAGCGTGCCGCATAGACGGCGCCCATCTCGGGCGTGAGCACGCCGCTCGCATCGCCCGGCTCGGCCCGATCGTAGCTGCCCTGCTTGACGGCCGCCTCGATGTCCCGGGCGGCCTCGTCTCGCTCGCCTCTCGCGATGCCCGCGGCATTCGCCTCGGTGATCGTGAGCCGCTTGTCGTAGACGTAGACGGTGAACACGGTTCGGCGCGCGCTGACATAGCTGACGCTCTGTCCAAAGCCCGGCGCCTGCGGTTCGTAGTCGCGGAACGAGCCCCGACGCGCCCCGGCGATGTCCTCCGGAAACACGAAGCCGCCGAAGCGCAGCGGTCCTGCGGGAACCGGCGCCGCCGCCTGGGCCAGAACGCCGGAGCCGGCGAGCGCCATCAGGACGAGGATGAGCCACAGCCGGAGCCCGAACATCCCCGTCGAGGAGAGGGGCGCTGCGGATCGGGTGCGAACCGCGATCTGGCCGACACGGCCGCCGTCCAGGGAGGCGCGAAGGCGCGCGTCCCCCACTACTCCGCGCTCACGATCTGGACGCGGGCAAGCCCGCCCATGCCGAGCGCCGCCGCGGAGGCCTTCGACAGGTCGATCACGCGGCCATGGGCAAAAGGCCCGCGATCGTTGATCCGGACCACGATCGACCGGCCGGTCGTCTGGTCCACGACCTTGACCTTCGTGCCGAACGGCAGCGAGCGATGTGCGGCCGTGAGCGCGTTCTGGTCGAACCGCTCGCCGCTCGCGGTCTTCCGGCCGTGGAAGCCCGGCCCGTACCACGACGCCATCCCGCTCTGAAGAGGACGCTCCGGCCGGGACCGGGGCGGGTCGACTGGAGTGGCCCAGCTCCAGAAGCTCGATCCTGTTCCCTCGAGGCTCGATGGCGACCGGACCTCGACGATGCCGGCCTCCGGGGCCGCATCCGGCCGGGTCGGCGCCTCGAGGAAGGCGGGCCGCGGAGGGGGGCGGACCGAGAGCCGGGCGAGCCCCGGATCGAGGCTGGCCAGCTCGTCGCGGACGACCTCCCGAATGGTCGAGCCGATGTCGGCGGGGGCAGGCGGACGCGCTTCCTCGAAGGCTGGACGCAGCGAGAGGTAGGGCACCCAAGCGGCGTTCGGGTCGAGGAACGACGCCACCGTGACGCCCGGACCAGGAAGGTCCACGGAAGGGGCCAAGCCCGAAGGCTCGAACCCTGCGAGCTCGGCCGGACCGTCGATGGCGGGCAGATCGATCGCGACGTCGACCACCGATGCTTGGACGTCCGCCGGCGAGACCGCCACGATCGCGGTCTCCGTCGAGGTCGGTGCGCGCCAGGCCAGGCTCGTGGCCGCGAGAGCCACGGACGCGCAGGCGAGACCGGCGCCGGTCGACCAGACGATGAGGGCTCGTGTCGCCATTCCTCATCGTTCACCAGCGTACCGAACAGTTCAACCCAGCACGGCCGGCTCGCCGCACGGTGACGGTCATGAACACCGACGCCAACTGGACAGAAGACGCTGGCTCTTCGACTCGGCTTTAACGCATCGTTAAGTCTAAGGCGTCCCCTGGCAGGACAAGTCGGTCGGGCCTACGACCGATTCACTTGCATTGTACGAATGTTGCGAAAATGTCGCTCGCCACGCTTTTCGGCAGCAGGACTGGCTGCTCAGGTCTTGGTCCGGTCCGCGACCGCTGCCAGCCAAGCCGCGACCCGCCGATCCGGGTCAGGGTTCTGGGTCACATCGCTCACGACCGCGATCGAATCGGCACCGGCCGCGAAGACGCCCGGCGCGCGCTCGAGCGTGATCCCGCCGATCGCCACGAGCGGGATCGCGCCGATC
>CAXTKM010000166.1:3612-9189 GCA_964244795.1 uncultured Enterovirga sp.
CCCGAAGGCATTGCACGGCGCGTTTTGGCGTCAGGCCGCCGATCGCGACCAGCGGCCGGTCGCCGATCCGGCGCTTCCACTCCCCGATCCGGTCGAGCCCTTGCGGGGCGAACCGCATCGCCTTCAGGGTCGTGTGGTAGACGGGGCCGAGCGCGACATAGTCCGGCGCGTGGGCGAGTGCGACCTCGAGTTCGCGTTCGTCGTGGGTGGAGAGCCCGAGCGTGAGCCCGGCCCGACGGATCGGCGCGACGTCGGCCTCGGCCAGGTCCTCCTGCCCGAGATGGACGTGGCTCGCGCCGGCTTCGATCGCGGCCTGCCAATGGTCGTTCACGACGAGCCGCGTCGACGTGCCCGAGACCGCCTCCAGGGCCGACCGCACCAGAGGCACGGCCGCGCCCGGCGCGAGGTCCTTCGCCCGGATCTGCACGGTCCCGACGCCGAGGCGCGCGAGGCGCGCCACCCACGCGACGGAATCGACGACCGGATAGAACGCGTCCGGATAGGGTCGCATCAGCCCTCGGTCCCGGTCTGGTGCCGGCCCGTTTCGGTCTGGTGCCAGAAGGGCGTGCCGAGCACCGGGGTCGAGGGCGAGGCGAAGTCGCGCGCCGGCATCAGGCCGGCCCGGTGCCCGAGGCGGCCCGCCTCGACCGCGAGCGCGAAGGCGCGCGCCATCGCGACGGGATCGTCGGCCCGCGCGATCGCGGTGTTCAGGAGAATGCCGTCGTAGCCGAGCTCCATCGCGTCGGCCGCGTGCGAGGGCGCGCCGAGGCCCGCGTCGACGATCAGCGTGACGTCCGGGAAGCGCGAGCGGAGCGTCCGGAGCGCGGCCCGGTTCGCGATGCCCTGGCCGGAGCCGATCGGCGAGGCCCATGGCATCACGACCCGGCAGCCCGCCTCGACGAGCCGGGTCGCGACCGTGAGGTCCTCGGTGCAGTACGGAAACACCTCGAAGCCGTCGCGGATCAGGATCGCGGCCGCCTCGACGAGGCCGATCACGTCCGGCTGCAAGGTCTCGTCGTCGCCGACCACCTCGAGCTTCACCCAAGGGGTGCCGAAGAGCTCGCGTGCGAGCTCGGCCGTCGATACCGCCTCCTTCACGGTGCGGCAGCCGGCCGTGTTCGGCAGGACCTTCAGGCCGAGCGACTGGATGATGCGCCAGAACGCGTCGCCGGCCCGCCCGCCTGCGGCCTCTCGGCGGAGCGAGACGGTCACGATCGCGGCGCCCGACGCCCGGATCGCGGCCTCCATCACGGCCGGAGAGGGATAGAGCGAGGTGCCGATGAGGAGCCTCGAGGACACCTCCTGGCCGTAGAGACGCATCGTCCGCTCCTACCCGCCCTGCCGCGGCGTCACGACCTCGACCTCGTCGCCGTCGCCGAGCTCGACCTCCGGCCAGCGCGCGCGCCGGATCACCTCGCGGTTGACCGCGACAGCCAGGAAGCCGCCGGGCTCGCCGCCCCGGTAGCCGAGCTCGTCCAGGAGGTCGGAGATTCGGGTCGCCCCGACCTCCGCCCGCTCGCCGTTCACGATCAGGACCATCGCATGACCTCGTTGTCCCGTATCCCCGCGGTGACGTAGCCCGCCACGATCTCGGCCAGCGCCGGCGCGAGCAGGAAGCCGTGGCGGTAGAGCCCGTTGACCGAGATCTGCCGGTCCCGGACCTCGATCCGGGGCGCGTTGTCCGGGAAGGCCGGACGCAAAGCCGTCCCGATCTCGACGATCCGGGCCTCCCCGAAGGCCGGATGCAGCGTGTAGGCGGCGGTCAGGAGCTCGAGGGTCGAGCGCACGCTCACGCCCGACACGTCCTCGCTCTCGATCGAGGTCGCCCCGATCAGGAAGCGGTGCTCCGCCCGCGGAATGACGTAGATCGGCCAGCGCGGGTGCATCAGCCGGACCGGGCGCCGGAGCGCGATCTCGGCCGTCTCGACCTGCACGGTCTCGCCCTTCACGCCGCGAAGAGCCGGCAGGGCCGGCCGCGCCGCGAGTCCGCGGCAATCGACCACGATGCCGTCGAGCGAGGCCGGTTCGACCTCGGAGCCGAACCGGATCGTGCCGCCGCGTGCCGCGAGCCTGTCCCGCAGCATCGGGAGCACAGAGCGCGGCTCGACATGCGCCTCCGCCGGAAAGAACAGGCCCGACCGGAAGCGGCCAGCGAGCGCCGGCTCGAGCGCCGCGACGCCGGCTGCGTCGACCGGCTCGTGGCCGCCGGTCTGGCGCGCGAAGCGGTCGAGATCGCCCGTGTCGCGCGGGTGCGCCACGACGAGCGAGCCGTCGAGCGCCACCTCCGGCAGGTGCCGGCGCCACAGATCGACGGAACGCCGGCCGAGCCGCACCACGATCGGCTCCGCGCCGTCGCTCTCGCAATCGGGTGCGATCATGCCGCCGGCCCACCGGCTCGTGCCGCCGTCGAGGTCGGGCCCGGCCCGCTCGTGGAGCGTCACCGCGAGCCCGGCCTCCTGCAGGAGCAGCGCGGCCCAGGTCCCGCAAATGCCCGCGCCGACGACCGTCGCGGCCGAAGGGGAATGTCGATCCAAGGTCAGGTCCGTCCCTCCGCCGATGCGAGTCGGATCAGGTTCAAAGGGTTCGGCCCGCGCCGTCTCAGCCTGTCGAAGGCACCCCTCGGAGAGGACTAATGTGCGCGGCGGGGAGCCGTTTCACAAGAGTGCCGCTGCCACGTCCTCGATGCAGGAGAGTGGAGCCGCTACATCGGACACTATTCCTAGCTGTCGATTGACGTCATCACGCTTTGACGCCTGTCATTCCGGGGCGGCGCAGCCGAGCCCGGAACCCATAAACGTCGACGCCGTCGATGTGACACTGTCGGCGTCATGACCGGGATCGTCGGCGTGTATGGGTTCCGGCTCGGCTTCGCCGCCCCGGAATGACAGGCTCGGTCATGAGCCGAAGGATGCGCCGAGCTGCTCCAGGTACTCGGCGATATCCAGATGGCCGACCACCTTGCCGTAGGCGAACACCGATCCGGGCTCGACCGTGACCGTCCCGTCCTGCGTGACGATCGTGGCGGGCGCGACGCAGAGCCAGGACCCGTCCGGCTGGCGCTCGAAGGCCCGCAGAATGTCCAGGTTGTCCATCACGGGAATCACGCGAGCACCGCCTCGGCCGCGATCGGGAGCAGGCGCGCGAGGAGGTCGGCCCATTCCTGTTGGCCGGCCGCGTCCGTGATCAGGTCCTGCCGGATCTCGATCCCGACATGGGGCAGGCCGCGCCTCTCGCCATGGACCGGTATCGTGTAGTCGGTCTCGTCCGAGACCGAATAGGGCTCGTTGTCGCCGACCGCGTAGCGGCCCTCGCGCTCCAGTAGCCCGTGCAGGATCCCGGCGAGGCGTGCGTCGTGTCCGTAGAGCGTGCCGACATGCCAGGGCCGGGCCGTGCCGAGATACGACGGCGTGAAGCTGTGCATCGCGACGAGGACCGTCCGTCGACCGGTCGAGGCGCGTCCGTCGAGCGCGGACGCGATCGCGTCGTGGTAGGGCGCGAAAACCTCGTCCCGTCGAGCCTGCCGGTCGGCGGGCGAGAGATCGACGTTCCCGGGGATCGGGGTCGCCTCGCTCAGCGCCGGGATCGCGTTCGGGACGTCGGGCGGCCGGTTGCAGTCGATCACGAGACGCGAGTAGCGCTGCTCGACGAGCGTCGCGCCGAGCCGCTCTGCCATCCGGCGCGACACCGCCGCGACCCCGATGTCCCAGGCGATGTGCCGGTCGAGCTCGGTCTCCGGCAGGCCGAGCCGGCCGAGGCGCGCGGGGATGCGCCGCCCGGCATGGTCGCAGGTCAGGAAGAGCGTCGAGACGCCGGCTCCGCCGTGAACGACCACGGGCGGCGGCTCGTCGGGTCCCAAAAGCTTGCCATCCATGGGCACCCGCGTCCCCTTTCCTGCCTATCGCCGGAGTGCCCGCTCTAGCGCAACTGGCTCGGAACCTGCTAGCCCGGCCCCAGGCCGGGAGCATGATGACGACCTTCAGGATCAGGCACGAGACGCTGTACCGGTACGGCGCGCCGGTGGCGTTCGGCGAGCACAGGATGCTGCTCCGCCCGCGCGACGGCCACGATCAGCGCGTGATCGAGCACCGCGTCGAGATCGGCCCGGAGCCGGCGGAGATCGGCTGTTCGGAGGACGCGTCCGGCAACATCGTCACGACGGCGGGCTTCGGCCGGCGCTCCCGCGAGCTCCAGGTCGTCGCGACGACCACGGTCGAGGTGACGGCGTTCCGCGAGGCCTCGCTCCGGCTCGCGGAGCACGCCGCCTCGTGCCCCTTCTCCTACGGGGCCGAGGCGATGCCCGATCTCGCCCGCTTCGTCGAGCGTCAGCATTCCGATCCGGACCGGGTCGTCGATCGCTGGGCCCGGGGCATCCTCACGGACACGCCCGCCGCGGGAACATGGGGCTTTCTCACCCGCATGAACGCCGCGATCCGGCGCGACCTCGCCTATATCCGCCGGGAGGAGCCCGGCATGCAGTCGCCGGCCACGACGCTCCGGACGGGCCGGGGATCCTGCCGGGATTTCGCGGTGCTGATGAGCGAGGCCGTACGGGCGCAAGGCCTCGCGGCGCGCTTCGTCTCGGGCTACCTCAACATCCATTCGGGCGACGAGCGGGGCCGCCGGATCGGCGGCTCCACCCACGCCTGGATCCAGGTCTACCTGCCGGGTGCCGGCTGGATCGATTTCGACCCGACGAGCGGGGCGGTCGGGAACGCCGACCTGATCCGGGTCGCGGTCGTGCGGGACCCGAGCCAGGCGACGCCCATCTCCGGGAGCTTCATGGGCTTTCCGAGCGACTACATCGGAATGACGGTCGACGTGGACGTCGAGAGCCCGCTGCCGCTCGCGGCCGCGGTCGCGGCGTGAGCGCGAACCCGGCCGCCGGCCCGCGAGGAGAACACGCATGAAGATCCGCTGCGGCTACGAGATCACCTACGACGTCGGCTCGCCCTCGCCGATGATCCTCATGCTGAACGTCTTCCCCGACCGCGAGCCCGACGTGATCGGGCGCGACCAGGTCCAGTTCTCGCGCCCCAGCGCGCCCAGTGAATACCACGACATGTTCGGCAACCGCTGCGTCCGGGCGATGGCGAGCCCCGGGACCCTCGTGATCACGAACGACTTCGTCGTCCAGGATTCCGGCCTCCCCGACGAGATCGCCCCCGACGCCGTCCAGCACAAGGTGGAAGACCTGCCGTCGGAGGTGCTCGTCTATCTCCTCGGCAGCCGGTACTGCGAGACCGACCGCCTCTCGGACACAGCCTGGTCGCTGTTCGGACAGGTTCCGCAGGGCTGGCCCCTCGTGCAGGCGATCGTCGCCTACACGCACGACCGGATCACCTTCGGCTATCAATACGCGCGGGCGACCAAGACGGCGTTCGAGGGGCATCAGGAGCGGCAGGGCGTCTGCCGCGACTTCGCGCATCTCGCGGTCACGCTCTGCCGCTGCATGAACGTGCCGGCCCGCTACGCGACCGGCTACCTCGGCGACATCGGGATCCCGATCTCGGACGATCCGATGGACTTCTCGGCCTGGTTCGAGGTCTATCTCGGCGGGCGCTGGTACACGTTCGACGC
>CAXTKM010000167.1:0-9143 GCA_964244795.1 uncultured Enterovirga sp.
CCGGGCCGGCGCCCGCTCCGGGAGCCCCGCAGCGTGAGCGTGCCGAAGGCCGGCGCCCCCTGTGCAACCTGCTCGGCCCCACCGCGCTCGGCTTCCGCCACCGCGACGACCTCGCCGAAATCACAGGCCTCCTCGGCCGGCTCGGCGTCGACATCAACGTCACCGCGCCCATGGGCGCCTCGCCCGCCGACCTGGGCCGGCTCTCGCAGGCCGACTTCAACGTCGTGCTCTACCCCGAGATCGCCGGGCTCGCGGCGCGCTGGCTCGAGAAGACCTACGGCCAGCCCGCGACCAAGACCGTGCCGATCGGTGTCTGCGCCACGCGCGACTTCGTGGCCGAGGTGGCGGCGCTCGCGGGTGTCGATCCGGCGCCCGCGCTGGCCGGAAGCCCGTCGCGGCTGCCCTGGTACTCGCGCTCCGTCGACTCGACCTATCTCACGGGCAAGCGCGTCTTCATCTTCGGCGACGCGACGCACGCGATCGCGGCGGCCCGGATCGCGGCGGCCGAGCTCGGCTTCTCGGTGGTCGGCCTCGGGACCTACAGCCGCGAGATGGCCCGCGAGGTCCGCGAGGCCGCGAAGAGCCACGGCCTCGAGGCGCTGATCACCGACGACTACCTCGACGTCGAGGCCCGCATCGTCGAGCTGCAGCCGGAGCTCGTCCTCGGCACCCAGATGGAGCGCCACGTCGCGAAGCGGCTCGGCATCCCGTGCGCGGTGATCTCGGCTCCCGTCCACGTCCAGGATTTCCCGGCCCGCCACTCCCCCCAGATGGGCTGGGAGGGCGCGAACGTGATCTTCGACACCTGGGTCCACCCGCTGATGATGGGCCTCGAAGAGCACCTGATCGGGATGTTCCGCGAGGATTCCGAGTTCCGCGACGACGCGTCCTCGCATCTCGCGCACGCGCCCTCACCGGACATCGCGAACTTCCAACAGCGTCATGCCGAGGAGGCGCGGCACGCGCCGTCTCGAAGCACGCACGAGCGTGGTGCGTCCTTCGAGACGCAGGCTCCGCCTGCTCCTCAGGACGACGCTGTCGGTGGATCACAGCCCATCCTCGTCCCCCAGCCCCTCGGCTGGGCGCCTGAAGCCGAGCGCGAGCTCGGCAAGATTCCCTTCTTCGTTCGCGGAAAGGCCCGCCGCAACACAGAGAGCTTCGCCAAGACGCACGGCCTCGCCCTCATCACCCTCGAGACCCTCTACGATGCCAAAGCGCATTTCGGACGCTGAGACGGGCTTTCCCCGCAGCGCGCCCGACGCTCGGGCCGCGCCCGTCCGGGTCGTCGTGGTCACGATGGACAGCCATCTCGCGGGCGCGGCGGCTCGCGCCGAGGGCGCGCTCCGGGCCGAGATGCCGGGGCTGACCCTCGTCGTGCACGCGGCCGACGAATGGATCGGCGATCCCGAGGCGCTGGAGCGGTGCCGGGCCGACATCGCGCGGGGCGACATCGTGGTCGCCGCGATGCTGTTCCTCGACGACCACATCCGGGCCGTGCTGCCGGCGCTCGCGGCGCGGCGCGAGGGCTGCGACGCGATGATCGCGTGCCTCTCCGCCCCGGAGGTCGTGAAGCTGACCCGCATGGGCAAGCTCTCGATGGCCGGCGAGGCGACGGGCCCTGTGGCCTGGCTGAAGCGCCTGAAGCCGAAGACCGGCAAGGCCAGCGGCCAGAAGCAGATGAAGATGCTGCGGCAGATGCCGAAGCTGCTCCGCTTCATCCCCGGGACGGCCCAGGACCTGCGCGCCTACTTCATCGCGCTGCAATACTGGCTGGCCGGCTCCGAGGACAACCTCGCGAACATGGTCCGGATGCTGGTCGGCCGCTACGGGGCCGGCGAGCGCCAGGCGCTGCGCGGGACGGTCACGGCCGCCGCCCCCCCGATCCACTACCCGGAGGTCGGGCTCTATCATCCGCGCGCCAAGGACCGGATCGTCGACGAGCTCGCGCAGCTTCCGCCCGCCGCCGGCGAGGCCGGAACCGTCGGGGTCCTCGTGATGCGGTCCTACGTCCTCGGCGGGAACAGCGCGCATTACGACGGCGTCCTCGCGGCCCTCGAGGCGAAAGGGCTCCGGGTCGTGCCGGCTTTCTCGTCCGGCCTCGACCAGCGCCCGGCGATCGAGCGCTACTTCATGGCGGACGGGGTCGCGAGCGTGGACGCGGTCGTGTCGCTCACCGGGTTCTCCCTCGTGGGCGGCCCGGCCTACAACGACGCGCGCGCCGCCGAGGATGTCCTGGCCAAGCTCGACGTCCCCTACATCGCGGCCCACCCGCTCGAGTTCCAGACGCTCGAGCAATGGGCGCTCGACGCGCGCGGCCTGTCGCCGGTCGAGGCCACCATGATGGTCGCGATCCCCGAGCTCGACGGCGCGACGGGTCCGGCGACCTTCGGGGGTCGCTCGAGCGGCGGCACCTGCTCCGGCTGCGAGCGCGCCTGCGTGTTCCCGGCGGCCGAGCGCTCGCGCGACATGCATAGCTGCGCCGAACGGGCCGAGACCCTGGCGGCGCGCGTCGCGAAGCTCGTCGCGCTTCGACGGCGGGCCCGCGCCGACCGGAAGGTCGGGATCGTCCTGTTCAACTTCCCGCCGAACGCGGGCGCGACCGGCACGGCCGCCTATCTGTCCGTGTTCCGCTCCCTGCACAACACGCTCGGAGCCCTCCGGGACGCCGGCTACGCGGTCGACGTTCCTGTGGACGTGGAGGCCCTTCAGGCCGCGATCCTCCAGGGCAACGCCGAGCGGCTCGGCCAGGACGCGAACGTCGCGGCCCGCGTGCCGGTCGACCGGCACGTCCGGCGCGAGCGCCACCTCGCCGAGATCGAGCGGCAATGGGGTCCGGCGCCCGGCCGGGACAACACGGACGGGTCGTCGCTCTTCGTGCTCGGCGCGCGGTTCGGGAACGTCTTCGTCGGCGTGCAGCCGGCCTTCGGCTACGAGGGCGACCCGATGCGGCTCCTCTTCGAGGGCTCGTTCGCGCCGACCCACGCCTTCTCGAACTTCTACCGCTGGATGGCCGACGACTTCGCGGCCGACGCGGTCCTGCATTTCGGCACGCACGGCGCGCTGGAGTTCATGCCCGGCAAGCAGGCCGGCCTCTCCGCGAAGTGCTGGCCGGACCGGCTCATCGGCGACCTGCCGAACCTCTATCTCTACGCCTCGAACAACCCGTCCGAGGGCGCGCTCGCGAAGCGCCGCATCGGGGCGACGCTGATCAGCTACCTGACCCCGCCGGTCGCCGCGGCCGGGCTGTATCGCGGCCTCCTCGACCTGAAGAGCTCGCTCGACCGCTGGCGCGGGCAGGATCCGGCCGCACCGGCCGAGAGCCGCGCCGCGCTCGCGGTCCTGCTCCAGGCGCAGGCCTCGGTGGTCGACCTCGCCGCGGCCGAGCCGGCCTGGACCCCGGCCGAGGCGGAGGCGCGGGTGCGCGACCTCTCCCGCGAGATCCTGGAGCTCGAATACACGCTGATCCCGCACGGGCTCCACGTCGTCGGCGAGACGATGGACGCCGCCGCCCGGGCCGAGACCCTCGACGCCGCCGGCGTGACCGACCCGGCCGAGCGCGTCCGGCTCGACGGGCTCCTCGCCCGCGACCACGAGCTCCCGGCGCTGATCCACGCGCTCGACGGTGGCTACACCCGGCCGGCGCCGGGCGGCGATCTCCTGCGGACGACCGACGTCCTGCCGAGCGGCCGCAACCTGCACGGCTTCGACCCCTTCCGGATCCCCTCCGCCTTCGCGGTCCAGGACGGCGCGGCTCAGGCCGACAAGCTTCTCGCCCGGCACGCGCAGGATGGGCTCGGCCTGCCCGAGACCGTCGCGATGGTGCTCTGGGGCACGGACAACCTGAAGAGCGAGGGCGGCCCGATCGGCCAGGCGCTCTGGCTGCTCGGCGCCGAGCCGCGTCACGACAGCTACGGCCGGCTCGCGGGCGCGCAGCTCGTGCCGCTCGAGCGGCTCGGCCGGCCCCGGATCGACGTCGTCGTGACGCTGTCCGGCATCTTCCGCGACCTCCTGCCGATGCAGACGAGCCTGCTCGCGGAGGCGGCCCAGCTCGCGGCCGCGGCCGACGAGCCGGCGGAGGTGAACTTCGTCCGGAAGCACGCGCTCGCCTTCCAGGCCGAGCACGGCGGCTCGCTGGCCGAAGCCTCGCTCCGGGTCTTCGGCAACGCCGACGGCGCCTACGGGTCGAACGTGAACCAGATGGTCGATACCGGCGTCTGGAACGACGAGGACGAGCTGGCGCAAGCCTATCTCAGCCGGAAGGGCTTCGCCTACGGGGTCGACGGCCGGCCGGCGCGCCGCGACGCGCTCCTGTCCCACGTCCTGGCCCGGGTCGACGTCACCTACCAGAACCTCGACTCGGTCGAGCTCGGGGTGACCACGGTCGATCATTACTTCGACACGCTCGGCGGCATCTCGCGCGCCGTGAAGCAGGCGCGCGGCGGGACCGAGGCCGCGATCTACATCGGCGACCAGACGCGCGGCGCCGGCACCGTCCGGACGCTGTGCGAGCAGGTCTCGCTCGAGACCCGCACCCGGGCGCTGAACCCGAAATGGTACGAGGCTCTCCTCGCGCACGGCTACGAGGGCGTGCGCCAGATCGAGCAGCAGGTCACGAACACGATGGGCTGGTCGGCGACCACCGGCCAGGTCCAGCCCTGGGTCTACCAGAAATTGACCGAGACCTTCGTGCTCGACACCGCCATGCAGGAGCGGCTGTCGAACCTGAACCCGAAGGCCTCGGCCCGGGTCGCGAACCGGCTGCTGGAGGCGCACGAGCGGCGCTACTGGTCGCCGGACGAGGCGACCCTGTCGAAGCTCAGGCGGGCCAGCGAAGACCTCGAGGATCGGCTCGAAGGCGTCGGCATGGGAATGGCGGCATGACGGGCGTCGCCCCATCCCCATCCGGCGTCATGCTGAGGAGCGTCGCGCAGCGGCGCGTCTCGAATCACGCCCGTCCGTTTGCGCGTGCTTCGAGACGCGCTTCCGGCGCTCCTCGGCATGACGCCCGTGGTGGCTTCCACCGTCTCCAAGAGATCGCATCATGAGCGCAACCATCGAACTCCCCATCCGCAAGCGCGTCGAGCGCCGGCCGGGCGACGGGGACGGGTCGGTCCAGGTGCAGCTCGACCCGAACCTGAAGATCGGCACCGCTAAGGTGTTCTCCGTCTACGGGAAGGGCGGCATCGGGAAATCGACGACATCGTCGAACCTCTCCGTCGCGTTCTCGAAGCTCGGCAAGCGGGTGCTGCAGATCGGCTGCGACCCGAAGCACGACTCGACCTTCACGCTCACGAAATCCCTGATCCCGACCGTCATCGACGTGCTGGAATCGGTCGACTTCCACTCGGAGGAGCTGCGGCCCGAGGATTTCGTGGTCGAGGGCTACAACGGCGTCATGTGCGTGGAGGCCGGCGGGCCACCGGCCGGCACCGGCTGCGGCGGCTACGTGGTCGGCCAGACCGTGAAGCTCCTGAAGGAGCATCACCTCCTCGAGGACACGGACGTCGTGATCTTCGATGTCCTCGGCGACGTCGTCTGCGGCGGCTTCGCGGCGCCCCTCCAGCACGCCGACCGTGCCCTGATCGTCGCCGCGAACGACTTCGACTCGATCTTCGCGATGAACCGGATCGTCCAGGCGATCGGCGCGAAGGCCAAGAACTACGGCGTCCGGCTCGGCGGCGTGATCGTGAACCGCTCCGCCGGCACGGACCAGATCGACAAGTTCAACGCCGCCACCGGAACCAAGACGCTGGCGCATTTCCCCGATCTCGACGTCATCCGGCGCAGCCGGCTGAAGAAGTCGACGCTGTTCGAGATGGAGCTGACGCCCGAGATCCTGGCCGTCCAGAAAGAATATCTCCGGCTTGCGGAGAACCTCTGGAACGGCGTCGAAGCGGTGCCGGCAGTGGCGATGAAGGATCGCGACATCTTCGACCTCCTGGGGTTCGATTGATGCCGGCCGTGACCTACCAGCAGCGCCGCGGCGAGATCGAGACCTATTTCGACCGCACGGCCGCGGAGGCCTGGAAGCAACTGACGTCCGACGCGCCGGTCGGCCGCATCCGGGCGACGGTCCGGGCCGGCCGCGACCGGATGCGGGCGACGCTGCTCTCCTGGCTGCCGGACGATCTCGCCGGCTGCCGGGTGCTCGATGCCGGCTGCGGCACGGGTGCGTTCGCGGTCGAGGCCGCCCGGCGCGGGGCGGCGGTCACCGCGATCGACCTCGCCGGAAACCTCGTCGACCTCGCCCGCGAGCGCGCGCCGCTCGACCTCGGCCGGGGCAGCCTCGATTTCCGCACCGGCGACATGCTGGACCCGGCTCTCGGCCGCTTCGACCACGTGGTCGGGATGGATTCGCTGATCCACTACAGCGCCGCCGATTGCGTCCGGGTGCTCGAGGCGCTGGCGCCCCGGACGGAGCGCTCGATCCTGTTCACCTTCGCGCCCCGCACCCCGCCGCTCGCCGTCATGCACGCTGTCGGCCGGCTCTTCCCGCGCCGCGACCGCTCGCCCTCGCTCCAGCCGATGGCCGAGGCCGACCTCCGCCACCGGATCGCGGCCGCCCCGGCGCTGGCCGGTTGGCGGACCGAGCGGACGCACCGGGTGAAGAGCGGGTTCTACACCTCGCAGGCGCTGGAGCTCGTCAGAGCATGAGCGGCGTCCCGACGCTTGTCATTCCGGGGCGGCGCGAAGCGTCGGGCCCGGAACCTATAGACGCTGACGCTGCGGGATTGGATGTTGCCCGTGAGGCAGGTTCTCAACCGTCGGTGTTTATGGGTTCCGGGCTCTCGCTGCGCGAGCCCCGGAATGACAGGCGCGGCCTCAACGCCAAGGCCGCCCGGCTCTGGAGCCAGCTCGGGCCGCGCTTCCTGCCCTTCGCGGATGCCGCGACGCCGGAGCTTCCTTTCGGGCGGCTGATCCGTCTGTCGCTGTTCCAGGTCTCGGTCGGCATGGCCGTCGTGCTGCTGATCGGCACCCTGAACCGCGTCATGATCGTCGAGCTCGGCGTGCCGACCTGGCTCGTCGCGCTGATGATCTCGCTGCCGCTCCTCTTCGCGCCGTTCCGGGCGCTGGTCGGGTTCCGGTCCGACCACCATCGCTCCGTGCTCGGCTGGAAGCGGGTGCCCTACATCTGGTTCGGCTCGCTGATCCAGTTCGGCGGCCTGTCGATCATGCCCTTCGCGCTGATCCTCCTGTCCGGAGACTCGAACGCGCCGCCGATCATCGGCCAGCTCGCGGCGGCGCTCGCTTTCCTGCTCGTCGGCATCGGGCTGCACACGACGCAGACGGCCGGGCTCGCGCTCGCGACCGACCTCGCGCCCGAGGCCGTCCGGCCCCGCGTCGTCGCGTTCCTCTACGTCATGCTGCTCTTCGGCATGATCGGCAGCTCGCTCGCCTTCGGGGCGCTGCTGGCCGATTTCGACCAGGTCCGGCTGATCAAGGTCATCCAGGGCGCGGCCGTGATCACGATGGCGGCGAACATCCTCGCGCTCTGGAAGCAGGAGGCCCGCGATCCGGGCCGCACCCGCGCCGACGCGCCCCGCCCGTCGTTCCGCGATTCCTGGACGGCGCTGCGCCGGGAGGGCCGCTGGAGCCGCACGCTGGTCGCGGTCGGCCTCGGGACGGCCGGGTTCGCGATGCAGGACGTCCTGCTCGAGCCCTACGGGGCCGAGGTCCTGAAGCTCACGGTCGGCGAGACCACCGCGCTCACCGCGCTGATCGCGGCCGGCACGATCGCGGGCTTCGCGATCGCGGCCCAGCGTCTCGGCGACGGCGGCGATCCGTACCGGCTCGCGGCCTACGGGGCGCTGGTCGGCCTCCTGGCCTTCTCCTGCGTGATCTTCTCGGCCCCGCTCGCCTCGGCCACGCTGTTCCGGGTCGGGACCGCGCTGATCGGGTTCGGCGGCGGCCTCTTCGCGGTCGGGACGCTGACCGGTGCCATGGCGCTCGGCCAGGGCCAGGGCGGGCTCGCGCTCGGGGCCTGGGGCGCCGTCCAGGCCAGTGCCGCCGGTCTCGCGATCGCGGGCGGCGGAATCCTGCGCGACGTCATGTCCGGCCTCGCGTCCCGCGGGGCGCTGGGTCCGGCGCTCACGGGGCCGTCCACCGGATACGGCATCGTCTATCACATCGAGCTGATCATCATGCTCATGACTCTCGTGGCTCTCGGTCCGCTGGTTCGCCCGTTCGGGGCGACGGCGCGGGAGCCTTCCAAGTTCGGCCTGGTCGATCTGCCAGGCTGATCCTCGAAGCGGAAAGGTCACGTCCATGGGTGACATCACAAGTTACATCGATTTCGCGCAGGTGACGCTCTACGTCTTCTTCGCTTTCTTCATCGGGCTCGTCCTCTACCTGCGCCGTGAGGACAAGCGCGAGGGATACCCGCTTCTGTCGGACCGCTCGGGTCACGTGCGGGTGCAGGGGTATCCGAGCGTTCCGAGCCCGAAATCCTTCCGGACGCCCGAGGGCCATACCTCCTACGCGCCGCAGACCACGAAGGAGATCCCGCGCTCCGGCTTGCGGGCGACGGCGCCCTGGCCGGGCGCGCCGCTCACGCCGACCGGCAACCCGCTCGTCGACGGCGTCGGTCCCGCGTCCTGGGCGAACCGGATGGACGAGCCCGAGCTCACCTGGGAGGGCGAGCCCGCGATCGTGCCGCTCTCGATCGTCGACGGGACCTTCGTCGAGCCGCGCGACACGAACCCGATCGGGTTGGACGTCTACGGGGCGGACAAGGTGCGGGCCGGAACGGTGTGCGAGATCTGGACCGACCGCTCGGAGCCCCAGATCCGCTACCTCGAGGTCGAGCTGGCGAGCGCCGGGGGGGACGGGCGCCACGTCCTCCTGCCGATGGGCTTCGCGATCATCGACAAGCGCCGCGGCGTCGTGACGACGAACACGCTCTTCGCGCACCAGTTCGCGGAGGTTCCTGGGCTGAAGAGCGACCGGCAGATCACGAAGCTCGAAGAGGACAAGATCACCGGCTATTTCGCGGGCGGCCTCCTCTACGCGACGCCGGCCCGCCTGGAGCCGATCCTGTGAGCGCCCCCGATGACGGCCCGATCCCGCGCGGGCTCCCCGGACCTCTGCCCGAGGGCGAGTCGATCCTCTGGCAGGGCGGCCCGTCGACCTCCGCCTTCGCCAGG
>CAXTKM010000168.1:0-3333 GCA_964244795.1 uncultured Enterovirga sp.
GGCGACCTTCCCGATGCAGCGGCTCGGACACGAGGTCTGGCCGATCCACACCGTCCAGTTCTCCAACCACACGGGCTACGGCGCCTGGACGGGCCGGGTCTTCGACGGGCAGGCGATCGAGGAGGTGGTGGACGGGATCGCGGATCGGGGCGTGCTGCCGGCGTGCGACGGGCTCCTGTCCGGCTACATGGGCTCGGCCGATATCGGAGAGGCGATCCTGTCGACGGCGGCCCGGCTCCGGGCCGCCAATCCGCGCGCCCTCTATTGCTGCGATCCGGTCATCGGCGACGTCGGGCGCGGCGTGTTCGTTCGGCCCGGCATCCCGGATTTCATGCGCGACCATGCCGTCCCGGCAGCCGACATCGTGACCCCGAACCAGTTCGAGCTCGCGTTCCTGGCCGGGCACGCGATCGCGACGCTGGCCGACGCCCGCGCGGCGATCGCGACCGTCCGGGCGCTCGGGCCCCGCGTCGTGCTCGCGACCTCGCTCGACACGGAGGAGACGCCGGCGGATGGGGTCGACCTCGCGGCGGGCGACGGCGACGCGATCTGGCGAGTCCGGACTCCCCGGCTCGACATCTCCGTGAACGGCGCCGGCGACGCCGTCGCGGCCCTGTTCTTCGTCCATTACCTCGAGACGGGATCGACCCGGACGGCGCTGGAGCGTGCCGCGTCCTCCGTCTACGGGCTCCTCAAGCGCACCGCCGAGGCGGGGTCGCGCGAGATCCTGACGGGCGCGGCCCAGGAGGAGTTCGTGCGGCCGACCTGGACCTTCGCGGCGGAAGCGATCTAAGCCTCGCGCGATCCAAGGGACACGCCCCGCCATGCCGCGCCGCCGCTTCGTCACGCTCGACGTCTTCACCGACCGGATCCTGGCCGGCAACCCGCTCGCGGTGGTGCTTGATTCGGAGGGGCTCGACGCGGCCCGGATGCAGGCGGTCGCGCGCGAGTTCAACCTGTCCGAGACGGTGTTCGTGCTGCCCGCGGCCGATGCGCGCCACCGCGCGCGCCTGCGGATCTTCACGCCCGGACGGGAGCTGCCCTTCGCCGGCCACCCGACGGTCGGGACTGCGGTCCTGCTCGCGCTGCGTCACGAGAGCCGCGCCGACGCGCAGGCCTTTGGGCTCGAGGAGGAGATCGGGATCGTGCCCTGCGTGGTCGAGAACAGCGGCGCCGGCTCCGGCTACGCCCGCTTTCGGCTCCCGAAGCTGCCGGTACCGGAGGGCACCGGTCCCGAGCCCTCCGACGCCGCCTGGGGGCTCGGGCTCGACCCGACCGTGATCGGGTTCGATCGACACGTGCCGAGCCGCCACTCGGCCGGCGTGCCGTTCACGTTCGTCCCGGTGAACTCGCTCGCGGCGATCGCACGGGCGAAGCCCGCCGGCGAGGCTTTCGCGGCGGCCTTCGGGGGCGAGCGGCCGGCCGCCTTCGTGTACACGCGTGAGACGACGGAGACGGGCCGACACTTCCACGCCCGCATGTTCGCGCCGAGCTTCGGGATCGGGGAGGATCCGGCCACGGGTTCCGCCGTCGCGGCCTTCGCGGGCGTCCTCATGCAATGCGAGCCGCTCGGCGACGGCGAGCATGCGCTCACGATCGAGCAGGGGTTCGAGATGGGCCGGCCAAGCCTGATCCACCTCCAGCTCGTCATCCGGAACGGCGCGCTCGCCTCCGCCGAGATCGGCGGCTCGGCGGTGGTCGTGTCCGAGGGCGAGATCGACGTGTGAGCGGGAGCATCGATCGGGTCGAGCGGCTGGACGCGCGGCTCGAGCGCTTCGCCTGGGACTGGGCGGACGAGAACGACGCCCGCATCGCCGCGCACTGGAGAGCCCGCCACGCGCGCCAGCCCGATCTCTTCGACGGTCGGGTCCTCATGGTGTGCGGGCTCGCCATCGCGCCGGCGGCCGCGACGGTCACGTTCTTCGAGACGAGCTACGCCCGCCTCCTCGCCCATGTCGATTTCGGCTTCCCCGATCCTGAGGTCGCGAACGGCTTCGCGATGGGCGCGCTCCGGAGCCGGGACGGCGCCTATCTGCTCGGCGTCATGGCAGCGCACACCGCCAATGCCGGCCGGCTCTATTTCCCGGCCGGCACGCCGGACCTGAGCGACGTCCGGCCGGGCGGCCGGGTCGACCTCGAAGGCAGCATGCTGCGCGAGATCGGGGAGGAGACCGGCCTCGACGCGGCCTCGCTCCGTCCGGAGCCCGGCTGGACGATCGTTCGAGACGGAGGCCGGATCGCCTTCATGCGCGAGATCCGGCTCGATCTCGCCGGCCGAGAGGCCGAGGACACGATCCGTCGCAACCTCGCCCGTCAGGCGAAGCCGGAGCTCGCCGACATCATCACCCTCCGGACCGTGGCCGAGATCGACGAGTCCAGGATGCCGAGCTTCCTGCCGGTCTTCCTGCGCGACGCCTTCGCGGGCTCCGATCAGCTTCCGGGATAGCCGTAGTTCCGCTTCGCGATCGTCAGGATCGTGCGGGCCTGCACCTCGCGCCCGGCCGCGCAGGCGACCTCGGCCTGCCGGACGTCCGAGCTCGCCCGGCCGTAGACGGCCCGGGTCAGATGCCCGATCTCGACGTCGTTCTTCAGCACGGCCTGGAACCGCGCGACGTCGCCGGCGCAACCCGCGCCGTCCGGCATCTGGAAACCGGCCGGCGTCACGCCCGGTGCCGCGGAGGCCGCGGGAGGCGCCGGCGGGGCGGAGGCGGTCTGGTTGCAGGCCGCGAGGGCCAACGCGAGCGCGGCGGATACAGAGGCGAGACGGACCATCGGCAAGGAACTCGGCTGCGGGGCTTCGACTGTCTGAGCCGATGAACCTGACGCGTCAACGGCGGTCGCATCCGATTGTCGGCCGGTGTAGCTGCTCATCGAACCGTCACGTCAAGGAGACGCCCCATGGCCGAGACCGAGAACCGCCGCATCGTCCTCGCGGGCCGCCCCGAGGGCGAGCCGACGCTCGCGAACTTCCGCCTCGAGACCGCGCCCGCCCCGGAGGCGGGCGACGGCGAGGTCGTCACCCGAACGCTCTGGCTCTCGCTCGACCCTTACATGCGGGGCCGCATGAGTGCGGGAAAATCCTACGCGAAGCCGGTCGAGATCGGTGGGGTCATGGAGGGCGGGACCGTCGGCGAGGTCGTCAGCTCGACGAGCGACCGGTTCCAGGCCGGCGACATCGTGCTCGGCCGCGCCGGATGGCAGAGTTACGGCGTCGAGGCGGCGCAGGGTCTCCGGAAGATCGATTCCGCGGCGGCGCCCATTCAGACCGCGCTCGGCGTCCTCGGGATGCCGGGCATGACCGCCTATGCCGGCCTGCTGACCCTCGGCCAGCCG
>CAXTKM010000168.1:3343-9112 GCA_964244795.1 uncultured Enterovirga sp.
GCCGCAAATCCGCGAGGAGGCCGTCGTCCACGCCGTCGGCGGGCGGAAAGACGTCGACTGCTTCCACCCCGAGAACGTCGGCCTGCTGACCCTCGGCCAGCCGAAAGCGGGCGAGACGCTCGTCGTCGCGGCCGCGTCCGGCCCGGTCGGGGCGACGGTCGGCCAGATCGCGAAGATCAAGGGTTGCCGGACGGTCGGGATCGCCGGCGGGCCGGAGAAGTGCCGCTACCTTCTGGACGAGCTCGGCTTCGACGCGGCGGTCGACCACCGCGCCCCGGAGCTCCCGGCCCGGCTCAAGGCCGCCTGCCCGGACGGGATCGACGTCTATTTCGAGAACGTCGGCGGCGAGGTCTGGAATGCGGTCTTCCCGCTCCTGAACGATTTCGCCCGCGTCCCGGTCTGCGGCCGTATCGCGAACTACTCGGACACGAGCCTGCCCGAGGGTCCCGACCGCACGCCGCAGCTCTTCGGCGCGATCCTGACCCGGCGGCTCCGCATCCAGGGCTTCATCGTCAGCGACTTCTCGTCCCAGGCGAAGGATTTCGCCCGCGAGGTCGGGGGCTGGATCCGCGAGGGCCGCATCAAGCATCGCGAGGACGTGGTCGAGGGAATCGAGAACGCGCCCGAGGCGTTCCTCGGGCTGCTGAAGGGCCGGAACTTCGGAAAGCTGCTGGTGAAGGTCGGCTGAGAGGTACCTTCGACCCTGCACGGTCTCAGCTGTCATCCCCGGCCGGAGCGCAGCGGAGGGGGAAGGGGATCCAGGTCCCACAGGCTGTGGCCCTGGATCCCCTTCCCGGTTGCTTCGCAACCGCCGGGGATGACACCTCGAGATTCTCGTTGGTGGGATGGGAGATGGTCGCCAAGGCCGGCCTCCGTCGATCGTGACCCGACGGTCACTCCCAGGTGCCGTCGCGCCGTGCGGCATCGCGTGCCGTCGCCCGCGGATTGACGCCTCTGCCCTGCCGGATCACGGTCGTCTCATGATCGGACGTGTCGGCAGGACGGGAGGGATGCGGGCGGCGATCGCCGTCGTCGCGCTCTACGGCCTGTTCCTGCAGACCTTCCTGTCCGGCATGCTGCCGGCGGCAGCGGCCTTCGGACCGGACGGCGTCGCGATCTGCGCCCCGGTCGACGGCGCGAGGTCGGGCCATCCCGACAGCGGCAAGCCTCGCCGCCACGATTGCTGCATCGCGGCCTGCCTCGGCTCGGCCGCCGTGCCGCCGGGCCCCGACTCGACCGTCGCCGCCTGGCCGCCCCGAGAGGTCGTGCGGGTCGGCTGGACCGCGGCGGACACGATCCTGCCGACCGGCCCGCCGGTGCATGCCGCGAGCGCCCGAGGTCCGCCGTCCGACTGATCGAAGCCCGTCGTCGCTCGATCTCTCAGGACAGGACCGTCTCCCATGATCTCTCGTCACCGTCGCGGCGCGCTCAGCGCGGCCGCCCTCATCGCGTGCACCTCGTCCGCCCTCGCCCATGCCGTGCTGGAACGGCGCGAGGCGGCGGCGAACGCGCCCTATCGCGCCGTGCTGCAGATCGCCCATGGCTGCGGCGCCTCGCCGACGATCTCCGTCCGGGTCACGATCCCGGAGAGCGCGGTCGGGGCACGCCCGATGGCGAAGCCCGGCTGGACGATCGCGACCGCTCGCGGCCCCTATGCCCGCGCCTATCCGGCCCTCCACGGCGGCCCGGTGAGCGAGGGCGTGCGGGAGATCACCTGGTCCGGCGGCTCGCTGCCGGCCGACCAGTTCGACGAGTTCGTCTTCTCCGTCCGGCTCGCGGACACGTTCCGGCCGGGCGAGATCGTGAGCTTCCCGACGGTCCAGACCTGCGAGACGGGCCAGCATGCCTGGGTCGAGGTCGCAGCCCCGGGGCAGGACCGGAACGCGCTCGCGGCCCCGGCCCCCTCGGTCCGGATCGCGGCGGCGACCGCGCAGGCCGCATTCGCGCCGGCGGCGATCAGGGCCGGCGATCTCGCGATCGAACGGCCCTGGCTCAGGGCCACGCCCGGCGGCGCCAAGGTCGCGGGCGGCTACGTCCGGATCACGAATACCGGCACGCTCCCCGACCGACTCGTCGCCGCCTCGATCCCGCTCGCCGCGCGCGGCGAGGTGCACGAGATGGCGAGCGAGGGCGGCGTCATGAAGATGCGGCCCGTCGAGGGCGGCCTCGCGATCGCGCCGGGCGAGACGGTGGAGCTGAAGCCCGGCGGGTTCCACCTCATGTTCATAGACCTCCGCTCCGGCGTGCGGGAGGGCGAGCCCGTCTCGGGCACGCTCGTCTTCGAGCGCGCCGGCACCGTCGCGGTGACGTTCGAGGCCGCCCGGATCGGCGCGCCGGGACCGGCCGCCGCGGGCGGCCACGCGCACCACTAGGCCGGCCTGCGTCCTTCGAATCCCGGCCGCCCGCACGCGGGCAGCCGGGCACCTCAGGATGAGGAGGAAGTGGAATGCACCCACCCCCTCACACTGGGGTGCCGCGACAGCGGCCTCGAAGCACGCGGCACGCCTCCAATGCCGCCGAGCCGATCCGAGGCGGCGGCAGAGCCGAGGCGACCCGCACCCCGCCCCTGCCGGCGAAGCCGGCATTACGCCCCGCGCCGGCCCCCGTGCCGGCAAGCGCCCGGAACCTCCCGATGTCCCGCCCCGCATTCCGGAGAGGCGGCGCTCTCGCGCTGTCCTTCGCCGTCCTGGCCCCGCCCGCCGCCCTCGCCCAGAGCCCGCCGGGAGCCCCGAGCGCGCTGCCGCCCGTCATCGTGCAGGCGCCCGCCGAGCGCCGCCGCGCCGCGCCGGCCAGGCCGCGCATCGCGGCCGAGGCGGCGCCCCGGCCGGCTCCACGAGCGACGCCGCGACCGGCGCCGCCGAGTCCGGCCGCCGTTGCGCCGGCACCCGTCTCGCCCCGTGTCGCGGGCTCGCCCGTGCCCGGCCTCGACCCGGGCGCCGGTCCCCCGACCCGCGGCTCGCTCACGGTCCCGTCCGTGCAGCAGCAGCGCGCGAACGTGAACGCGACCGTCGGCTCGGTCGCCTTCATCGACGCGACGTCGTTCCAGAACCGCTACACGAACGCGTTGCCGGACATCCTCAAGGACACGCCCGGCGTCCTCGCCCAGTCCCGCTACGGCCAGGAGATCCGGCTCTCCGTCCGGGGCTCGGGCGTCGCCCGCTCGTTCCACACCCGCGGCATCGAGATCTTGCAGGACGGGATCCCGCTGAACCTCGCCGACGGCTCGGGCGACTTCTATCAGATCGACCCGCTCTCGCTTCGCTCGGTCGAGGTCTACAAGGGCGGCAACGGCCTGATCTTCGGCTCGTCGACGCTCGGCGGCGCGATCAACTTCGTGACGCCGACCGCGTATACGGCGATCGGCCAGAACGTGATCCGGATCGAGGGCGGCTCGTTCGGCGCGCTCCGGACCAACGTCCAGGTCTCGCGAATCGACGGCCCGGTCGACGTTCTGATCAACGCGACCCAATCGCATCAGGACGGCTACAGGGCGCACCAGAACCAGGACTACACCCAGGTCAACGCCAACCTCGGCTACCAGGTCGCGCCCGGGATCGAGACGCGGTTCTACATCGGGACCTACGTCACCCGGCAGAAGCTTCCCGGCACGCTCGACCTCTTCAACGCGCTGACGTTTCCGAACCAGGCGGCGGCCGCTGTCCTAACCGGTAACCAGAAGCGTGACGTCTTTACGGAGCGGCTCGCGAACCGGACGTCCTTCGCGCTCGAGACCGGCACGCTCTCGGTCGATTCCTGGATGATCCACAAGCGGCTCTTCCACCCGATCTTCCAGGTGATCGACCAGGACGGCACGACCTACAGCGTCTCGCCGCGTTGGTCCGGCACCTTCGACGTCGCCGGGCACCGGAACGACCTGACGGTCGGGGCCCGCGCCTTCGGGGGCACGAACTCGGCCCTGCAATACGTGAACGTGCAGGGCCAGCGCGGCGCGCTGACCGCGAGCGCGCGGCAGAATGCCCAAAACTACGAGGGCTACGTCGACAACAAGTTCTGGATCACGCCCGAGATCGCGCTCATGACGGGCGCGAAGCTGTTCCACGACGAGCGCGACTTCCGAAACCTGTTCACGGTGCCGGCCGGGGCGGCAAACCGCGACTACGACGGCTTCAACCCGAAGGTCGGGCTCCTTTATCAGCCGGCCCCGAACATCCAGCTCTTCACCGACGTCACCCGCGCCCGCGACGTACCGGATTTCTCCGACCTCGCGCAGGCGAACCCGAGCGGCCTGACCTTCGTGCCTCTTCAGGCCCAGAAGGCCTGGACGGCGGAGGTCGGGACGCGCGGCTCGTGGGAGCGGCTGCGCTGGGACGTCACGCTCTACCGATCGACGATCCGGGACGAGCTGATCAACTTCAGCCAGAACGCGGGCCTCGGCATCCCGGCCGCGACCTTCAACGCCGACCGCACGCTGCATCAGGGAGTCGAGCTCGGGCTCTCGGTCGATCTCCTGCGCGACGTGTCGGGGGACGGCGCCGGCGACACGATCGCGCTGTCGCAGGTCTGGACCCACAACGACTTCCGCTTCGTCGGAGACCCGGTCTATGGGAACAACCGGATCGCCGGCATCCCGCGCAACGTGCTCCGCACGACGCTCGCCTACACGAACCCGAACGGCTTCTACGTCGCGCCCGCGCTCGACTGGGTGCCGGAGGGCGCCTTCGCGGACCACGCGAACACGCTTCGCGTGCCGGGCTACTGGCTCCTCGGCGTCCAGACCGGGATGAACCTCGGCCGCGGCCTCTCCGTCTACCTCGACGCCCGCAACCTCGCCGACAAGCGCTTCATCGGCGACGTCGGCGCGGTCACGAACGCGAGGCTGGTGCCGACGACCGTGTTCTACCCGGGCGAGGGCAGGAGCGTATTCGCGGGGTTGCGGTACGTCTACTGACCACGTCCAGCGCGTCGCGCCAGACGTCGCCGAGGACAGGCTGCGATGAAATTCGCCTTGAGAGTGGTGGCCGTTCTCGGCATCCTGAACTTCGTTGCCTTCTTCATCGTCTCCTCCCTCCTGGGTGGAGATGCCATGAACGGGAAGGTGGAGGCCGGTCGCTACTTCGTCTCCAGCCACGGTCGCCTGACGGAGGTCACGGCCGACGTGTTCACGTTCAGCCTCTGGCATGTGAGGAGCCTATTCGTGACGCATCCGCTCGCCATGCTGGCCTGGGTGCTCTCGTCCCGCATGTCGTGAACGACCTCGCTCGCCGGATGGCGCACCACCGCACACGAGCCTTGCCCCGCGGAAGCGGTGCGGCTACATCACACAGGTCCCGGGCTCACCGCGCCGGACGACGAGGATGGCCCGTGCGCCTGACGCACTCCGTGACCGCCGCGATCGGTGCCGCACTTGCGGCAAGCGGCGACGCACGCCTCGTCCTTTCGGGTCTCCGTCTCCTTAGCCGCCCCTGAGGGCCGCAAGGGCGCACGCGCCCGGGCGCTCAGGGGATACGAGACGGACCCCCTGAAGCGAGCCGACGAGAGACGAGACCGACATGACCCACCCCGACCGGACGCCCGAGCGCGTGATCATCTTCGACACCACCCTGCGCGACGGCGAGCAATGCCCGGGCGCCACGATGACGCTCGAGGAGAAGCTCGGGATCGCGGCGCTGCTCGACGAAATGGGCGTCGACGTGATCGAGGCCGGCTACCCGGCGGCCTCGAACGGCGACTTCGAGGCGGTCGCCGAGATCGCCCGCCGGACGAAGCGCGCGATCGTCGCCGGCCTCGCCCGCACCGCCCCGAACGACA
>CAXTKM010000169.1:0-9071 GCA_964244795.1 uncultured Enterovirga sp.
TCGCCGCCGAAGGGCTCGCCGCGGCTGATGTCGCCCGCGTCCCAGGTCTGCAGATGGGCGTAGAGGTCGGCCGCGCGCCGTCGCGCGAAGCGCTCCTCCCAGTCGGTGCGGAGGAACGTGTCGAGGTCGGGCGCCCCGAGCGCCGTCTCGTGCAGGCCCGCGCGGTAGAAGTCCTGGCTCAAGCCCCACCCGGCGTAGATGCGTCCGAAGGCCCGGAGCGCGGCCGCCGGCTCCGCCGTGAAGGTGCCGCCGCCGGCATGTTCGGGCGCGCCTTCCAGGACCGCCATCAGGCCCTTCAGGAACACGCGGTTATGCGTCGCGGTGCGGGCGCTGCCGCAGTTCACGATCGCGCGCTCGACCCGGTCGGGGAACAGCGCCGCCCAGTGATAGGCCTGCTGCGCGCCCATCGACCAGCCGTAGACGGCGTGCAGGTGCCGGATGCCCCAGCGCTCCTCGAGGAGGCGCGCCTGCGCGCCGACGTTGTCGGCCGCCGTCACGAGGCCGGGCCAGCCCGGGCTGTTCGACGGGCTCGACGAGAGGCCGTTGCCGAACATGTCCGGGATCACGACGAACCAGCGGCCCGGATCCAGCACGCCATCCTGTCCGATCAGCCATTCGAGGTCGGGATGCTGGGCCGAGAAGCTCGTCGGGTACAGGACGACGTTGTCGCGGGCCGGTGCCAGCGTCCCGTGCGTCTTCCAGTTGAGCGATGCGTCCGGCAGGACCGCGCCGGACCCGAGCCGGAGATCGCCGAGCGCGTGCCGGCCCGTCTCCGTGGGCCAGGCGCTCACGGCTTGAACGACCGGACGAAGCCGAGGTGCCAGCGCGCGTAGCCGTCCTGCAGCACGCCCAGCCGGTCGCGGATCGCGGCATGCGCGTCCGGCAGGCGGTGGAAGGGGATCGACGGGTAGAGGTGGTGCTCGGTGTGGAAGGGCATGTTCCACATCACGAGCCGCATCAGCCCGTTCGTCAACGTGGTGCGGGTGTTCGTGAGGCCGTTCTGGTCCATCGTGCAGAGCGTGTGCTCGGCCAGCAGATAGAGGCGGAGGAAGGGTTGGCCGAGCATCTGCGGCCCGATCCAGAACACGAGCGGCGCCCACCAGCCGACCAGCACGATCGAAAGCGCGGCGCAGCCGAGGACGAAGAGGCTCATCAGCCGCAGCGACCGGATGATCTTCGGGGCCGCGCGCGGCACGATGTAGGGGTGGCCGGAGAGATCGCCGCGCCAGCCGTCCCGGAGCACCGCGAAGCGCGTCCGCCAATACGGGACGGCCAGGACCCGCCAGACGTAGCTGTCGAGGCTGGAGGGCGCGGGCAGGATCAGCTCGGGGTCGCGCAGCGGATCCTGCGTGTGGCGGTGATGGGCGAGGTGGAAGGCCGTGTAGAAGTGCCAGTTCAGCAGCGACGGGCAGGCCGCCAGCCAGCCGACGACCGTGTTCGGCCGCCGGGACAGGAAGGCCGTCATGTGCATCGTCTCGTGGATCGGAGCGAAGAGCGCGGCCTGGACCAGCCCGAGCAGCAGCATCGCGGGCAGCAGCGTCCAGGGACCGGACCGCGCGACGAGCCAGCCGCTCGCGACGAGAAGCGCGACGTGGAACCCGATTCGGGCCGCACCGCGCAGGTCCGACCGCGCCGAAAGGCTGCGAAGCTCCTGGCCCGTGAGAAGCCGTTCCGTCGAAACCGTCATTCCTGTCTCATCCTCAAGCGTGCGGCCGTCCTGTCGGGACGCCCTGACGAGCGATGCCTGGGAGCCTCGCATGAACCCAGGGTGTCATCCCCGACCGGAGGGGAAGGGGATCCAGAGCCTGAGCGATGCGGCCCTGGGTCCCCTTCCCCGTTGCTTCGCAACCGCCGGGGATGACACCGCTCGGTCGCCTGCAAGGGCGCCAGCACCGCGTTTGCCGTGCCAGCACCGCGTTTTGCCCGTGCCAGCACGGCATTTGCGTCCCGGACCGGTTGCATGTTCCATGCCGAGAGCGGAAGGGCGGGATGGCCAAGGTCGCGACGGTCTGCCCTCACGATTGCCCGTCTGCCTGCGCGCTCGACGTCGACGTCGTCGACGGGCGGGTCGCGTCCGTGCGCGGGGCGGCCAACGCCTACACGGCGGGCGTCATCTGCGCCAAGGTGAGCCGCTACGGCGAGCGCGTCCACCATCCGGACCGCATCACCCACCCGATGCTGCGGGTCGGCCCGAAGGGCGGCGGAGACTGGCGCCGGATCGGCTGGGACGAGGCGCTCGACCGGGTCGCGTCCGCCTTCGCGGACGCCGCGGCGCGCTTCGGCGCCGAGTCGGTCTGGCCCTACAATTCCGGCGGCACGATGGGGCTCGTGCAGCGCGACGGCATCCACCGTCTGACCCATGTCATGGGCTATTCGCGGCGCAAGCGCACGATCTGCACCACGATCGCGACCGCGGGCTGGATGGCGGGCGTGGGGCGGGTTGCGGGACCGGATCCGCGCGAGATGGCCGAGGCCGACCTCGTCGTCGTGTGGGGCGGCAACCCGGTCGCGACGCAGGTCAACGTCATGGCGCATGTCAGCCGCGCCAGGAAGGAGCGCGGCGCGAGGCTCGTCGTCGTCGACCCCTACAGGACCGGCACGGCGGCCGTGGCCGACATGCATCTCGCGCCACGGCCCGGGACCGACGGCGCGCTCGCGGCGGCCGTGCTCCACGTCCTGTTCCGCGACGGCCACGCCGACCGGGCCTATCTGGCCCGGCATGCCGAGGACACGGCGGCGCTCGAGGCGCATCTCGTGTCCCGCACGCCCGAATGGGCGGCCGCGATCACCGGCCTCCGGGTGGACGAAATCGAGGCCTTCGCGGCGCTCTACGGACGCACGCCGCGGAGCTACATCCGGTGCGGCTTCGGGTTCACGCGGTCCCGGAACGGGGCCGTCGCTCTGCACGCGGTCACGTGCCTGCCGACCGTCACGGGCGCCTGGGCGCACCGGGGCGGCGGCGCGTTCTGGATGCATGCCGCGATCTTCGGCTGGGACAAGACCCTGACGGAGGGCCTCGACGCGAAACGGCCGGGCGTCCGCGAGCTCGACATGAGCCGCATCGGCGAGATCCTGGAGGGCGATCCCGACGCCCTGAAGGGCGGCCCGCCCATCACGGCGATGCTGATCCAGTCCGCGAACCCCGCGGCCTCGGCCCCGAACAGCGCCGCGGTCCGGCGAGGCCTCGCCCGGGAAAACCTCTTCGTCGCCGTGCACGAGCTCTTCATGACCGACACGGCCCGGCTCGCCGATCTCGTCCTGCCGGCGACCACCTTCCTCGAGCACGACGACGTCTATGGTGCGGGTGGCCACAGCCACATCCAGCAGGGCCTGGCAGCGCTCGCGCCGCCCGGGGAATGCCGCTCGAACCACGATCTCCTGTCGGGCCTCGCCCGGAGGCTCGGCGCGGAGCACGCGGCGTTCGACATGACCGCGGCCGAGGTCGCGGACGAGACCCTGCGGCGCTCGGGCTGGGGCGGCCTCGACCGGCTCCGGAGCGAGCGCTGGATCGACGCGCAGCCGTCCTTCGAGGAGAGCCACTTCCTCCTGGGCTTCGGCCATGTGGACGGCCGCTTCCGGTTCGCGCCGGACTGGGCGGCGCTCGGGCCGCGAAGCGCCGGCATGCCGACCCTCCCGGATCACTGGCCGGTGACGGAGACGGCCTGCGAGCGCCACCCGTTCCGGATGGTCGCCCCGCCGGCGCGCCAGTTCCTGAACACGAGCTTCACGAACAACCCCGAATCGCGCCGCCGCGAGGCGCGGCCGTCGGTCCTGCTCCATCCTGCCGATGCCGCCCGGCTCGGGGTCCGGGAGGGCGACGCGGTCGCGGTCGGGAACGGGCGCGGCAGCGTCGATCTCCACGCCCGGATCGGCGAGGGCCACCAGCCCGGCGTGGTCGTGGTCGAGAGCACCTGGCCCCACGACGATTTCGCGGGCGGGCGCGGCATCAACACGCTCGTCGGCGACGCGCCTGCGGCTCCGAACGACGGCGCGGTGTTCCACGACACGGCCGTGTGGGTCAGGGCCCTCTCAGCCGCTTGAGCATGCTGCTGCCGGGAGACCGGTTTCCCCTTTCCCTCAGCATGGCTTAGGCCCGGGGGCTGAGCGGGAACACACCGATGGCCTCTAAGACGACCTTCGTGGTGCAGAGCTTCGAGGTGAAGCGGAAGCGGCTCGTCCCGGGCGCGCGCGACGTCGCCCCGACCGGGCCGGGCGCGTTGAAGCGTGCCGAGGCGCTCGCGCGCCGTCTGCCAGGCGCGGCCGCGCTCTCGATCACGGCCGACGACGAGACCGGCGAGCTCCACGCCGCCACGATCCTCGGCACCTTCGGCGAGGTGCCGGACGATTTCGCGGAGAGCCTCACGGGAGGGTAGGCCCGGCTCCCCGCCCGCAGGGCAATCGCCTGAATGTGGGCCGATGACCTCGCCGACTGCCTTCCCCCTCGTGGGGAAGGTGGCCCCGAGCGAAGCGGAGGGCCGGATGGGGGGCGTACCGTAGACTCGCCGCAGAGTAGGCGGGACCCTCCCCACTCCCAACCTCTTCCCACGAGAGTAAGAGGAGTCGAACGGTGGGTCTTAAACGTTCAGGTGATCGCCCTTTACCCGCCCGGCATACAGGCGGAGCAGAGACTGGAACGCCCGTGAAGGTGGACGACCTCCGCCATGAAGAGAGAGCTCGATTCCGGTGCTCTCATCTCCCGCCCCTCGGACGATCGGGACTTTCAACGGTTCGGGAAAGCCTCGCAGTACGACATCCTGTCTTATAAGATTTACCTTATAAGACAGGATGTCAGTGCTTCAGTTGAAGAGGAATCCGCTGAGTTCCAGGTGAACCGGATCGCCGGGGATCGCGGAGGAGTGCCGAGGGCCGAACGCGCGCGCGACGGCGACGGGGATGTCCGGCTGCCGGCCGACGTGCCTCTACGGCGCGAGCAGCGCGGCCGCGCCGAGCAGCAGGACGACGGCCGCGGTGAGCTGGACGCGGAGCCGGCCGTACCAGGCCGGCGCCGTGCCGCGCCGGACCGTCCAGAGGTCGTAGGCGAGGAGCGCCGCGAACCCCGCGGCCAGGGTCGCGAAGCCGATCCGGGCCGGCATCGCGAGCGCGGCCCAGGCAAGGAGAGCCGGCAGCACCGAGACCGCGTAGCCGCGCCAGCCCTGATCGGAGCCGTCCTGGGCCCGCACGGTCAGGCCCCATTGCGCGCCCGCCATGAAGGACAGGATCGCGGCCCCGTAGCCGAGAAGCAGGCGGCCCGGATCGAGCGGCAGGGGCGTCCGGAGCGCCACGGCGGCGGTCAGGGCCGCGAAGGGCAGAACGCCCGCCCAGCCGAGGAGAAGCGCCGGGCCAGGGATCGGGAACATCGCGGGCTCAGGCTTCCCGCCGGAGCGAGTTCACGAAGCGGCGCGCGACCTCCCGCACCGCCTCGTCGTCACGCGTGCCGTCGTCGGCCCGGTCCCACAGATGCTCGATGCTGGCGTCGAGCTGCGGCAGAAGGTCGGGATGGCGCTCGGCCACGAAGCGGGCGAGCCCGAAGAGCAGGTGCTCGATCGCCATCTCGCGGCGACGGGCGTCCGCGAGGCGCGGGTCGGGGGTGGCGTCGGGCGTGTCGGTCATCGCGAGGGGAACGGACCGGGGCCTGTCCGGTTCGGGGCGATCACGCCGAGGTGACGCGGTCCGCGGCCGTCAGGCGTGGGCGACGCGCGCCCGCCCCTGCCCGGCGGCCGCCGGGTGCCCGGCCGCCGGCGGGTGCACGGCCCCAGCCGGGCCGAGATGGGCGTCGAGCACGCACACGAAGGCGCTCTCGGCGACGGCGCTCATGCCGGCATCGCGGGTCACGAGCGCGGCCACGATCGCGCCGTCGATCAGGATGCCGACCTGATGCGCGAGCCGGTCCGGATCGGCCGCGCCGGCCTCCCCCAGCAGGTCCCGGATGCGGGCGATCACGACGCCCTTGTGCGCCAGCGCGAGCCGGCGCATCCGGTCGTCCGACTTGTCGTGCTCGCCGACGGCATTGATGAAGGGGCAGCCGAAGAAGCGCCTGCCCTCGAACCAGTCCTGCAGGGCCGGGAAGATCCGGTCGAGGCGTTCGCGCGGGGTCGCGTCGCCCGCGTCGAGCCTGCCGAGGAACCACTCGCGCCAGGTCCGGCCCTCGCGGTCGAGCACGGCCTCGACCAGCGTCTCCTTCGAGCCGAACAGCTTGTAGAGCGTGGTCTTCGCGGTGCCGGCCGCCTCGACCACGGCGTCCACCCCGACCGCGTGAAAACCGCGCTCGCAGAAGAGCTCGGCCGCGGCCCGCAGGAGGCGCTCTCGCGGGGGAAGTCCCGGCGAAGATCGGCTCGGCTCGGGCGTGGGATGCGCGACCTGTGCGTCCATCGTCGCGCCATAGCACGCGGTCGTCGAGACGGTCGATCCCGAGCACCGCCTTCCTGTCCCGCTTGCGAACCCGGCCCGATCGGATCAGCGTGGCTGGCATCCGCGCCCGTCCGGCCTGGCCGCGACGCGAGGCGCCTCACCGGCCGCTGGCTCCGCCGCGGCCCGATGCCGAGGTCTCGACCATGGGTCCCTTTCCGCACGACGCGCCTCCGCCGCCGATCACCGACGAGAACCCGATGGGGACCGACGGTTTCGAGTTCGTCGAGTTCGCCCATCCCGAGCCGGAGGTGCTGGCCGAGACGTTCCGGACCATGGGCTTCTCGCCCGTGGCCCGGCACCGGACGAAGGACGTCACGCTGTACCGCCAGGGCGACATCAACTTCGTCCTGAACGCGGAGCCGGATTCGCACGCGGCCCGGTTCGTCGCCGAGCATGGGCCGTCCGCCCCCGCGATGGCGTTCCGGGTCGTGGACCAGGAGCACGCCTATCGGCGCGCGCTCGCGCTCGGGGCGAAGCCGGCCCGGACGCAGGCCAACGCGGGCGAGCTCGCTATCCCGGCGATCGAGTCGATCGGCGGGCTGCAGATCTACCTCGTCGACCGATACGGAGCGAAGGGCTCGATCTACGACGTCGACTTCGAGTGGCTCGGCGAGCCCGACCCGCGCCCGCCCGGCGCCGGGCTGCACTACATCGATCACCTGACCCACAACGTCTATACGGGCCAACTGAACCCCTGGGCGGAGTTCTACGAGCGCCTCTTTGCGTTTCGGCAGATCCACTACTTCGACATCGCCGGCAAGATGACGGGCCTGCGCTCCCGCGCCATGACGAGCCCGGACGGCAAGATCCGCATCCCGATCAACGAGGACGCGGGCGAGACCGGGCAGATCCAGGAGTATCTGCAGGAGTACAAGGGCGAGGGAATCCAGCACGTCGCGATGGGGTCGCGCGACCTCTATCGAACGATCGAGACGCTGGCAGGGAACGGCCTCGGCTTCATGCCGGCCCCGAACGACGTCTACTACGCCCGGGTCGACCGCCGCGTCGCGAACCACGAGGAGCCGCTGGACCGGCTCCGGCGGAACGGCATCCTGATCGACGGTGAGGGCGTGGTGGAGGGCGGCTACACGAAGGTCCTGCTGCAGCGCTTCTCGCAGACGGTCGTCGGGCCGATCTTCTTCGAGTTCATCCAGCGCAAGGGCGACGAGGGCTTCGGCGAGGGCAACTTCAAGGCGCTCTTCGAATCGATCGAGGCCGACCAGATCCGACGCGGCGTGCTGACGGAGGCCGCGGAGTAGCTCGCGCGACCTCTCCCCGCAAGGCGGGGAGAGGTCGAGTCGCACGTCAGTGCGACCGGGTGAGGGGCGTTGGAATCCCGCCGTCGACGGCGAGTCTCCTTGGCTCCTCATCCGGTCACGCTGACGCGTGACTCGACTTCTCCCCGCTGGAGCGGGGAGAAGAAGGGTCGCCACGCGAATCGCGGGCCGAGGATCTCATGCTCATGAACGGTGCCGAATCCCTCGTCCGAACCCTCGTCGCGGGAGGGGTCGAGGTCGCCTTCACCAATCCCGGCACGTCCGAGATGCATTTCGTGGCCGCGCTCGATCGCGTGGACGGGATGCGGCCGATCCTCTTCCTGTTCGAGGGCGGCGCGACCGGTGCTGCGGACGGCTATGCCCGGATGACCGACAGGCCGGGCTCGACGCTGCTCCATCTCGGTCCCGGGCTCGGCAACGGGCTCGCGAACCTCCACAACGCGCGCCGGGCGCGCTCGCCGGTCGTGAACATCGTCGGCGAGCACGCGACCTATCACCGGGCCTACGACGCGCCGCTGACGAGCGACATCGAATCGATCGCCCGGCCGGTCTCGGCCTGGGTCCGGACCTCGCCCGATTCGCGACAGGTGGCGCAGGACGGCGCCGACGCGATCGCGGCCGCCCGGGCCGCGCCCGGCGGGGTCGCGACCCTGATCCTGCCCGCGGACACCGCCTGGGGGGAGGGTGGCGCCGTGGCGACCGTCCCCGAGATCGCCCCGCGGGCGCGCGTCGGCGAGGACCGGATCGCGGCGGCGGCAGCGGCGCTCCGGTCGGGCGAGCCCGCCGTGCTGTTCCTCGGCGACCGGGCCGTCAGGGCCGAGGGCCTCGCGCTCGCTGGCCGGATCGCGGCCGCGGCCGGCGCCCGGATGCTGGCGCAGGTCTCGAACGCCCGGATCGAGCGCGGCCAGGGCCGCGTCCCGATCGAGCGGCTGCCCTATCCGGTCGACGCCGCGCTGGCCGCCCTGAAGGGCGTGAAGCATCTCGTCGTGATCGGCACGACCGCGCCCGTCGCCTTCTTCGCCTACCCGAACAAGCCGAGCGCGCTCGCACCGGAGGACTGCGCGATCCACCATCTCTCCGAGCCGGCCGAGGACCAGCTCGACGCGCTGGCCCGGCTCGCGGACGCACTCGGGGCCGCGGCGCCGCCGGTGCAGGCGGCCGAGCCCCGGCCCGAGGTGCCGAGCCGGGGCCGGCTCGAGAGCGAGACGATCGCGCTGGCGCTGGGCGCGCTCCTGCCGGAAGGGGCGATCGTCTGCGACGAATCGGTCACGACCGGCCGCGGCTTCTTCCCGGCGACCCGGAGCGCGCCGCGGCACGATTGGCTGCAGCTCACCGGCGGGGCGATCGGGCTCGGCATCCCGATGGCGACCGGCGCCGCGGTAGCCT
>CAXTKM010000170.1:0-9032 GCA_964244795.1 uncultured Enterovirga sp.
ACATGCACGACACGCCCTCCAAGGGCATCTTCGGCGACGATTTCCGCTTCGTCTCGTCGGGCTGCGTCCGGGTGCAGAACGTGCGCGACTACATCACCTGGCTCCTGAAGGACACGCCCGGCTGGGACCGCGGCCGCATCGAGGACGTGCTGGCCGCTGGCTCCCGCACCGACGCCCCCCTCTCGACGCCGGTCCCGGTCTACTGGACCTACATCACGAGCTGGGCCGCCCCCGACGGCCTCGTCCAGTTCCGCGACGACATCTACAACCGCGACGGCCTCGGCCGCGTGCCGGTGGCCGCGCGCCAGCCGGTCGAGGCCGAGAACGAGCTGCTGAACTGACGGTCGATATGCCTCTCCCCGCGCCCGCGGAGAGAGCCTGCCCTCGGGCTCCGACCCGAGAGTCGAGTCGTGGGTCGACGCTTATTGGCCCTTGCCGGCACAGTGAGGGGCGACGTTAGATCGAATCGATGTGACGCGCACAACGCACTTCATATCCATTCAAGCGATTGGCCTGACGTAGCCGCGGCCAGTCCAGTGCATCCGCTCGACGAGGCGGACGCCCTCCGGATCGCCAGACGGCACGAAGATGCAGGGCGTGAAGCGGGTCGGGGATCGTTTACTCGTCCAGGAGCCGCGCCACGAGCGCGTCGATCCGAGGCGCGATCCCCGCCTCCGTCAGGGCCTCGCGGACGAGCTTGCGGGCGCGCTGGAACTTGACCTCGGCCGGGAGTTCGACGACCGCCGCGCGCTCCTCCGCCTCGCGCGCGGCGGCGGCGAGGTCGCGGTGGAGGGCGCGCTTGGCGTCGAAACGCGGGATCGGCAGCGACCATATCACTTTGTCGAAGTGCCGCGCCCCGAATTGCCCGCGCGCTTGCAGTCGCTCCGTTCGGGAACGAGCCGTCTCGCTATTCAGGATGGCGGCAAGAAAGAGAGCCTCATCTTCGTTGGAGATCGATGCCCAATAGATACCATGTTCTACGACAGCGGAACTCGAACGCAGTACATAGGCGGCTGGGATCGTGCCTGAGGCCGCATAGCAAATGCGAATGTCGCCTAACGGATACTGATTGCTGAGGCCATTGTGATAATTCCAGCGCCCAACCAGGGTCATTGCGCTATCGCCGCCCTCGGACCAGACTGATTCCGCTTTGCGCATCCAGTCGGCAAGGCCATGCAAGCCTCGGCTAGCGGCCCCCTCGGCATCAAGCGCCTGCCCAGCCTCGCTCATTGGGACCACGCCCTCAAAGGGCCTGAATGCGCGCCACGGTAGAACTGACTCGCCGAGCAAGACTTCGCGAAGAAACGCCGCCTCAACGTTGCCGTTAATACCGGGCTTCAGCTTCCAGGGCTCCTTCTCCTGGCGCGTCCGCCGGCTCTGGACGGCGGGCGCGGTAAGATTAGAGCCAAGTCGTCCGAGAGCGCGGCGCTCGACGAGGCACAGCATACGCGGCACCAATGTCGCGCCTTGCCGAAATACTTTCCGATAGGCCGACCCGCCCGTGAAGCTCGCCTCGCTCGGCTTCGCCGCGCCCTCAATTACGGTCAGCCGCTTGTCGGCGATCTCCTCCGGCGCGTCGCGGAAGGGCAGTGTTCCGGCATAGGCCCGCACGGTGTCGGGCGTCGGCCGCGAGACGTTGCGGCGCCGCCCGAACAAGACGCAGGACGGCACGGGGAAGAGCGGGACGACGCTGTCGTCCATGGTCCAGGTCTCGTCCCAGGCGATCCTGACGGTGTTGAACGAGCCGGAACGGAGCCGCTCGGATTGTCCCCGCGTCAGGGCTGCCAGCGGCAGGACGAAGGCGATGCGTCCTGCCGCCCTCAGATAGAGCGATGCCGCCCGGACAGTGAAGAGGGCCGAGAGGTCGTTCTGGGTCGCGAGCTTGCCGCCGACATAGACCCGCTCGCCCTTCGACAGCTCCTTGAACCGCACCTGCAGGTCGCGGCTCATGTGCCGGAACGCCACCCAGGGCGGGTTGCCGACGAGAACCTGGGCGGAGCCGCCGCGGACCGAAAAGGCGAGGGGACGCGCGAGGTTTCGGGCGACGTAGGACCAGATCGTGTCGCGGCCGGCGCGCCGCAGCTCATCATAGGTCTCGAAGGTGCGTCCGAGATCGCCGATCGCGGCCCGTTCCGCATCGCCGAAGGTCCACGTGCCGTTGCCATGTCGCCGCTGCAACTCCAACGCATAGAAGGCCTCGACGACCAGGGCCGCCTCTGCTTCGAAGCGCGCCCGCGAGCGGCCCGCCTCCGAGTAGCCGCGCATCAGCTCGACGAGCGCGTCGAACATGTCCGCGATCACGCACAGGAGTTCCGGGAACTCGAGCTGGGTCGCGCCCGTCCCATCGGGCGCGGGCGGCACCCGGATCACGAGAGTCGTCGCCTTGATGAAGTGCTCGACCGAGAGCTGCATGGCGTCGCCGAGGAAGACCGGCACCTTGACCTCTCCGGTGCGGCGGCCGAGCGCGGGAGCGAGCGCGAGCAGGTAGGTGACGCGCGCGATGATGACCGCGACCGGGTGGATGTCGAGGCCGCGCACAAGTTCGCAGCACTCGCGCGCCCGATCCTCCTCGCGCATGTCTCCGGCCTCGGCCTCCTCTAGGAAGAAGCGGACGGCGTGAAAGAGGAACGCGCCCGAACCGCAGGCCGGGTCGAGCACGACCTGTTCCAGAGGCGCAGTGACGGCGTGGCGGACGACCTTCCTGGCGAGCCAGTCCGGCGTGTAGTACTCGCCGAGCCCGTGGCGCTCGTCGCGGTCGATCAGCGACTCGTAGAGCACCTTGAGGATGTCGCTCTCGACCTCCTTGAGCCGGAAGCGCCGGATATGCGCCATCAGCCGGCGCACGAGCGCGACGCCCTCCGGGTCCGCGACGACCCAGTCGAAGAAGTCGCTCTCGACCGCGCCGAGCACGCCGGCGGCCCGGAACGCCTCCCCGGAGAGGAGCTTCGCCGGATCGTCCTCCTTCAGGTCGAGCACCGCGAAAGCGATCGCCTTCGCGACCACGACCAGGAAGGTGTGCTGGAACCAGAGCGCGTCCGACTCGCTGTCCTTGCCCTTCACGAGCCTGAGCAACTGCGCCCAGAGCTGGCGTTTCAGCGCGACGGCCGGCTCGTCCTTCAGCTTCGCCCAGAGCGCCTCCAGGTCGGCGCTCGCGCGCCGATACGCGATGGAGTCGCCGCCCAGCTCCTCGCGAATGGTGAGCGCGTTCGGCGGCAGCTCCGCTTTGAGCGCCAGCACGCCGTCGAGCCAGGCGAGGAACCGGTCCGGCTTGCCCGGATCGAGCGTGGTCCGCTTGACCTCGACGACGCCCTCGCCGCCGCGCTCGAAGACGACCCAAAGCCGCCCGTCGCTCGCGATCCCGACGAAGCGCGCGCCGCCGTTCTCCCGCTCGCGGCCTTCCAGGTAGTCGGGCATGCGGCGCAGCACGTCCGGCATCTCGCGGGCGAGGTCCCGCTTCGCCTCGAAGACGGTCCGGCCGATGAGCGCGTCGAGCCGGCCCATGACGGCCGGATCCCGTCGCTCGAACTCGACATCCGAGATCCGGACCCCGAACTCCTCCGCGAGCAGGCCTCGGAAATCCGCCTTGACCTCGTCGTGCCCGGGCCTGGAGGCGAGGTGGCGAAGGAGCTCGACGGTTCGGTCCGCGACGGGCAAGCCTGATCTCCGGTTGCTGGCCCCTGCGTTAGCGGGTTCACCCCCGCGGCGAAACCGCGCCTGCGGGCGATCCACGGGTTATGCGCCTGCCCGGCCTTCGCGTCATTGCGAGGAGCGGAGCGACGAAGCAACCCAGGGGACGGCGGGTTAACGCTCTGGGTTGCTTCGCTTCGCTCGCAATGACGACCCTGCGTTTGCCGCTCCTCTGCGGCCCGTGCTAACCCGCGCCATCCCTCGCGCGAGCCCCGCTCATGTCCGCCAGCCCCGCCGCATCCGGCTACCAGCTCTCGAACGCCTTCTTCTCCGCCTCGCTCGCGGAGGCCGATCCCGAGATCGCGCAAGCGATCGCGAGCGAGCTCGGGCGGCAGCGGGACGAGATCGAGCTGATCGCCTCCGAGAACATCGTCAGCCGGGCCGTGCTCGAGGCCCAGGGCTCGGTGATGACGAACAAGTATGCGGAGGGGTATCCGGGGCGGCGCTATTACGGCGGCTGCCAGTTCGTCGACGTCGCCGAGAATCTCGCGATCGAGCGGGCGTGCCGGCTCTTCGATTGCGGCTTCGCGAACGTGCAGCCGAACTCGGGAAGCCAGGCGAACCAGGCCGTGTTCATGGCCCTGATGGCGCCGGGCGACACCTTCATGGGGCTCGACCTCGCCTGCGGAGGGCACCTGACGCACGGCGCGCCCGTCAACATGTCCGGCAAGTGGTTCGACGTCGTGTCCTACAAGGTGCGGCCGGAGGATGGGCGGATCGACATGGACGAGGTCGCGGCGCTCGCCCGCGAGCACCGGCCGAAGGTGATCGTCGCCGGTGGGTCGGCCTATTCGCGGCATTGGGATTTCGCCCGGTTCCGCGAGATCGCGGACGAGGTGGGCGCGTTCTTCCTCGTCGACATGGCGCATTTCGCGGGGCTGGTCGCCGGCGGGGCGCATCCCTCGCCCTTCCCGCACGCGCATGTCGCGACCACCACCACGCACAAGACGCTGCGCGGGCCGCGCGGCGGCATGATCCTCACGAACGACGAGGCGCTCGCGAAGCGGTTCAACTCGGCCGTGTTCCCGGGACTGCAGGGTGGGCCGCTGATGCACGTCATCGCGGCCAAGGCCGTCGCCTTCGCGGAGGCGCTGCGGCCGGATTTCAAGCTCTACGCGCATGCCGTCGTCGAGAACGCGCGCGCCCTCGCGGACTCGCTGTCCGGCGCCGGCTACACGATCGTCACCGGCGGCACGGACAACCACCTGATGCTGGTCGACCTCCGCTCCCGCGGCATCACCGGCAAGGCCGCGGAATCAACCCTAGGTAGGGCGAATCTGACCTGTAACAAGAACGGAATCCCCTATGACACGGCGAAGCCGACCGTGACCTCCGGCATCCGGCTCGGCACGCCGGCCGGCACCACGCGCGGCTTCGGGGCGGCCGAGTTCCGGCGCGTCGGCGAGATGATCGTGGCCGTGCTGGACGGGCTCGCGCGGGATGGCGAGGGCGGGAACGGCGCGACCGAGGCCGCGGTCGCGGAGCGGGCGAGCGCGCTCGCGCGGCGGTTCCCCGTCTACGGCTAGGCGGCGAGCCCGGCCGCCATGCGCTGCCCCTTCTGCGCGACGCTGGACACGCAGGTCCGGGATTCACGCCCGACCGAGGACGCGTCCGCCATCCGGCGCCGGCGCGTCTGCGGGGAGTGCGGCGGCCGCTTCACGACCTTCGAGCGCGTGCAGCTCCGCGAGCTGACCGTCGTGAAGCGGTCCGGCCGGAAGGTCGCGTTCGATCGGGAGAAGCTCGGGCGCTCGATCGCGGTCGCGCTCCGCAAGCGGCCCGTGGCGCCGGAGCGGGTCGAGCGCCTCATCAGCGGCATCGTGCGCCAGCTCGAGAGTTCGGGCGAAGCCCAGATCGCGAGCGAGACGATCGGCGAGCTCGCGCTCGAGGCGCTGAAGGGCCTCGATGCCGTCGGCTACTTGCGGTTCGCCTCGGTCTATCGCGGGTTCGAGGAGGCGCGCGACTTCGAGGACCTCCTCCGCACGCTGACATCGGAGGGCCGCTCGCCTCCGACGCTGCTCCCTCCAGCCGCACCCAAGTGAGCCCGGCGCGGGCGTCCCGAGACCCCGAGGACGAGGCGGCCCGGCGCACGGATCGCCGCCTCATGGGGCTCGCCCTGTCGCTCGGCCGCCGCAACAACGGCCTGACCTGGCCGAACCCGTCCGTCGGGGCGGTGCTCGTCTCGGCGGAGGACGGCAGGATCGTGGCGACCGGCGCGACTCGGCCCGGGGGGAGGCCGCATGCGGAGGCCGTCGCGATCGAGGCCGCGGGAGCCGCGGCCCGCGGAGCGATCCTCTACGTCTCGCTCGAGCCCTGCTCGCACCATGGCCGCACGCCGCCCTGCGCCGACGCGATCGTGGCGGCCGGGATCGCCCGGGTCGTGACCGCGCTGGAGGATCCCGACCCGCGCGTCGCCGGCCGGGGGCATGCACGGCTGCGCGAGGCCGGCGTCGCGCTGACGACGGGCGTCCTCGCTGCGGACGCGGCGCGGGCGCATCGCGGCCATCTCACCCGCCTTCGCGAGCGCCGCCCGTTCCTGACGCTGAAGCTCGCGCGGACCCGGGACGGGTTCGCGGCCGGTCCCCTCGGCGAGGCACGCCTCATGATCTCGGGGGAGGGGGTGGGCGCGCGGATCCATCTCCTGCGGGCTCACGCGGACGCGATCCTGGTCGGCATCGGCACGGTCCTGGCCGACGATCCTCGGCTCGACGTTCGGCTCCCGGGCCTCGCGCATCGCTCGCCGCTCCGGATCGTGCTGGACACGCGGCTCCGCCTGCCGGTCGCGTCCCACCTCGCCCGGACCGCCCGCGCGCATCCCACCTGGCTCGTGTGCGGCCCGGATGCGGAGGCCGGGGCGGCGGAGCGCCTCTCGGCGCTGGGCATTCAGGTGCTCCGGGTCGCGACGGCGCCCGACGGGCGTCTCGATCTCGCGGCCGCGACGCGGCTGCTGGCCGAGAGGGGGGTCACGCGCGTCTTCTGCGAGGGCGGCCCGCGGGTCGCGGATGCACTGGCCGCCCACGGCCTCCTCGACGAGATCTGCCTCGTCACAGGTGACCTCGCGCTCGGGCGACCGGGCCTCCCGGCGATCGGGCCGAACCTTCGGGCGGCGATCGACGCCTCCCTCCGACCCATCTCGACCGAGACCGTCGCGGGCGACACGGTCGAGCACTTCGAGAGGACGCCATGTTCACCGGTCTCGTGAGCGACGTCGGCCGCGTCTCGGCCGTGTCCGGGGACGATCGGCTCCGCCGCGTCCGCATCCGGTCCGGCTATCGGCCGGAGACGATCGCGCTCGGGGCCTCGATCGCCTGTTCCGGGCCCTGCCTCACCGTGGTCGCGTCCGGCCCGGACGGCGAGGGCGCCTGGTTCGAGGTCGACGTCGCGGCCGAGACGCTCGCGCGCACGACGGCCGGCACCTGGCGCGCGGGCGAGCGCCTCAACCTCGAGCGTTCGCTCCGGATCGGCGACGAGCTCGGCGGCCATATCGTGACGGGCCATGTCGACGGGACGGCTACGATCCTGGAGCGCGAAGAGGTGACCGGCGCGGAATGGGGGCCGACCGCGCGGTTCTCCCTCCGGGTCCCGGCCGCCCTCGCGCGCTTCGTCGCCGAGAAGGGCTCCGTCACCCTCGACGGCACCTCGCTGACGGTCAACGCGGTCTCGGGCGATGTCGTCTCGGTGCTCATCATCCCGCATACGCTCGCGATGACGACGTGGGGCGAGCGGCGCGCCGGAGACGCACTGAACCTCGAGGTCGACCTGATGGCCCGCTATGCGGCTCGCCTCGTCGAGGCTGGACCGCCTGCCGCCGACGGGGCTTGAGGCCCGGCTGCCGAGAGCGTAGTCCTGCGACGCGCGATGGCGTCTCGTCGCCGTCGCGCGCTTCCTTCATCATGGCAAGACGCCGCGCCCCGTCGCCAGGTCCCGTCAGGCGAGGTGAGCGCTCCGCCCGAGATCGATTCGAGAATGGTTGCGACAGAGAGACAGGTAGGTCCCGAGCGGGCGTCGTTCGCGGGGCTCCGGGCCCTGATCGTCGAGGCGCGCTACTATGTCGGGATCGCGGACGAGCTCCTCGCCGGAGCGGAGGCGGCGCTCGCGTCCGCGTCGGTGTCCTTCGATGTCGCGACCGTCGACGGCGCGCTCGAGCTGCCGGCCGCGATCGCGATCGCGCTCGACGGGGCGGCCGAGATCGGGCGGCCCTATGGGCTCGTGGTCGCGCTGGGCTGCGTGATCCGGGGCGAGACCGGCCACTACGACATCGTGGCCGGCGAGAGCGCGAGGGCCCTCATGGACCTGTCGGTCGCGCGCCGCATGCCCCTGGGGAACGGGATCCTGACGGTCGAGACCGAGGCGCAGGCCTGGGCGCGCGCCCGGGTCTCGGAGATGAACAAGGGGGGCGGTGCGGCCGAGGCCGCGCTGTCGATCCTGCGCGCGATGCGCGGCCTGGAGGAGCATCGGCGTGGCGAAGCCCGGTGAGCGGAGCGCCGCCCGGCTCGCGGCCGTGCAGGCGCTCTACCAGATGGACGTGTCGGGCAAGGGCGTGATCGACGCCATGGCCGAGTTCGAGGCCTTCTGGATGGGTCGCGAGGTCGAGGGCATCGAATTCAAGCAGGCGGAGAACGCGTTCTTCCGGGCGCTGCCCGCGGGAACCGTCGAGCATCAGCGCGCGATCGACCCGCTGATCGACCGCGCCTTGTCGGACGGCTGGCCGCTCGCCCGGATCGAGGCCGTGCTTCGGGCGATCCTGCGGTCCGGCGCCTACGAGCTCGCCTTCCGCAAGGACGTGCCCGCCCGGGTCGCGATCTCGGAATACGTCGACGTCGCGCACGGCTTCTACAGCGAGGACGAGCCCGGTCTCGTGAACGGGGTCCTCGACGCGATCGCCCGCGAGGTGCGGCCGGGCGAGCTCGGCGATCGGCCCGGGCGCGCGAAGCCCGCGCGAACCGGCGGCTAGGCCGGATGCCCGTCCCGTCCGAGGACGAGCTGATCGCGAGATACTTCGCGCCGCTCGCCGGACCCGGCGGACTCGGGCTTCGGGACGACGCGGCGCTGGTCGCGCCGGAGCCCGGGCAGGGCCTCGTGCTCACGGTCGACGCGATCGTGGCCGGCATCCATTTCCTGCCCGACGACCCCCCGGACACGATCGCCGCGAAGGCGCTCGGGGTGAACCTGTCGGACCTCGCCGCGAAAGGGGCCGATCCGGTCGGCTTCCTCCTCGCGCTCGCCCTGCCGTCCTGTTGGACCGAGCCGTGGATCGGCCTCTTCGCCCAAGGCCTCGGCGAGATGGCGGCGCGCTCGGGGTGCCCGCTTCTCGGCGGCGACACGGTCGCGACGCCGGGGCCGCTCAC
>CAXTKM010000171.1:0-6220 GCA_964244795.1 uncultured Enterovirga sp.
CACGCCAAGGCCGTGCTTGCGAGACACTTCTTCAGCAGCCTGCTAGAGCATGCTGGCCTTTCCCTGGAAGGCCAGCATGCTCTAAGCGGGAACGGCCACGTCGCAGATCCTGATCTCGGCCCGTTCGCCTCCACCCCAGCGATCGACCGCGAGGGTGCCGGCCGCGTGGCAGACCCCGTCGCGGGCTCGCGCGAGCGCGTCGCCGAGCGGCTGGCCCGCGGCCCGGAACGCGACGCCCCGGACGGTCGCGCCATCGCCCGCCCTCAGGACGACCCGGAGATGGCCGGCGCCCACCTCGCGCAGATCGACGAGCCGGTGGTGGCCGAGCGCCAGCACGGGATCCGGCTGGCCCTGGCCGAACGGCCCGGCCCGCTCCAGCGCCCGCACGAGATCGGCCGTGGCCCCGCCCGCCGTGAGCGCCGCGTCGACCAGAAGCGTGTCCGGCGCACCCGCGAGCGACGCGACCGCGGAGCCGAGCTCGCGCTCGAGGCAGGCCCGGAACCGGTCGAGGTCCGGATATGCGACCGTCACGCCGGCCGCCATGGCATGGCCGCCGCCCTTCCGGGCCTCGCCGCACGCGACGGCGGCCCGCACCGCGCGGCCGAGATCGACGCCCGGGATCGAGCGGCCCGAGCCCGTGGCGATTCCATCCGGCCGCGACGCGAAGGCGAAGACGGGGCGGCCGTAGCGCTCCTTCACACGGGCGGCCACGAGGCCGACGATGCCGGGATGCCAATCCGGCGAGGCGAGCACGATCGCGGGCAGGTCCGGCCGGTCGTCCAGCAGCCGGCCCGCCTCCGCGATCGCCTCCTCGACCGCGAGGCGCTCGATCGCTTGGCGCTCGCCGTTGAGCGCGTTCAGGGTCGTGGCGATCGCGGCCGCCTCGGCCGGGTCCTGCTCGATCAGGAGCCGCGCCCCGAGCGACGCGTCGCCGATGCGGCCGCCGGCGTTGATCCTGGGCCCGAGCAGGAAGCCGAGGTGCCAGGCCTCGGGCGCGCTCTCGAGCCGGGCGACGTCCGCGAGCGCGGCAAGGCCCGGCCGGCGACGCCCTCGCATCACCGCGAGGCCCTGGCGCACGAAGGCGCGGTTCAGGCCCTGCAGCGGCACCACGTCCGCGACCGTCGCGAGCGCGACGAGGTCGAGCCCGGCCATGAGGTCGGGCTCGGGCCGGCCGGCGAAGAACCCGCGCCGACGCAGCTCGCGGGCGAGGGCGACCAGCGTCATGAACACGATCCCGGCCGCCGCGAGGTGGCCGAGGCCGGACAGGTCGTCGTGCCGGTTCGGGTTCACGATCGCGGCCGCGACCGGCAGCGTGTCCGGCGCGCCGTGATGGTCGAGCACCACCACGTCGGCCTCGAGCCGGGCCGCCTCGGCCAGCGGCTCGTGCCCGGCCGTGCCGCAATCCACGGTCACGACGAGTCGGGCACCCTCCCCGACCAGCCGCCGGATCGCCTCGACGTTCGGGCCGTAGCCCTCCGTGATCCGGTCCGGGATGTGGATCGCGGGCGCGAGGCCGCAGGCGGTCAGGTATTCCGCGAGGAGCGCCGCCGAGCAGGCTCCGTCGACGTCATAGTCGCCGAAGATCGCGACGCCCTCGCGCCGGATCACGGCGTCGGCGAGCCGGGCCGCGGCCGCATCCATGTCGGTGAGCCGGCTCGGGTCCGGCATGAGGTCGCGCAGCCGGGGTTGCAGGAAGGCGGGCGCGCCCGCGATCCCGACGCCGCGCCCGGCGAGCACGCGGGCGAGAAGGTCGGGCAGCCCGTGCGTCTGGGCAAGCGCGGTCGCGACCGGGGTGGAGGACGGGTCGAGCCGCTCGATCCAGGCGCGCCCGAGCGCCGAGCGCGACACGCCGAAGAGAGGACGCGCCGCATCGCGCAGGACGGCTGATTCGGGCACGGCCAGAGCTTACCCGACCGGGCCGGGTCGGCCCAGGCGCACGGCGGCAGCGGTCAGCTCGGACGTCTTCGACGACCGCGACTGTCTCGAGCCGGGTCCGTCACAGGTCGCCGATGCCAAGCTCGCGGAGGCGGTCTCGCGCTCGGGACATCGTGGGCTCGATCTCCAGGACCTTTCGGTAATCGGCGATGGCCTCCGCGGTCCGGCCCTGGCGCCGAAGGCTGCCGCCGCGGTTGTAGTAGGTCGGGGCATGACGCGGGCGGATGCGGATGGACTCGGAATAATCGGCGATCGCGGCCTCTTCACGTCCTCCCATGGCGTGGGCGATGCCGCGGTCGGTCAGGGCCTGGGCGAAGGAGGGGTCGAGGCGGATCGCCTCCGAGTACTCCGACACGGCCTTGTCGACGTCCTTCAAGGCACGGTGCACGTTCCCGAGATTGTAGTGCGGAGGCGCCCATGTCGGCACGAGCCTCGCCGTGCTCGCGTAATCCGACAACGCCCGATCGAGATGTCCCAACCCTTCATGCGCGACGCCGCGATTGATGAGCGCGATGGCGTTTTCCGGCTCCAACCGAATGGCCTCGTCGTAATCCACGACCGCGCGGTCGAGCGCCCGGCGCTCGGCGTAGAAGGCTCCCCTGGCGAGGCGCGCGGAGCCGTCGGTCGGGTCGAGCCGGATCGCCTCGGTCAGATCGGCCTCCGCCCGGTCGGGGCGGCCGGCCACCTGCAACACGTTCGCTCTCATCACGTAGCCGCGCGAGAAAGTGGGGTCGAGGCGGATCGCCGCGTCGCTCTCCGCGAGAGCCTTGTCGACCTCCCGCAGCCTGAGGAGGACCGAGGAGCGGACCAGCCGCGATTCGCTCTTTGTCGGATCGAGCCGGACGGCTTCGTCCAGGTCCTGGATCGCGTCGGGAAGGTTGCCGGTCTCGGCCCGGAGCGCGCCACGGTTCGACCAGGTCTGCGGATCGCCGGGATCGAGCCGGATGGCTTTGTCGAAATCCGCCATCGCCTGCGGATATTGCTTGAGCCTCGTCCGCACGAAGCCGCGGTTGCTGTAGGCCTTCGCGAAATCCGGCGCGAGACCGATCGCCTGATCGAGGTCGGCGTCGGCGCGTCGATATTGCCCGATGCGGCCCAGCACCCAGCCGCGGTTGCTGTAGGCCTGCCCGTTCTTCGGATCGAGCCGGATCGCCTCGTCGAGATCGACCAGCGCGGCGGCGTGCTCGCGCCGCCGGGCCCGCACGATCCCGCGGTTCATGTAGGGGAGCGAGGCGAGAAGGGGCATCTCGTCGGGCCGGGTCAGCCGGATGGCCTCCGTCCAGTCGGCGACGGCCTCGTCCAGCCTTCCCTCGATGACCCGGGCGTTGCCGCGTCCCGTATAGGCGGCGGCCAGATCAGGATCGAGCCGGATCGCGGCCGTGAAATCCTCCGCGGCCCGCGCGGTTTGGCCGGTGCGCACGAGCGCCGTGCCCCGGTTGTAGAAGCTGACGGCCGCGCCTCGGCCAGACTGGCCGGGGATCAGGCGCGTACAGGCGTCGATCGCCCCCTGCCCCTCCGCCGTCGCGCAGTCCTGGCGGTCGTCGGACGCGCGCCCGGGACTCGACGCCACCGCAGATGCCACGAGGGCGGCGATCACAAGGGCGCGGCGCGGCATGGCAAGCTCCAGGCGCAGACACGATGGCGGGTTCGGCCGGTCTCGCCGGCACGCCAGCCTCGACGGAGAAGCTTGACGCGATCCGATGCCGGGGTCCAGCGGTCCTCCTCGCAGAGCGCGGTGGCGACGCCTCAACGACTGTCCCCGAATCGCCGATCAGCGGCCGAACAGAGTCTCCAGCAGCCCCGGGATCGTGTCCGGCACGGCCGGGGACGGGCTGGGAGCCGGCCCGATCGAGCCGGTCCGGTCAGCGGCCCCCCCGACCCGCGCGCCCGCTCCCGGGCGCCATCCGGCCGATCCGGGCAGCGGGGCCGCCTCGGTCCCGGCGAGCGCCTGGCGCATGAAGCGGCTCCAGATCTCGACCGGCAGGTTGCCGCCGGAGTTCTTCTTCGTCGGGGTGCCGTCGTCGTTGCCGAGCCAGACGCCCGCGACCAGCGTCGCCGTGTAGCCGACGAACCAGGCGTCGCGGAAATCCTGGCTCGTGCCGGTCTTGCCGGCGGCCTCCCAGCCCGGGATCTCGGCCTTGCGGGCGGTCCCGGTGAGCAGCGTCTCGCGCATCATGGCGTTCATCATGCCGGCCACGTTCGGGTCGATCACCCGGCCGAGCCCGCCCTCGCGGCGACGATAGAGGCTCCGTCCGCCCGGGCCCCTGACCTCGGCGATCACGTAGGGGATCACGCCGGTGCCGCCGTTCGCGAAGGCCGCGAAGGCACCGACGAGCTCGATCGGCGACACCTCGGACGTTCCGAGCGCGATCGACGCGTTCGGCTTCAGCGACGACGCGATGCCGAGCCGCCGGGCCGCGCCCACCACGGCCTGCGGACCCACCTCGAGGCAGACCCGGACCGCGACCGTGTTGAGGGACAGCGCGAGCGCGTCCCGGAGCGTCACCGGGCCGCGGTACTCGCGCGAGTAGTTCTCAGGCGCCCAGCCCTTCACGGTCACGGGCGAATCCTCCCGGACCGTGTCCGGGGTGAGGCCGCGCTCGAGCGCCGCGAGATACACGAAGGGCTTGAAGGCCGAGCCCGGCTGCCGGCGCGCGGTGGTCGCGCGGTTGAACTGGCTGTCCGCGTAGTTCCGGCCGCCGACCAGCGCCCGGATCGCCCCGTCCGGCCGGAGCGCCACGAAGGCGCCCTGCTCGACCCCGAACTTCGCGCCCTTGGCGTTCAGCTCGTCGACCACGGCGCGCTCGGCCGCGGCCTGGAGGCCGGGCTGGATCGTGGTGACGACGCTGATGTCCTCCGCGACCGTGCCGATGAAGTCGTCGAGCACGTCCATCACGAGGTCGGCTGCGTATTGTGCCGAGCCCGCGCCGGCCCGGCGGACCGGCTTCGCCGGGCTGTCCAGCGCGAGCTTCTGTTGGTCCGGCCGGATGAACCCCTCCTCGGTCATCGCGGCCAGCACCATCGCGGCCCGGGCGCGGGCTCCCTCCGGGTTGCGGTTCGGGGCGAGCCGGGACGGCGCCTGCACGAGACCCGCCAGCGTCGCGGCCTCCGCGATCGTCACGTCCCGGGCGGGCTTGCCGAAATAGCGCTGCGCCGCCGCCTCGACGCCATACGCGCCGGCGCCGAAATAGACCCGGTTGAGGTAGAGCTCGATGATCTGGTCCTTCGTGAAGCGGTGCTCGAGCCAGAGCGCCAGGATCGCCTCCTGGATCTTGCGCGAGGCCGTCCGCTCCTGCGTGAGGAAGAGGTTCTTCGCGAGCTGCTGCGTCAGCGTCGAGCCGCCCTGCTGGACGCCCCGCGAGGTGAGGTTCCGGACGGCTGCCCGGGCGATGCCGAGCGGGTCGATCCCGTGATGGGCGTAGAAGCGCCGGTCCTCGATCGCCACGAACGCGCGCGGCAGGTAGGCCGGCAGCTCCCCGATCGTGACCGAGCGGCCGCCCGTCTCGCCCCGGTTGGCGAGCAGCGTGCCGTCGGCGGCCAGGATCGCGATGTTCGGCGGCCGTTTCGGGACCGCGAGCTTGTCGATCGGGGGCAGTTGGGTCGCGTGGTAGGCCACGAGCCCCGCGACCGCGATCAGGCCCCAGAGCCCGAGGAGCACGGAGCCGTAGAGCACGCGCCCGATCAGCGACCGGCCAGACCGGCGCCGGCGCGTCCGGCCGCCGGCGCCGCGATTCTTGGGCTTCGCCATGCCGCGATCGCTCCCGAACCTGTCCTGCCGCGACAGGGCGAGATCGAGATCCGCCGAGCCGACCGATCGGCCGAAGGCGGGCTCGCGCCGCTCCCGCCCGGCCCGCCCTCGGTCAGCCATCCAGCTCACGCCTCCCGGGAGCGCGGCGGCATGCCGGCCCCGATCCGTCCACGAGGGGACCGTAAGGCGGGCGATTTAAGGCGGGGTAAAGCCGGCTTGGGCCGTCCGGCCGGGCGCGTCCCGGTGATGGTCCACCCGGCGTCCCCGCTCGCGGCGACATTCGACCGCTGTCATCCGCGTGTTATGCCTGCGGGAGATGGACCGCGAAGCGGCCGGCCGCGCGAGGGCATGATGGACGAGCAGACCTCGAGCGGCCCGGTCGGCGACGACGGGCTCGACCCCATCCGGACGGCGCCCGCCGACGATTTCGGCGCGACCCTGTTCGCCCGGGTGCCGGCGGAAGATCTCGCGGCCTATGGCCAGGACGCCCTGCGAAGGATCGCGGAGGCGGCGCGTCGCCGCCTCGCCGCGCCTCGC
>CAXTKM010000171.1:6230-9029 GCA_964244795.1 uncultured Enterovirga sp.
CTCGCCCGGGCGGCGTGCCCGCGATCACGATGTCCGACGTGACCGTGCCGGCCGGCGGCCGCTCGCGCGACCTGACGGTGCTGGAGGCCGTGAACGACGACCGGCCGTTCCTCCTCGATTCCACCCTGGCCGAGCTCGTGGCCCGCCGCCTCGAGCCGCGGCTCGTGGCCCACCCGATCCTGTCCGTCCGGCGCGACGGCGCGGGCGATCTGACGGCCCTGGAGGGCGAAGCCTCGGCCGACGCGGAGCCGGGCTCGGCCCGCGAGAGCTTCATCCACATCCATCTCGACCGGCTGCACGACGAGGCGTCCCGGGCCAGCCTGATCGAGGCGCTCGGCCGCGCCTATCAGGATGTCGCGGCCGTCGCGGACGACGCGGCCGCCATGCGGGCGCAGCTCTCCGGGCTCGCGAGCGAGTACCGGGCCAACCCTCCGCCGTTGCCGGAGGCCGAGCGGTCCGAGGCGCTGGCGTTCCTGGAATGGCTCGACGAGCGCCATTTCACCCTCCTCGGCATGCGGGCGTCCCGAATCCCGGACCGCGAGGGCCTGCCGGAGCCGCTCGACGGCTCGGGTCTCGGGCTCCTGCGCGATCCGGCCGTGAACGTGCTGAAGCGCGGGGGCGAGCTCGCCAGCATCACGCCCGAGATCCGGCTCTTCATGGACCGGCCGCAGGCTCTCATGGTGATGAAGGCGAGCGTGCGCTCGCGCGTGCTGCGGCGCGACTACCTCGACTACGTCGGGGCCAAGCTGTTCTCGCCCTCCGGCAAGCTCTGGGGCGAGCTCGCGATCGTGGGCCTGTTCACGGCCTCCGCGTCCGCGAGCCCGGCCTCCGCTACGCCCTACCTCCGCCGCAAGGTCGCGGGCGTCGTCGAGCGGGCCGGCTTCGACCCGGCGAGCTTCGCCGGCCGGACGCTCCTCGAGACTCTCGAGGCCTTCCCGCGCGACGAGCTGTTCCAGATCGACGACGAGACGCTGGACGGCTTCGCGATCGATCTGCTCCGTCTCCGCGAGCACCCGCGCGTCCGGGTGCTGGCCCGCCCCGACCGGTTCGACCGCTACGTCTCGGTCCTGGTCTTCGTGCCGAAGGACCGGGACGATTCCGGTACGCGCGAGCGGATCGGCGCCCATCTCGCCGGCCTGTACGGCGGCCGCGTCTCGGCCGTCTATCCGGGCACGCCGGACGGAGCGCTGGCCCGCACGCACTACATCATCGGGCGCGACGGGCCGGGCCCGGCGATCGACCGCGCGACGCTCGAGGCCGGGGTCACGGCGATCGCCCGGACCTGGGCCGACCGGCTCGGCGAGGCGCTGGAGAGCAGCGTCGGGGGTCCGCGCGCCCGCGCGCTCGCCACGCGCTACGCCGGCGCGTTCGGAGGCGCCTATCGCGAGGCCTTCGACGCACCCGCGGCGCTCGAGGACATCGATCGGCTCGAAGCCCTGTCGGAGGCGCGACCGCGCGCGGTCGATCTCTATCGCCGCCCCGGCGACGCGCCGGCCCGGGTGAACCTGAAGCTCTTCTCGCGGGGCGCGAGCCTGCCGCTCTCCGAGCGCGTGCCGCTGCTGGAGCGCATGGCCTTCCGGGTCGTGAACGAGCGGACCTACCGGGTCGAGCCGGCCGGCGGCCCCGAGCGGGAAACCGTGTGGCTGCACGACATGGTGCTGGAGCGCGCGACCGGGGCGCCGCTCGACATCGAGGCCGTCGCGCCGCGGCTCGAGGCCGCGCTGCTCGCGGTGTTCCGGGACGTCGCCGAACAGGACAGCTTCAACAAGCTCGTGATCGAGGCCGGGCTCGGCTGGCGCGACGCCGCGATCCTGCGCGCCTTCGCCCGCTACCTCCGGCAGATCACGATCCCGTACGGCCAGGATTACCTCGCCGACGTGCTGGCCCGGCACGGCGATCTCGCGGCCGCGATCGTCCACCTGTTCTACGCACGGTTCGATCCGAAAGCGGCCGGGAGCGGCGAGACGGAGGCCCGGGAGCGGGTCGAGACCCTGCTCGCAGCGGTGACGAGCCTCGACGACGACAGGATCCTGCGGCGCTTCCTGAACCTCGTCGACGCGACGCTCCGGACGAACTTCTTCCAGCTCGGACGCGACGGCCTGCCGCCCTCGATCGTCGCCTTCAAGTTCGATTGCGCGAAGGTGGACGGGCTGCCCAGGCCCCGCCCCCTCTATGAGATCTTCATGAATGCGCCCCGGGTCGAGGCGCTGCACCTGCGTTTCGGCCGCGTCGCGCGCGGTGGCCTGCGCTGGTCCGACCGGCCGCAGGATTTCCGCACCGAGGTGCTGGGCCTCGTGAAGGCCCAGCAGGTCAAGAACGCCGTGATCGTGCCGGTCGGCGCGAAGGGCGGCTTCTTCCCGAAGCGGCTCCCGCCGGCCTCCGACCGGGCGGCGTGGCTCGCCGAGGGCACCGCTGCCTACCGGCTCTTCGTCGGCACGCTGCTCGACCTCACGGACAACCTCGACGGCGACCGCGTCGTGCCGCCGGCCGATACGGTCCGGCACGACGGCGACGACCCCTACCTCGTGGTCGCGGCCGACAAGGGCACGGCGACGTTCTCCGACCTCGCGAACGCGATCTCGCTCGAGCGCGGCCATTGGCTCGGCGACGCCTTCGCGTCCGGCGGCTCGAACGGCTACGACCACAAGGCCATGGGCATCACGGCCCGGGGCGCCTGGGAGGCGGTGCGGCGCCACTTCCGCGAGATCGACCTCGACATCCAGCAGGAGCCGATCGAGGTCGTGGGCGTCGGCGACATGTCGGGCGACGTGTTCGGCAACGGCATGCTGCTGTCGGAGA
>CAXTKM010000172.1:0-8976 GCA_964244795.1 uncultured Enterovirga sp.
AGACGCTGGTCGAGGCCGGCTACGCGCCCGAGATGGCCTATTTCGAGTGCCTTCACGAGGTGAAGCTGATCGTCGACCTCATCTACGAGGGCGGGATCGCGAACATGAACTACTCGATCTCGAACACGGCCGAGTACGGCGAGTACGTCACGGGTCCGCGCATCGTGACGAGCGAGACCAAGGCCGAGATGAAGCGGGTCCTGGCCGACATCCAGTCCGGCAAGTTCACCCGCGACTGGATGCTCGAGAACCGCGTCCACCAGACCTCGTTCAAGGCGACCCGCGCCCGCATGGCCGCCCACCCGATCGAGGAGGTCGGCGAGCGGCTCCGGGGCATGATGCCTTGGATCAAGGAGAAGGCGCTGGTCGACAAGGCGAAGAACTGAGCCGCGCGCTGGAGGGCTCGGAGAGGGTGCGGTGACGCGGCGTGAGACCATCGGGCGCCTCGTCGGGAGCGCCGAGGCGCCCGGACTCCCTCGGTCGCAAACGGGGCGGCGTCGGATCGCGATCGTCGTCACGCTCGTCCTCTGCGTCCCTCTCGGCCAGGCGGACGCGAACCCGCCTACGGCCGACCTGCGCGCGTGCCTTCCGGCCGGCTGGTCGGTGACCGAGCTGCCGGCGCAGTCGGGCCCGCAGGGACAGCCCGCGGCGCCGGAGGATGTGCACCTGCGGGCCTTGAAGCTTCGGCAGGACGGCCGGCCGGACGCGGGGATCGACCTGACCAGGGTCCGCAGGTCGGGTGAGCAGCGGGTCGACCCGGGCGTCGAGACGGCGGCCGTGAAGGCTACGATCATTGCGGGATACGAGAAGGCGGGGTTCGCGGCCGAGTGCGAGGACGACGCGTCCACGGCCCTCGGCACGCTCGACGCGTCGCAGATGAACTGCTTCGTGCGACGCGGCTCCGAGCCGCCTCTCCTCGGGCAGCGCATCCTCCTCGCCTTCGGCCGAGCCGCCGTCTACAGCCTGTCCTATTCGGCCTCGCCGGAACTCCACCCGACGTACCAGGATCAGTTCGAGGCGACTCGGCTTTGCCTCGGCCTGGAGTGAGCGCCGAGGCGGTGAATCGGGCCGCACGAACGGTCTGGCTCGGCCGGTTCGAGGTCGTGGCCGACGACGATCAGCCGACCTTCTGGGACCGCGTCGCGTCGGGGACGTGGGAAGCCGGCACGTTCGCGGCTCTCGACGCCCATGTCGGACCGGGAACCGTCGTCCTCGATCTCGGCGCGTGGGTCGGCCCGATCTCGCTCTACGCGGCAGGGCTGGGCGCGCGCGTCGTCGCGGCGGAGGCCGATCCCGCGGCGCTGGACCAGCTCCGCCGCAACCTCGCGGCCAATCCCGATCTCGCGGCCCGGGTCACGGTCGTCCCGCGGGCCGTCGCTCCCCTGGCCGGGACCGTCGCGTTCGGAGCCAGACGGAAGCCGGGCGATTCGATGTCCAGCATCCTCCTGGCCGAAGCCGGTCGGGGCTGGACCGCGGAGGCGATCACGCCGGGTGAGCTCGCCCGGCTGGTCGAGCCGGCGGTGCGCCTCTTCGTGAAGCTCGACATCGAGGGCGGCGAGTACGGGCTCCTGCCCGCGATGGCACCGCTCCTGGCGCACCAGTATCCCGTGATCCTGGTCTCCTTCCATCCCGGGATCCTGGCCGAGATCGGCGAGCCGGATCCGAACGGCCGCCTCGCGACCGCCTTGACCCCCCTCTCCGGATGGCGCGCCTTCGCGATCGGACCGGGCGGCCCGGTCGATCGCGGCACCGTGCCGGATGCGGTGATCTGGGAGCCCGGGGTCGACACCTGGCTCTTTCGTCCGCGATGACGGGTTGGCCGGTGGGAGGCGAGCGGCTAGCGTCCGGCGAAGCGTCCCGCAGGCGCGACAGGGCCGGGACTGCCGCATCCATGCCGAGCTCACAGGATCCCGCTGCCGTATCGCTCTCCGGCGTCGCGATCACTTTCGCGGTCGGTGGAAGCGCCGTCTACGAGGCCGTGCGGGGGATCGAACTCACGGTATCGGCCGGCGAGTTCGTGTCGATCGTCGGTCCGACGGGCTGCGGGAAATCCACGCTGCTGAACGCGGCGGCCGGCCTCCTCGCGCCGAGCGCCGGGACCGTCGGCGTGTTCGGAGCGCCGCTCTCCGGTCTGAACGCGCGGGCGGGCTACCTCTTCCAGGCCGACGCGCTGATGCCCTGGAAGACCGCGCGTGACAACGTCGCGGTCGCGCTCGAGCCGAAGGGCATCCGACGGCCCGACGCGCTGCGCGAGGCGGATCGCTGGCTCGCGCGCGTCGGGCTCAGGACCTTCGGGGCGTCCTACCCGCACATGATGTCCGGCGGGCAGAGGAAGCGCGTGGCCCTCGCCCAGATGCTGATCCGCGATCCCGAGATCCTGCTGATGGACGAGCCTTTCGGCCCGCTCGACGCCCAGACACGCCAGATCATGGGCAACCTCCTCCTCAAGCTCTGGGCGCAGGACCGCAAGGCCGTGATGTTCGTGACGCACGATCTCGAGGAGGCGATCGCGCTCTCGGACCGCGTCGTCGTGATGTCGGCAGGACCGGCGGCCACGATCATCGGCGATTTCCCGATCGCCCTCGCCCGCCCGCGCGACGCCTCGGAGATCCGCCTCGACCCCGAATTCCACCGCATCCACAAGGAGATCTGGTCGCGACTCCGGGCCGAGGTGCAGAAGGCCTACGCGTTCGAGGAGGAGGAGTGATGACGGGCGACGCGACCGAAATCCTCTCCCCTGAGTGCGATCGTCGGGGTGGGAACCCCCCTCACCCGGTCGCGGGCTGCCGCTCGCGACTCGACCTCTCCCCGAAGGGGAGAGGATGTCGCGGTGCGACCGCCAGCTTGGACGTGAACCGATGAACCGCCTCCAGCTCCTCGCGGCGCAGATCGGCGTCGGCCTCGCGCTCCTGCTCGCCTGGCACGTCGCGACCGCGTATCCGATCTTCGGCAGCGTCAAGAACGCGCAGTTCTTCTTCTCGACCCCGCTCGACGTCATCGCGCGCGTCAGCAAGGAGTTCGCGGGCGGCGAGATCTGGCGGCATCTCTGGATCACCCTGCAGGAGACCGTGCTGGCCTTCGTGTTCGGGGCCGGGGGCGGCATCCTGATGGGCTTCCTGTTCGCGCGCCGCGCCATCCTGGCCGCGGTGTTCGACCCCTACATCAAGGCCGCGAACGCCCTGCCCCGGGTCGTCCTCGCACCGATCTTCGCGCTCTGGTTCGGGCTCGGCATCTGGTCGAAGGTCGCGCTCGGCTTCACGCTCGTCTTCTTCATCGTCTTCTTCAACGTCTATCAGGGCGTGCGCGAGGTCTCGCCGACCGTGCTGTCGAACGCCCGCATGCTCGGCATGAACGAGCGCCAGCTCCTGCGGCACGTCTACTGGCCCTCGGCGCTGACCTGGATGTTCTCCTCGCTCCACACCTCCGTCGGCTTCGCGCTGGTCGGCGCCGTCGTCGGCGAATACCTCGGCTCGTCGGCCGGCCTCGGCTACAAGATCCAGGAGGCAGAGAGCGTGTTCGACGTCACCGGCGTCTTCGCCGGCATGGTGATCCTGTCGATCTTCGTCATCGCGATCGACGCCGTCGTGACCGCGGTCGAGAACCGCCTCCTCGTGTGGCGGCCCGGGCAGCAGCAGGGCTCGGTCCGGACCTGAGCCCCCGCGTTGCGCCTCGGGCGCGACTTTGCGAGAACGCTCGGCGAAGACGAAGAAGACATCGGGAGGATCGGGCATGGAACGCAGGACCTTTCTCGGCGGCGCGGCCGCGCTCGCCGGGCTGTCGCTCGGCGGCCAGCGGGCCTTCGCGCAATCCGTAGGCGCGCCCGAGAATGCGAAGGTCGCGCTCGGGGTCGGGGGCAAGCCGCTCCTGTACTATCTCCCGCTGACCGTGGCCGAGCGGAAGGGCTTCTTCAAGGAAGAGGGCCTCAGCGTCGAGATCAACGATTTCGGCGGCGGCGCGAAGTCCCTGCAATCGCTGATCGGCGGCTCGGTCGAGGTCGTGACCGGCGCCTACGAGCACACGATTCGGATGCAGGCCAAGGGCCAGATGATCCAGGCCGTCTGCGAGCTCGGCCGCTTCCCGGCGATCACGATCGCGGTCCGGAAGGACAAGGCGGGCGAGATCAAGTCGGCCGCCGACTTCAAGGGCCGCCGGATCGGCGTCACGGCGCCGGGCTCCTCCACCGCGATCACGGCGCAATACGCGATGGTCAAGGCGGGCCTGAAGCCGACCGATGCCTCCTTCATCGGCATCGGGGGCGGGGCGGGCGCGGTCGCCGCGATGCAGAAGGGCGAGATCGACATCGTCTCGCATCTCGACCCGATCATCGCGAAGCTCGAGGAGCTGGGCCTGATCCAGACGCTCGTCGACACCCGCACCGAGGCCGGAACGAAAGCCCTCTTCGGCGGGTCGAACCCCGCGGCCGTGGTCTACCTCAAGTCGGATTTCGTCGCCGCGAACCCGAACACGACCCAGCGCCTCGTCAATGCCCACGTGAAGGCGTTGCGCTGGCTCGCGGGCGCGACGCCCGAGATGGTCGCGGACCTCGTGCCGACCGAGTACCACCTCGGCGACAAGCCGCTCTACCTAAAGGCCGTGAAGAACTCGCTCGAGAGCTACTCGCGGACCGGCATCATCCCGGCCGCCGGACAGGAGAGCACGCTCGAGATGCTGCGGCTCCTCGATCCGGAGCTCGCAGGCGCCAAGATCGACCTCGCGGCGACCTTCGACGATCGCTTCGTGAAGCGCGCGTCGAGCTGACGGGGCCCGGGGCGAGACCGGGCCGGACCCGCGGACCGCAGGGATGCGCCAGATCGCGATCTCCTATCGCCGGGACGATTCCGAGGCGATCACGGGCCGGCTCTTCGACCGCCTCTCCGCCCATTTCGGCCGGGAGGCGGTGTTCCGCGACATCGACGGCATCTCTGCCGGAACCGATTTCCGCCTCCAAGTCGGGGACGCGCTGAAGACCTGCCGGGTCCTGATCGCCGTCATCGGCCGGGCCTGGCGCGGACCGAACCGCGGCGGGCAGGCCCGCATCCACGAGGAGACCGACCCCGTCCGGATCGAGCTCGAGATCGCCCTCCGGCAGGGCATCGCGATCATCCCGCTCCTGATCGGCGCGACCAAGATGCCGTCCCCGGGCCAGATCCCCGACTCTCTCCAGAGCGTGGTCTTCCGGCACGCGTGCCGGGTCGATCCGGGCGAGGATTTCGACCACCACGCGGATCGTCTGATCCGCGAGGTGGAGCGCGCGCTCGCCGGAGCGGCCGGGCCCGCGACGCCGGCAGGACCGCCTCGCGAAGCCGTCGCCGACCCACCCTCCCCTCCCGTCCCGCCGCCGAGGCCGCCTGCCCCGCGCCCCAGTCGCTACGATATCAGCCTCGACGAACACGATGTCCCGACCGTGCGGAGCACCGCGCCCGCGCAATGGGGCGGCTACGCGCAGTCGTCGCTCTCACATTATCCCGGCACGTACCTCGTCGTGCGGCCCGCCTTCAAGACGCGGGAAAACATCTACACCTACCTCGTCGACATCGCGTGGGACGACGTCGGCGGAGGTCTCGTCTTCGAGGAGCGCAGCCGGTCCGACGTCCGCCACACGCAGCACGGGCGGATCTGGATCCCGAACCCCTCGCATTACCTCTATCTCGTCTCAGGCCGGGACGGATGGCTCCGGTCGATCACGCTGTCCTTTCTCGACGAGGACAACGAGATGCGGGGCATCGTGTCGACGCTGCACAACATCGGCGGCGCGGTCTATGTCCCGGTCGCGGCCCCGATCGTGTTCATGAAGCGCGACGAGCACGACGGCGACGCCTTGGGCGAGCTGACGCCGTCGGATGCCCTGCACCCGCGCTATCTCGCGATCCTCCGGCGCGCGGTCGCGGCCGGAGCGGCGCAGCTCATCACCGTGTGACGCGAGAAGGGCAACGTCACGACGCTCCTGATCCTGGCGCCTTGTGCACCAATGGCCTGTGTCATCCCCGGCCGGAGCGAAGCGGAGGGGAAGGGGATCTAGGCGAACGCGTCGTGGCCCTGGATCCCCGCCCGCTGCGCGGGCGCCGGGGATGACACAGGGGGTGTCTGGGCAAAGGTCTTCAGCATCAGGAGAGTTGGTCAACACCTTTCCGGCTGATCCTTCGGGTCAGCCCCGCGGAGATCGGGGCAGACACCGGGCCTGAAGCCGCCGTAGAGAGAAGCACGATTCGCGGGCGGCAGCGCCTCTCGGGAGGCCTTGATGGACGCGAGGACCGAGGAGAGCGGGATCGTCGCGACGCGGCCGGAGCGGCCGGTCTTCGCGGTGATCGCGGCGATCAGCTTCTGCCACTGCCTGAACGACCTGATCCAATCGCTGCTGCCGGCGATCTATCCGATCCTGAAGGCGAGCTACGGGCTCGATTTCGGCCAGATCGGCCTGATCACGCTGACCTTCCAGCTCTCGGCGTCGCTGCTGCAGCCGGTCGTGGGCTCCGTGACCGACCGCCACCCGCAACCCTTTTCGCTCGTGGTCGGGATGGGTTTCTCGCTCGTCGGCCTGCTGCTCGTCGCGACAGCGTCGAGCTTCGGCGCGATCCTGCTCGCCGGATCGCTGATCGGGATCGGGTCCTCGGTCTTCCACCCGGAATCGTCCCGGATCGCGCGCGTCGCCTCGGCCGGCCGGCACGGCCTGTCGCAGTCGATCTTCCAGGTCGGCGGGAATCTCGGCCAGGCGATCGGGCCGCTGCTCGCGGCCCTCATCGTGGTCCCGCGCGGGCAGGCGAGCGTCGCCTGGTTCTCGCTCGCGGCGCTGATCGCGATGCTCGTTCTGGCGCGGGTCGGAGGCTGGTACCGCGCCCGCCTGCGGGCCGGCACCGGCCGCAAGCCCGCGCCGGCGGAGCGGATGATCACGCGCGGCAGGACCGGGGCCGCGGTCGCGCTCCTGGTCCTTCTCGTGTTCTCGAAGAACTTCTACACGGCGAGCTTCACGTCCTACTACACGTTCTACCTCATCGACCGGTTCGGCGTGCCGCTGCGTGACGCGCAGATCTACCTCTTCGTCTCGCTCGGGGCGATCGCGGTCGGGACCCTCATCGGCGGCCCGATCGGCGATCGCATCGGCCGCAAGCCCGTCATCCTCGGGTCCGTCCTCGGCGTCCTGCCATTCACGCTGATCCTTCCCCACGTCGACCTGTTCTGGACGGTGGCGCTGACGATCCCGATCGGGCTCATCCTCGCGTCCTCCCTGCCGGCGATCCTGGTCTATGCCCTGGAGCTCCTCCCGAACCGGGTCGGCCTCGTGTCGGGCCTGTTCTTCGGCCTTTCGTTCGGGATGGGCGGGCTCGGGGCCGCGGTGCTGGGCGAGGTCGCCGACCGGACCTCGATCGCGTTCGTCTACCAGCTCTGCGCCTGGCTGCCGGCGCTGGGGATCGTGGCGCTCCTGCTGCCGCAGATCCGCTCCGCGCCCGGGCGTTGACGATCGATCAGCGGTTCAGCCAGCCCATCAGGCCGGCGCCGGGCAGCAGGATGCCGGTCGCCCAGACGAGGGCGGAGGCGATGTTCGCGATCTGGAACCGGAGGCGGGGCATCTCGAAGATGCCGGCGACGAGCGGGACCAGCGCCCGCAGCGGACCGAAGAAGCGGCCGATGAAGACGCCCCAGGCCCCATGCCGCCGCATGAGCGCCTCCGTCCGGGCCAGGAGGTCGGGCCGCTTGTTCAACGGCCAGGCGTTCTGGATCGCCGGGCCGAAATGGCGCGAGACCTCGTAGCTCACGTAGTCGCCCAGGAAGGCGCCCACGACCGCCCCGGCCCAGATCGGCCAGAACGACAGGCCGGCTCCTCCGATCAGGAGCCCGATGCCCGCCAGGATCACGGTCGCGGGAATCAGGACGGAGATGACCGCGAGCGACTCGCCGAAGGCCAGCACGGCGACGATGAACGGCGCCCAGCCCTGGTTCGCCCGCACGAAGTCGACGACGGAACTCGTGATCTGGTCGAAGCTCATGGCGTGGCGTCGTCCCCTGGTCTGCCATCACCGGCCCGCGGGTGGTCTCGACCCCTTGGCGCCTGGACGATCGGGATGGCGAGGTCAAGGGCGGCGGAGACACGGTCGGAGGTGTGCGAGCGAGGAGTCGTATTGACCGCGCGACAGGGGCTATGTCATTCTATGACATACGCCACCGGCTCCACGGAAAGCGGCTGTTCTCTTCGAAGACAAGCGCCTGTTCGGTGACGGGTGCATCGTAGAGCTTCGGATTTCGCGAGTTCCGTATCCCGTGCCGGGTTCGCGGCACATCTTCAAGTATCAGTTGTTCTACGGTCGTTTCGTCGAGCGCCCGGTCCTCCATGACAACGAGAGAGGGAAAGGCGACCATCGCCACTACGGTGTTCGAGAAGAAGACTACGGTTTCTCCACCGTCGATCGACTCGTTCACGATTTCCTCGAGGACGTCAGGCGTCCGAGGATGCGGGCGACAGCGAAATAGGAGACGTCCGTGCCTGACCTTCGCATTCACGTCGGTGACACGCTCGACGAGATGGGCGATCGCTTCATCGACGCTTGGCACCGCGCCGAGAGCGGCGAGCTGAACGCCGCTCTCCCCGAGCACCACGTCTCGTTCGACGATTTCTCGACCTTTTCGTCTATCATGACGCCGAAGCGGCTCGCTCTTCTCCGTCATGTTCATGGCCAGCCGCAGAGCAGCATCAGGGCTCTCGCCCGCTCGCTGGGACGGGACTACCGTCGCGTGCACGCCGACGTCGAGGCCTTGGCTGGAGCGGGACTGCTCCACCGTGGACCCGACGGTCTGAAGACCGAGTACGACACCTTCAGGATCGAAACTCTGATCGCTCTCTAGCCTGTCCGAGCCGCCTCCCAGGGTCGTCGATGAACATCCTCTCCATCCAGTCGCACGTCGCCTACGGGCATGTCGGAAACGCGTCGGCGACCTTCCCGATGCAGCGGCTCGGCCACGAGGTCTGGCCGATCCACACCGTGC
>CAXTKM010000173.1:0-8958 GCA_964244795.1 uncultured Enterovirga sp.
CGCGAGATCGGCGCCGTTCTGCTCGGCGAAGGCCCGGAACATGCGCTGCGTCGGGTCCGTGAGCTCGGCGAGTGAACCGGCCTCCATGGCGTCCGCGATTCCGAGCGGCAGGCCGACACCCTCGACGAGATGGATCCCGAGCCCCCCGAGCAGGCAGGTCCTGGCCCGCTCCGGATGGGCGAGGGCGAAGAAGGCCGCGATGCGGGCGCCCATCGAGTAGCCCATGACATGGGCGCGCGTGATGCCGAGATGATCCAGGAGGCCGCGCGCGTCCTCCGCCATGGCGGGCGTGTCGTAGGCGCCGGCCTCGTGGAACTTGGTCGATCCGCCATGGCCCCGGTTGTCGAAGGCGACGACGCGGTACCCGTCGCGGGTCAGCGTCCCGGTCCATGAGGGCGCGACCCAATTCACCCGATGCGTCGACGCGAAGCCGTGGATCAGGAGCACGGGCGTCTCGCGAGGCGTCGCGTCCTCGGCCGGCGGCAGGTCGACGAATGCGATCTCGGCCTCGCCGATCCGGGCGAGGCCGGGCTCCGGGACGCTCACGAGACGGCTCCCAGCCGGGAGGTCGCCCGAGTCGAGCGGGATGGCCGCGACCTGTTCCCTCTCCCGGGTGGGAGAGGGCTAGGGTGAGGGAACGACGCCGCCGGCGGAGCCCGCAAGCCGCGGTCCTGCGGGCTCCGCCGTTGGGGTTCGACCCTCACCCCGGCCCTCTCCCAAACGGGAGAGGGAGCCCCGCGTGACCCGACACGCGGCATTGCCGCCCTCTCCGCCCCATGCGAGACCTGCGGCTCACGGGATCGGACGAACGCGGAGCGTCGGGCGAGATGGCTGGTTGGGGCGTGCCGCATTTCCACAACGATCCGGGCGTGCGCGTGATTCACGTCGGCTCCAGGGAGTTCATGTGCATCGGGGCGAAGCCGCCCTTCGACCACCCGCACGTCTTCATCGACATGGGGCAGGACGGGGACGCGATCTGCTCCTATTGCGGCACGCACTTCAAGTACAAGCCGAGCCTGACGGCCGGCGAGGCCGAGCCGGACAGTTGCATCTGGACGGACCAGGCCGCCTGAGCGCCGCCGGGCCGGGCAACCTGGCTTGAACGTCGCGATCGTCGGAGCCGGCATCGCGGGCCTCGCGGGCGCCCTCGCGCTGTCCGGCGCCGGGCACGCCATCGCGCTCCTCGAGCGCCGGACCGGGTTCGGCGAGACCGGGGCGGGCATCCAGCTCTCGCCGAACGCGACCCGCATCCTCCTCGCGCTCGGCCTCGGCCCGGCGCTTGCCAGGACGGCGTGCGAGCCGGACCGCGTCGTCGTGCGGCGGTTGCGGTCGGGACGGGAGATCGGCGCGATCGGGCTCGGGCCGACGATGCGGACCCGCCACGGCGCGCCCTTCCTGTCCATCGCGCGGGCGGACCTTCACACGGCGCTCCTCGACGCCGTCCGGAGCCGGCCCAACATCCGCATCCGGATCGGTCGCGGTGCCGCGTCCATCACGGAGACGCCCGACGCCGTCGCGATCGGGACCGAATCGGAGGGTGGCGGACGGGAGGTCATCCGGGCCGATCTCGCGATCGGGGCCGACGGTCTCTGGTCGCGGGTCCGGGCGGGTGCCGGCGACGGCCGGGCTCCCGCCTATTCGGGCTATGCGGCCTACCGGGCGACGATCCCGATCGAGGCGGTGTCGGCCGGTTTCGGCGGGAACGAGACCGGGCTCTGGCTCGGGTCCGGCGGCCACGTCGTCCATTATCCGATCGCGGGCGGTCGCATCCTCAACGTCGTGGTCGTCGCGCGGCGATCCGATCCGGTCGAGGGCTGGTCGGGGAGCGAGGAGGGCGGGCGCGTCCGGGCTGCGCTCGAACGAGCGCCGCCGGAGCTGCGCTCGGTCGCGGACCGGGCCGGACACTGGTCCGCCTGGTCCCTGTTCGACCTTCCGGTCCGGAGCCTCGGCCGGGACCGCATGGCGCTGGTCGGCGACGCGGCCCATCCCGTGCTGCCCTACCTCGCGCAGGGCGGATCGCTCGCGATCGAGGATGCGGCCCATCTCGCGGCGCTGCTCGGGCCGGACTCGGCCGACGTGCCGGGCACCGTCGCGCGCTACGGCCGGGAGCGGCTGGCGCGAGTCCGGAAGGTTCAGGACCAGGCCCGCCGGAACGGCCGCGTCTACCACGCGGGCGGTCCGCTCGCCTTCGCCCGCGATCTCGTGATGCGCCGCCTCGGCCCGGAGGGCATGAGCGCCCGCTACGACTGGCTCTACGGATTCCGAGTGCCCGAGAGCCGGCCCCGCGCTTGATCCGCGGGGCCGGCCGGTTCTATCGATGATGCGCTGGCGGACGTGGCGAAACCGGTAGACGCAAGGGACTTAAAATCCCTCGGGCTATGCCCGTGCGGGTTCGACCCCCGCCGTCCGCACCAGATCACGCCCGGCCGGGCAGCGATCCCGCGAGCCGCTACTCGACGACGAAGCGCGTCGTCCCGGCGCTGCGGTTCCAGTACAATGTCACGGTGCTGACGCTGCAGAGATCGACGTTCCTGAACTCGGACTTGTCCCCGTCGTTGTAGACGACTTGAATGTCCCATTTGCAGGCAGACGAACGGCCGCTGAACTTGATGTTCGCCGTCTCTCCGTCCGGGATCGAATTCTTCCCCATCACGTCGTCGCCCCAGTTGGAGCTGCTCACCGGTCCGACATAGACCTCGTCGATCTGGTAGCCGGTGCGGTTCACGAGGGCGAAGTCCTGCCGACCTTGAGCAAAGGCCGCAGTGGACGCGAGGACGGAGGCAAGAACGGAAAAGAGAATGGTACGCTTGAGCATGGGGACTGACCTGTCTGTCCGAGATGAGACGATTGTCGGATAGGGCGGATGACCTCGACGGACAAGCCGTCGCGCGATGTTTCAAGCCGCATCGTTGCGAGCGCCGAGACAGGCTCGATCTCACTGCCGGGGCTGGAGCTGGCCGACGCGTCTGTTTCCACGTTCGTCATGCCGAGCAGCGCCGCAAAGCGGGGCTTCGGGGCACGCTCGGCCATCGTGCGTCCTTCGAGGCTGAAGTTCGGTCGGCATTTCAGAGCATGACCCTGAACGGAAACTCCTCCCGGCGTCATGCTGAGGAAAGCCGCGAAGCGGCTCGTCTCGAAGCACGCGAGACCGTTATGCGTGCTTCGGCACGCGCCTTCTGCGCTCCTCAGCATGACGCAGGAGGTCGATCAGGATTCTCCGCCAAGCTCTCAGGATGAGGAGCGCGGTGGCTTCTCGGACGCTCGATCGTCGGGACCTTGGAAGACGTCTCTCGCGAGAGAGCCTGCTCGGTCGTCGCCGACGAGAGCCGCCGCGAACCCGTCCCGTCGCGCGGCGATGAGGTGCGCGCGCGCGATGCCGGAACCTGCGACCAGCACCGCCGGCACGCCGGCCGCGGCTGCGGCGACGAGCGTCATGACGCGGGCGTGGGCCAACGCGGCGGAGCCGGGCTCGCATCCGAGAGCGGCGCGCAGCGGCTCGGGATCGTGGGCGATCCCGACGAGCCGGCCACCGGTCCGGGCACCGAGCCTCGGGACTGCGAGGAGGCCCGCGGCGGTGTCGGTCGCGAACGCGACGACCGGGACCGTGCCGTCCGGAAGCCCGTGCTCCGCCTCCCGGACGGACAGCATGACGCCGATCCGATCGATATCGGCGGCCCCGACGGCTCCCGCGAGCGCGAAACCGTCCGACCGACCTGGCCATGCCGCGTCGAGCTCCGCCTCCGTCAGGCCGGAGGGGAAGGGTGAGAGGCGGACGAAGGTCGAGGGACCGGGCCTGCCGAGGGGACCGATCAGCCGAAGCATCCGCGAGGTCGACGACATGGATCGCGTCCTGTCCTGCGCGCCGAAACGGCCCGGCTTCAGGCTTCATTTACCATGCGTCGTCACGGTGACGCCTGGTCTCGGGCGTCTTCCGCATGTTCCTGTTCACGACCCCGAGCCCACCCGCGTCCCCGCCGGTCGGCACCGCCGATCCCGTCACGCAGGCGATCCGGAAGGGAGCGGACGCGACCGGCAGCGATTTCGACTATCTCCTGCGGACCGCCAAGCGCGAATCCGCGCTGGACCCCTCCGCGAAGGCGCCGACCTCCTCCGCGACCGGGCTGTTCCAGTTCATCGAGCAGACCTGGCTCGGCGTCGTGAAGAGCGACGGCGACCGTCTCGGGCTCGCGGCCGAATCGAAGGCCGTCGTCGCCCGGCAGGACGGAACGTTCACGGTGCCGGATCCCGAGGCCCGGCAGGCGATCCTGAAGCTCCGGGAGGAGCCGGAGGTCGCCTCCGCCATGGCGGGCGTGCTGACGCGGCGGAACCGCGATTCCCTCGCGGCCGCGACCGGACGCGACCCGAGCGCGGGCGAACTCTACATCGCGCACGTCCTCGGCGCCCGTGGAGCGGCCGACCTGATCTCCGCCGCCGCCACGAACCCGACCCGGCCCGCCGCATCCGACTTCCCCGAGGCGGCGCGGGCCAACCGGTCGATCTTCTTCGACCGAAGCGGGCGCGCCAGGGGCGCGGCCGAGGTCTACGGCGTGCTCGCCCAGAGCCCGACCGCTCCTGCCCCGACGGCGACGGCCGGCCCGACCGTCGCCCGCCCGGCCGCCGCCGACGCGACGGCTGCGGCCGACAAGCCTCCGGCCGGCATCTACGGCCTGTTCCAGACGGGAGCGCGCCGCGGGCCGCTCTCGGACGCCGTCGCCCGGATCTGGCGCGCGAACCAGGACGGTTCGCGGGTCGCCCGCCCGAGCGCGGTGTCGTTCTTCCCGCGGTCGGAGGGCTCCGCCCCGCGAGGCGACGAGCCGGCGGTCGCGATCTCCGACGCGACACCGGCCGCCGCGGTGGATGCCCCGACGCCCGCGGTCGCGCCGGTCTCCGACCGGACCGCCTCCCTGCCGCTGCCCCCGATCCGGCCCGCCTTCCTGTCCGCCGCCCGCAGCGGCGCGGGTGGCGCTCCGATCGACCTGCGCTCCGTCGCGAGGGGGCTGCGCCCATGATCGTGAGCCGCTTCCTCCTCTGGGCCCGCGAGGCGCTGCCGGGCGATCGCGCCGAGGCCGTGACGGCGCTCTGCAACGCCTACCTCTACTCGGACCTCACGCCGGAGGACCGCTGGGAGGCCGAGACCGCGCTGACCGCGATGCTCGACGACGGCTCGACCCTCGTCCGGCGCGCGCTCGCGGAGACGCTCGGCGCCTCGCCCGCCGCCCCCCGGCACGTGATCATCGCGCTCGCGGGAGACGCGAGCGAGGTCGCGGCGCTGGTTCTCGCCCGCTCGCCGCTGCTTCACGACGGCGACCTCGTCGACGGGGCCGCGCTCGGCGACGAGGCGCTGCAATGCGCGATCGCGTCGCGCGCGTCGCTCTCGACCTCCGTCTCGGCGGCGCTGGCCGAGATCGGGGTGCCGGCCGCCCTCGCGGTGCTGGCCAGGAACCCGGGCGCCGAGATCGCGGATTTCAGCCTCGCCCGCATGGTCGAGCGGCACGGCGGGGACGGAGCGCTCCGGGAGGCCCTGCTCGCGCGGCCCGATCTCCCGGTCGAGATCGCCCAGGCGATCGCGGCCGCGCTCGCGGAAGCGCTCGGGCGCTTCGTGACCGAAGCCGGGTGGCTCAGCCCCGAGCGCACCGGGCGGGTCACCCGCGAGGCGAAGGACAGGACCGCGGTCGCGCTCTCGACCCGTACGGACGAGGACGGCGCCGAGCGGCTGGTCCAGCACCTCCGCAGGTCCGGCCAACTGACGTCCGGGTTGATCCTGCGCGCGATCCTGTCGCGCTCGCTCCCCTTCGCGGAGGCCGCCTTCGCGCAGTTGTCGGGACTGACCCCGCGCCGGGTGTCCGCGATCCTCCACGACGAGCGCAGCGGCGCGTTCCGGGCCCTCTACGGCCGGACCGGGATGCCGGAGGCGCTGCGGCCCGCCTTCGAGGCGGCGCTCTCCGCGCTGCACGAGACAGCCTCCGCGCGGGACGGCGGGCTCGGCCCGGCGCTGTCGCGCCGGATGGTCGAACGCGCGCTCTCGGCCTGCGAGGCGATGCCGTCGGAGGAAGCCGGTCGGCTGGTCGCGCTCCTGCGGCGCTTCGAAGCCGAAGCCGCGCGGGACGAGGCGCGCCTCGTCGCGAGCGGGCTCGCGGACCGCGCCGCGCTCGCGCTCGTACTGGAATACGCGCCCGGGCGGCTCGAGATCGAGCCCGACCGGCGCGACCGGATCGCGGCCTGACCGGCGCTTGGCGCCGATCCCGGCGCCGTCAGTTCCCGAACTGCTCGCGCAGGATCCGCTCGTCCAGGCTGTGGCCGGGATCGTGCAGCATCACGAGGTCGACGCTGTCGTCCATGGACGCGCTGACCCGGCAGACGCGCCGGAACTCGGTGTGGTCGGCGACCGCGCTCACGGGCCGGAACTCGGGCTCGAGCACGGTGACCGTGATCTTCGCCCGATCGGGGAGGAGCGCTCCGCGCCAGCGCCGGGGCCGGAAGGCCGAGATCGGGGTCAGCGCGAGCAGGGGTGCGTTCAGTGGCAGGATCGGGCCGCCCACCGACAGGTTGTAGGCCGTCGACCCGGCCGGGGTCGCGACCAGGATGCCGTCGGAGATCAGCTCGGCCAAGCGGACGTAGCCGTCCACCTCGACCCGGAGCTTCGCGGTCTGGTGCGTCTGGCGCAGCATGTGGACCTCGTTGATCGCGTGCGCGCGGTGCTCCCGGCCCTCCGTGTCCAGCACCTCCATCAGGAGCGGGTGGGCGACGCTGCGCTGGGCCGCGTCGAGCCGGTCCAGGAGGTCGTCCAGCCGGAACTCGTTCATCAGGAACCCGACCGATCCCCGGTTCATGCCGTAGATCGGCTTCCCGCTGCCCAAGAACCGGTGGAGCGTGCTGAGCATGAGCCCGTCGCCGCCGAGCGCGACCACGACGTCGGCCGCTTCCGGGTCGACATGCCGATATTGCGCCTTCAGCGTGGCTTCCGCCTCGATCGCATCCGGGGTCGAGCTCGCGACGAAGGCGACCGTCGAGTAGCGCCGCGCCATGTCGAGCCATTCCCTTCGGCCTCGGGCCGATCCGCCCGGCAGGACCGGGCGGATCGCTCTATACGAGGGAAGGCGACTTGGGGAAGCGGCGTCGCCCGCGACGCAGGACGATCCCTCGAACAGCCGGCCTTGCCGCGCCGAGACGACATCCGGCTGCAGGAGGCTCAGGCTCCGCGCGAAAGCGCGGTGCGCCTGCGTCCGCCTCCCGGCGAGGCACCAAACGAATCGTGTCGGCCCAGCACGGCTCATAAGACGTGCCTTATAAGGCAAGTTCCCGCGCTCTCGACGTGTTCGAGAGCATCTGCGCTCCGGGTCCGGGCGGACTTGATAGGGGGGGAGCGCTCGCGGTCGACGATGGACGCCGCGTCGGGCGAGCGCTTGGGCGCGGGGGGCCTGACCCCGCGCCGTTCAGGCTGGCCTCCGACCTCTCGCGATCAGACTGCCGGGGTCCATTGAACCGGGACGAACCTGAACCCGGCCCCGTCCTTCGCGATGTGGCCGGTCGCCGGGAAGGGGGCGTGGTAGAACACCACCTGAGCCCGCTCGGATGCCGCCATGTCGAGCATCTTCACGCGGGTGTCGCGCGCCATGTCGGGGATCTGGTCGAACACGGCCTGCCAGCCCGGGTTGCGGACGAAGAGCGCCGGATGGTTCGCGGTATCCGCGACGAGCATCAGGCTCTTCCCGCCCGAGGACAGCATGTGGGCCGTGTGGCCGGGCGTGTGTCCGTAGGCCGCAACCGAGGTCACGCCCGGGACGAGCTCCTTCCCGGCCTCGTAGCGCTTCACGTCCTTCGCGATCGGGGCGAACACGCGGCGCACGTTCATGAAGCCGGGCTTCGCCGCGTCCGGCGCCGCCGCCATCTTGGCGTCGTCCATCCAGAACGCCCACTCGACCTCCGGCACCATGATCTCCGCGTTCGGGAAGGGCGACGTGCCGTCCTTCATCCGCAGGCCGCCGATGTGATCGGCGTGGAAATGGCTGAAGATGACCGTCGTCACCTGCGCCGGATCGAAGCCCGCCGCCTTGAAGTTCGCCATCCAGCGTCCCGAGGTCGGCGGGCCGTTGTCGCCGAATCCCGTGTCGATCAGCACGGTCTTGCCGCCCGTCCGGAGCACGGTCGTCGTGAAGGGGATCTGCAGCGCGGTCTCCGGCAGGAAGGCATCGGCCACCGCCTTCTTGACGTCCGCGAGCTCGGCGTTGCGGACGAAGCCGTCGAGCGGGCGGTTGAAGAAGCCCTCGTTGACCGCGGTCACTTCGATGTCACCGACCTTGTAGCGGTAGAAGCCCGGTGCCTGCGAGAGGCCGCCCCCTGCCGTGGCTGGCGGCGCCGTCGCGGTCTGGGCCTGGGCGTAGCCCGCCAGACCGGCCGCAAGCGGCCCGGCCACGAGCGGCGCGGCCATGATCGTGCGTCGATTGAACATGCTGATCTCCGGTGGTCTCGGAACGCGGCCGCCGAACGCAGCCCCGGTTATCCTACGACGTCCCCGGGCCGGTCTCTATTCCCCCCAACAGCAGAGCCAGGTTCATCGCTCGAAGGGCGGCTTCCGACCGATCGTCAGAGACCGCGCTTGCCCGCTCCTGTTCGAGGCCACCGATACCTCGATCAGATCGAGCAACAACCCGATCGCGCCTTATAAGGTATATCTTATAAGGCGCGCCGTGACGGCCGCCTGGGTCGAGATGCGGCAGAGGTGGAGACGCTTGCGCCGGCGCTCTCGGCATAGGCAGGGCGTTCCGCACGGGCGTGCGTTGCGGCCGGTGCGTGGATCAGGTCTCTCCATCCCCGAGGGATAGGCGGAGCTTCCCGCCGGACGCGCAGTGCGCCTGCACGGTTCGCGCGATCCCGATCACGGCCCGAGGTTCTGCGACCGCATCGTAGCGACCGCTCTTGCCGCGTTCGTGGAGCGCCTCCAGAAAGCGCAGCCACGCT
>CAXTKM010000174.1:0-8913 GCA_964244795.1 uncultured Enterovirga sp.
CCCATCGACGGCGTCGGCGTGTATGGGTTCCGGGCTCGGCTTCGCCGCCCCGGAATGACAGGCCCGATTTGGTGGAAACGTCCCCAGCATGTGAATCGGCACGCCTGGATACCGGTCGGAACCGCCCTACCCCGTCGGCCCGAGCGGCGCGGTGCCGGGCAGGCCTTCAGGCTCGCCGCCGATCTTCGCCCAGACCTTCTTCTTCGCGTACCGGACCCCGAAGGCAAGGACACCAAGGAAGATCAGGACCATGAAGCCCATGCGCTTCCGCTGCTCGAGAGCGGGTTCCGCGGTCCAGCTCAGGAAGGCCGCGATGTCCTTGCCGTATTGGTCGATGGTCTCCGGCGCCTGCGGCTTCCCGTCCGACCCCTTCGGGTATTCGACCTGGCCATCGTTCGCGATCGGCTTCGGCATCGCGATGATGTGGCCCGGATAATACTTGTTGTAGTATCCGCCATCCGGGACCGTGACGCCGGCCGGCGCGTCCTCGTAGCCGTTGAGGAGGGCATGGATGTAATCCGGTCCATGCTCCTGGTAGGCCAGGAACGGCAGCGCGTCGAAGACGAACCACGGGAAGCCGCGCTCATAGGAGCGCGCCTTCGCCATCAGTTGCAGCGCGGGCGGAGCCTTGCCGCCGTTCGCCGACGCTGCGGCGTTCTCGTTCGGGAAGGTCCAGGGGATGGTGTCGGCCGGGCGCGCCGGCCGCTCGAACATCTCGCCCGCGTCGTTCGGGCCGTCCTGAACCTTGTACTCGGCCGCGAGCGCGCTCACCTGGGCCGCCGTGAACTGAGGACCACCGTTCTGGGCCAATGTCCGGAACGGGATCTTCAGGAGGTGGCAGCCTTGGCACACCTCCCGATAGACCTTGAAGCCGCGCTGAAGCTGGGCGCGATCGAAGGTCCCGATGATGCCGGAGAAGCTCCAGCTCTCCCGCGGCGGATGCGGCGCCTCCTCGGCGGCTCTCGCCGCCCCGGAAATCGCGACCGCGAGAGCGACGGCCGCGGCCGCCGAGAGCCTACGTGCCTGAAACATCGGTCCTGACCTTGCGCGCGTCACATCTCAACCCTTGTCAACCCTTGGTCGACGGCTCGGCGGCCGCCCCGGCCGGCATACCGGACGATCCCTTGCCGGACGACCCCTTCCCCCTGAGCACGGTCTCGAGGATCGAGGACGGCAGCGGCTTCGGCGTCTCGAACAGGCCGAGAACCGGCAGGATCACCAGGAAGTGGAGGAAGTACCAGGCCGTGCAGACCCGCGACGCGATGACGTATCCGCCCTCCGGGGGCTTCGAGCCGAGCCAGCCCAGCAGGACGACCACGATGCAGAAGACCCAGAAGAATTGGCGGTACAGGGGCCGGTAGTTCGCCGAGCGCACGCGCGACGTGTCGAGCCAGGGCAGGAAGGCCAGGATCACCACCGCCCCGCCCATCGCGGCGACGCCGCCGAGCTTGTCCGGGATCGCCCGCAGGATCGCGTAGAAGGGCAGGAAGTACCATTCCGGCACGATATGCGCCGGCGTCACGGCCGGGTTCGCCGGGATGTAGTTGTCGGCGTGGCCGAGGTAGTTCGGCACGTAGAACACGAACCAGGCGAAGAACATCATGAAGATGACCGTCGCGAACACGTCCTTGATCGTGGCGTAGGGCGTGAACGGGACCGCGTCCTTGCTCGACTTGATCGGGACGCCGGTCGGGTTGTTCTGGCCGACCACGTGCAGCGCCCAGACGTGCAGGACGACGACGCCGGCGATCATGAACGGCAGGAGATAGTGGAGGGCGAAGAACCGGTTCAGGGTCGGGTTGCCGACCGAGTAGCCGCCCCAGAGCAGCGACGTGATGGTGTCGCCGACGACCGGGATCGCCGAGAACAGGTTCGTGATAACCACCGCGCCCCAGAGGCTCATCTGCCCCCACGGCAGCACGTAACCCATGAAGGCGGTCGCCATCATCAGGAGGAAGATGATCACGCCGAGGATCCAGAGGATCTCGCGCGGCGCCTTGTAGGAGCCGTAGTACATCCCGCGGAAGATGTGGATGTAGACCGCGATGAAGAACATCGAGGCGCCATTGGCGTGCAGGTAGCGCAGCAGCCAGCCGTAGTTCACGTCGCGCATGATCGCTTCGACGGATTCGAAGGCCGCCTTCGATTCCGGAACGTAATGCATGGCGAGCCAGATGCCGGTCACGATCTGCGCGCCGAGCATGAAGATCAGGATGGCCCCGAAGGTCCAGAAGTAGGTCAGGTTCCTGGGAACCGGGAACGCGATGAAGGACGAATGCACCAGCCCACCGAGTGGCAGGCGGCTTTCGAACCATTTCCCGATCGCGCTCTTCGGGACGTAGGTGGATGCGTGCTGGCTCATGGGCTTGACCTGTGGGGACCTGGCTCTCAGGCGTGTGCGGCGGCGGGGGCGACCTTCGTCTCCTCGCCGATGCGAATCTTCGTGTCGGCCACGAACGTGTAGGGCGGGATCGGCAGGTTGGCCGGCGCGGGTCCGCGCCTCACCCGGCCCGACGTGTCGAAGACCGAGCCGTGGCAGGGGCAGGCCCAGCCCTTGTACTGGCCTTCGTTGCCGAGCGGCACGCAACCGAGATGGGTGCAGTTGCCGTACACGATCAGGAAGTCGGCGTGGCCCGCCTTGACGCGGGCGGAATCGGGCTGTGGATCGATCAGGGACGCGACCTCGGCATCCTGCGCGGCCTTGACCTCCTCCGGCGTCCTGTGACGCACGAAGATCAGCTTGCCGCGCCAGAACACCTTCACGATCTGGCCGAGGGCGATCGGTGCCAGGTCGACATCGACGGGAGCTCCTGCCGCGATCACCTGGGCGTCCGGCGCCATCGATGCCACGAACGGCCAGGCGACGGCGGCCGCTCCGACCGCACCGGCCGCGCCGGTCGCGATGAGCAGGAAGTCGCGACGTGTGGCCGGGGGAGTGACTGTGGCGGTCGTGGCCAAGACTGAGGCTCCAGGCATCTCTGACAGGATGGTCCGCGGTGCCTGCCGAAGCGACATGCGGACCCGTGAAAGCACCCTCGTCAGAGCATCTTCGCCAGGGGGCGCGCAATGCGACGAGGGGTCGCCGAAGCCGGTCTTTGGCATGGTTCCAGATGGGTGTCCACGCGATCTCGCCGGGGTTCGGACGTCTTCGGCCCGGGCCGAAAATGACCCGTCTCGAAGTCCTCGTGCCGAGGTGCTCGCCTGCTGCCATCCTGGCAACCCTCGCGCGGAGCGGATGTCGTTCCGGGGCGGCGAAGCCGAGCCCGGAACCGATAAACGTCGACTGCGTCGAGGAGGATCCTGTCGGTGCCACGGCTGTGAACGTCGGCGTTCATGGGTTCCGGGCTCTCGCTTCGCGAGCCTCGGAACGACGACCGGGGCATCCTCGCCGTGTCTTCGGAAGCGGCCCTGAAAGACACCGTCGAACCGGCCGCCTAGGTCGGCGACACGGGCCGGCGATGGAGGCGACTTGCCGTCCCCGAGCAGGCGATGATCTAGTGTCGCACCAAGAGCCCGCGACGATCGGGCCGAGACCGCGAGGGAGGACATCGATGGCCGACGATCACCCATGGACACGCCGGCATGTCGTTGCGGCAGGGCTCGCATGCGCCGCACTCGCGGCTGCGGCCCTCCCCTCGCCGACCCTCGCGCAGGCCGCCTATCCGTCCCGGACCGTCAGGATGATCGTGCCCTTCCCGGCCGGGGGCACGACCGACCTCCTCGCCCGGATCTTCGCCCAGAGGCTCGCGCTCGCGCTCGGGCAATCGGTGATCGTCGAGAACATGGCGGGAGCGGGAGGGTCGGTCGGGGCGGATGCCGTCGCGAAGGCCGAGCCCGACGGCTACACGCTCCTGTTCCACAATCTCACCTTCTCCTCCACGACGGCCTCGCTCGAGATCGCGGGCCGGGCGAAGCACACGCTGGCCGATTTCGCGCCCGTCTCGCTCGCCGCGAACGTGCCGATGCTGGTCGTCGCCCACCCGGCCGTGCCGGCGAAGGATCTGCGCGAGTTCGCCGGCTACGCGCGGGCCCATACCGGCGGGACAGGGCTGTTCTATGGCTCGACCGGGCCGGGCAGCATCATGAATCTCGCGGGCGAGGTGTTCAAGCGCGACGCGGGCGTCGCGATGGACCACGTCCCGTTCCGGGGCGCGGCGCCGCTCGTGCAGGAGCTGATCGCCGGTCGCATCCAGATGGGCGGGGACCAGCTCTCGACCGCCCTCCCCCATGTGAGGTCCGGGACGCTCCGGCCGCTCGCGACGCTGGCCGAGCGGCGGGCGACGGCGCTGCCGGACGTCCCGACCGTGCGCGAGCTCGGCTACCCGAACATGGAGCTCCGCGGCTGGAACGGCGTCTTCGCCCCGAGCAGGACACCGGACGCGATCGTGGCCCGGCTGCACGGGGAGATCGCGAAGATCGCAGGCCTCCCGGAGGTGCAGGGGCGGCTGGCCGAGATCGGGGCCGAGGCGGTCGGATCGACGCCGGCCGAGTTCGGCCAGGCGGTGCGCGAGCAGATCGACACGGTGCGCCCGCTCGTCGCCGAGCTGAAGCTCATCGTGCAGTAGCCGCGGCAAGCGCGAGCCCGGGCTCGCCCGCGAGGTTGGGGCCGCCGGGACGGCCGCGGCGGGTCCATCTCCGGAGAAGAAGAGCCGCCACGATCGCGAGACCGGTCGAGAGGCCGATCCAGACTCCGACGCCGGCGAGGCCGGCCGGCCAGGCGAGCGCGACGCCGAGCGTGGCCCCGATCCCCCAATAGCCGAGCCCGGCGAGCAGCATCGGGACCCGCGTGTCCTGCAGCCCCCGGAGCAGGCCGCTCGCGACGGCCTGCAGCCCGTCCGCGAGCTGGAACAGGGCCGCGAAGGCGAGGAACGTCGCCGCGAGCGCGACCACCTCGGCCTGGGCGGGATCCCGACGCTCGACGAAGATGCCGACCAGGGTCTCCGGCAGGAGGACGAGCAGGAGCGCGCTCGCGCCCGTGAAGACGATCGAGACCCCGATCGCCACCCGTCCGGCGAGCGTGATCCGGGCCGGGTCGCCGGCCCCGTAGGCGAGCCCGACCCGGATGCTGGCCGCCTGCGCGATGCCGAGCGGCACCATGAACAGCGTCGCGGCGATCTGCAGCGCGATCGCGTGGGCTGCGAGCGGGGCGGTTCCGAAGGTCCCGACCACGAGCGCCGCCGCGTTGAAGACGCCGATCTCGAAGGCGAGGGTCGCCGCGATCGGCATGCCGAGGCGCCAGAGACGCCGGAACCGGGGCGCGTCGGGCCGCCAGAACCGCCCGAACAGGGACCACCGCCGGAACCGCCGGTCGAGGACGAGCACGAGCGCCAGCGCCCCGAACATCAGCGCCGAGGTGAGCGAAGTCGCGATCCCGGCGCCGACGAGGCCCAAAGCCGGGACGCCGGCGCCGCCGTAGATGAGCCAGATCGCGAGCGCGACGTTAACCGGGATCGCCCCGAGCCCGACCGCGAGGCCCCATCCCGGCCGGCCGAGCGCGGAGATGAAGAAGCGCAGGACCCCGAAGCCGAGGAACGGCAGCAGACCCCATTGCAGCGCCCGAAGATAAGGCCCGGCCTCGGCCGCGAGCCGGGGATCCTGGCCGATCGCGATGAGGATCGGCTCGCCATGCCAGAGGAGCAGCCAGACCGGCACGGAGACGGCGGCGCAGCTCCAGAGCCCCTGCCGCAGCGTCCGCCGGACATCCCGGATCGCGCCGCGCCCGCGCCCGAGCGCCTCGGCCATCAGCGGCGCCGTCGCGGACACGAGCCCGATGCCCAGGAACGCGAGCGCGAAATAGAGGTTCGTCGCGAGCGCCCCGGCCGCGAGCGCGTCCGACCCGAGCCGGCCGAACAGGATCACGTCGGCGGTCGTGAGGCCGGTCTGGGCGAGGTTCGTGGCCACGAGCGGCAGCGCGAGGGCGAGGGTCGCGGCGAGCTCGGCGCGCCACGCGGCAGGACGTCTCCGCCCGGTCGCGGCGCTCTTCGACATGCTGACTCTTCGCCGTCATTCCGGGGCGGCGAAGCCGAGCCCGGAACCCATGAACGCCGACGACGTCGGAGGTGATTCTCGCATCGTCATGCCGGCCGCGTCAGTGTTTATGGGTTCCGGGCTCTCGCTTCGCGAGCCCCGGAATGACAACGGACCTGAACGCCCGGCCCTACTCCGCCGCCTCCGCCAACACCCCCTGCCCCCCGTCCAGGAACCCGCCCGACTGCCGGTGCCAGAGCCGGGCGTAAAGGCCGCCGCGGGCCAGGAGCTCGGCGTGGGTGCCCTCCTCGACGATCCGCCCGTCGTCCATGACGATCAGCCGGTCGAGCGCCGCGATGGTGGAGAGCCGGTGCGCGATCGCGACCACGGTCTTGCCCTCCATCAGCGAGGCGAGCGCCTCCTGGATCGCGGCCTCGACCTCGGAATCCAGCGCCGAGGTCGCCTCGTCGAGGAGCAGGATCGGGGCGTCCTTCAGGATCACGCGCGCGATCGCGACCCGTTGGCGCTGGCCGCCGGACAGCTTCACGCCGCGCTCGCCGACATGGGCCTCGTAGCCGCGCCGGCCGCGATGGTCCTCGAGCGTCGCGATGAACGCCTCCGCATGGGCGAGCCGCGCCGCGCGCTCGACGTCCTCCCGGCTCGCGCCCGGCCGGCCATAGGCGATGTTGTCGTGGATCGAGCGGTGCAGGAGCGAGGTGTCCTGCGTCACGGCAGCGATCTGCCGGCGCAGCGAATCCTGCGTCACGGACGCGATGTCCTGGCCGTCGATCAGGATGCGGCCGCTCTCGAGATCGTGCAGCCGGAGCAGCAGCGACGTCATCGTGGTCTTGCCGGCGCCGCTCGGGCCGACGAGCCCGACCTTCTCGCCCGCCCGGATCGTGAGGTCGAGGTGCTGGATGATCCCGTCGGCGCGGCCGTAGTTGAAGGTCACGTCCTCGAAGCGGATCTCGCCCCGCGTCACGGCAAGCTCCCGCGCCTCCGGCCGGTCCACGACCGCGTGCGGGCGGGCGATGGTCGACATCGATTCCTGGATCACGCCGATGTTCTCGAACACGCCCCGCACGGTCTGCATGACCCATCCGGACATCGCGAGGATCCGCATCACGAGCGCGAGGCCCGCCGCCGCCTCGCCGCTCGTCATCTGGCCCCGGGTCCAGAGCCACAGCGACAGGCCCGCCGTCGCGGTGAGGAGGAGGCTGTTCATCACCGACAGCATGGCGGTCACGCCCGTGATGAGGCGCATCAGGTCGAGGAAGGCGCTCATCCAGCGCTGCAGCGCCTCCCGGACGGAGGAGCGCTCGTCGTCGCCGCGGGCGAACAGCTTCACGGTCAGGATGTTCGTGTAGCTGTCGACCACGCGGCCGACCATCACGGAGCGGGCGTCGGCATTCGCGAGCGAACGCGTCTGGGCGCGGGGCACGAAGTACCGCATCAGCCCGACATAGGCGACCATCCAGAGCGCCATCGGCAGCGCGAGCCAGAGGCTGATCGAGCCGAACAGGCCGAGCGCCGCGATCGCGAAGATGCCGACATAGGTCAGCGTGTCGAGGAGCGTCACCGCGACCTCGCGGATCGCCGGACCGCATTGCGTGACCCGGTTCGCGAGCCGACCGGCGAAATCGGCCTGGAAGTAGCCGAGCGAGTGGCCGAGCGTGTAGGCGTGCGTCCGCCAGCGGATCATCGTCGTCGATTGCGGCACGATGACCTGGTTCGAGATCGCCTCGTGCGCGGTCGCGAGCAGCGGCCGGAGGAGGACCACGAGGGCGGCGAGCGCCGCGAGGGCAGTCCCGTGGTCGGCGAGGAGCCGCTCCGGCCGCGAGCGGGCGAGCAGGTCCACGAACCAGCCGATGACGAGGTAGAGCCCGCTCTCCAGCACGCCGACCGCGACCGAGGCCGCGAAAAGGGCGAGGAGCCATCCGCGGATCGGCGTCAGGTAGTGCCAGGTGAACCGCGCGACGGAGGTCGGCGGCATCGCGGCGTCGTCGAAGGGCGCGAAGGGGTCGATCAGGGTCTCGAGGCGGCGCAGCATGGGTCTCGTCTGGTTCGGCGGGGCGCGTGACAACCCGCTCGCGGAGCGGACGTTCGGGAGGGTCTTGACGCGAGCCGTTCACGATGGCGGCAGGATCGGCTCCGGCAATGGCCGGAGCGTGACGCAGCCTCGGGATCGGCATCCTCAAATGGGAACGGCACCCGAAGGTGCCGTTTCTGTTGCTAGGCTTTCCCGAGCCCCGTTCGGTCACGCCGCGAGGCGGACCTCACGCATGTCAACGTTATCGTTGGCAGTTGTGGTTTTGCACTATCAGGGCCGTAGCTCAGCCCAATCGCAGCCTAGCCTTTATCGCGCCTAGTCGAACCCAAGTCGTCCCCATCACCAACGCAGCCGCCTCTTCGTCTGCGCTCGTGGTGGAGACGGCGGGAATTGAACCCGCGTCCTAAACGCCTATTCCACTCTGCCTCTACGATCATAGCCCGGGTTGCCCCGGACGAGACGAACATAGGATGGATCCGTAAACAATCCAAGAGCCGCGATCGCGATCGTCCGAAAGCCCTCGGAAACGCGTCACGAAGCGGTCACCGTGCCATCCTAGAGCGACTCCAAACAGACCGGCGACCCATCATGACCGACCCGCACCGCATCCGCGCGACCGACCTCGAGGCTCAGGGCGACGAGGCCACGAACCCGTCCGACAACCCGACCATGGGCGAGATGATCGCCCGGCGCTTCGGCCGCCGCGACATCCTGAAGGGCGCCCTCGCGGCCGCCAGCATCTCGGCCGTGATGGGCTCGCGCGCGCTCGCAGCGGACCGGCCCGAGGCGGCGCGCCCGGCCTTCGACTTCCCCGAGATCGAGGCCGGCGTCGACGGCCGCCTCCACGTCGCCGAGGGCTACGAGGCCGAGGTGATCCTGCGCTGGGGCGACCCGCT
>CAXTKM010000175.1:0-8843 GCA_964244795.1 uncultured Enterovirga sp.
CCAGAGCGCCCGGCCCTCGGCCATGATGTTGCCCCAGGACGGCGTGATCGGCGGCGTGCCGGCCCCGATGAAGGACAGGATCGCCTCCGTGATCATGGCGGACGCGCAGATGTAGGTCGCCTGCACGGTGAGGGGCGCCAGCGTGTTCGGCAGGATGTGGCGCCAGATGATCATCGGGGTCCGGGTGCCGGCCGCGACCGCGCCGTCGACATAGGGCTGTTCGCGGAGCGACAGCACGACGCCGCGCACGAGGCGCGAGACGCGCGGGATCTCGGCGATCGTGATCGCCAGGATCACGTTCCCGACCGAGCCGCGGGTCAGCGCCATGAGGGCGACCGCGAGCAGGATCGGCGGGATCGACATCAGCCCGTCCATGACCCGCATGACGACGCCGTCGACGATCCGGACGTAGCCGGACACGAGCCCGATCGCGAGGCCGATGCAGGAGGCGAAGAACGCGACCGAGAACCCGACCACGAGCGAGACCCGGGCGCCGTAGAGCACGCGGGAGTAGATGTCGCGGCCGAGCATGTCGGACCCGAACCAGTATTGGGCCGAGGGCTCGCGGGTGCGGCGCGAGGGCGCGAGCGCGGTCGGATCGACCGTGAAGAGGTACGGCGCGAAGACCGCGATGAAGAGCATCAGGAACAGGAGCACCGCCCCGATCGTCACGGTCGGGTGCCGGAGCGCGAGGCCGAGGATCCCGGTCCGGCGCCGCACGGCCGGCAGGATGTCCGGCATCTCGCGCGCCGCGGCGTGGCGCGGCTCGGGCGCGAGGGCGAGGGGCGCCAGGAGGGCGCTCAATACCGGATCCTCGGATCGACCAGCGTGTAGACGAGGTCCACGCCGAGGTTCACCAGCACGTAGGTGAAGCTGAACAGGAGCACGATGCCCTGGATCACCGGGTAGTCGCGCCGCAGGATCGCGTCGATCGTGAGCCGGCCGAGGCCCGGGATCACGAACACGCTCTCGGTCACGACGGCGCCGCCGATCAGGAGCGCGATCCCGATGCCGATCACGGTCACGATCGGGACGGCCGCGTTCTTCAGCGCGTGGACGAACAGGATCGCCCGCTGGCCGAGCCCCTTCGAGCGCGCGGTCTTGATGTAGTCCTGCGACAGGATCTCGAGCATCGTCGCCCGGGTGATGCGGGCGATCAGCGCGATGTAGACGAAGCCGAGCGCGATCGAGGGCAGGATCAGGTGCTTCAGCCAGATCCCGACCCCGTCGGCCAACGGCCGGTAGCCCTGCACCGGCAGCCAGTCGAGCTCGAGCGCGAACACGTAGGCCAGGAGATAGGCCACGACGAAGACCGGGACCGAGAAGCCGAACACCGCGATCGCCATCACGAGCCGGTCGATCCACGACCCGGCCTTCCAGGCCGCGACGACGCCGAGCGGAACCGCGATCGTGATCGCGAGGACGAGCGTCACGGCCATCAGAGACAGGGTCGGGCCGATCCGCTGCGCGATCAACTGGCTCACGGGCAGCGACGTGAAGATCGAGGTGCCGAGATCGCCCTGCAGGATCTGGCCGATCCACTCGCCGAACCGGATCAGGAAGGGCCGCTCGAGCCCAAGGCTCGCCCGGATGCGGGCGATGTCCTCGGCCGTCGCCTGGTCGCCCGCGATGATCGCGGCCGGGTCGCCCGGCGCGATGTAGAGCAGGCTGAACACGAACAGCGCCACGATCGCCATCACGGGGATCGTCGCGAGGACGCGTCGGCCGATATAGGGGATCATCGGGTGGCCGAGTCGCGGGCTCTTCTCCCCGGGAGCGGGGAGAAGTCGAGTCGCGCGTCAGCGCGACCGGATGAGGGGCTCTGGAGACTCAACGGAGACTGGGAGTCTCTACGGAGACCTGCCGACGAAGGGGAGTCTCCAACGCCCCTCACCCGGTCCGCATGACTGCGGACTCGACCTCTCCCCGCAAGCGGGGAGAGGAAAGCGGCGCCCATGCCCATCATGCCGTCTTCGACACGCCCCAGAAGAACGGCAGCGGGCCCTTGACGATGCCGGAGACGTTCTTCCGCCACGCCTGGTAGCCCAGGAAGAAGCCGGTCGGCACGTAGACGACGCCCTCGGCCGCGGCCGTGTTGAGCTGGGCCATTGCGGCCTGCTCGCCGGCGAGGTCCTTCGCGTCGAACCAGTCGGTCACGCCCTTCTCGACCGCCGGCAGGTCCGGCCAGCCGAACCAGGCCTTGTCACCGTTCGCCCGGATCGCCGTGTAGCTCGACGGGTTGATGCAGTCCGCGCCGGCATGCCAGGTGTGGAACATGTTCCACCCGCCCTGCGCGGGCGGGGTCTTGACCGAGCGCCGCTGGCCCGTCGTGCCCCAATCGGTCGCGACGAAATCGACGTTCATGCCCATCTGCTTCAGCAGATCGGCCGTGATGTCGCCTTGCGCCTTCGTGATCGGCTGGTCCTGCGCCACGACGCAGACGACCGGCTCGCCCTTGTAGCCGGCCTCCTGGAGCATCTTCTTCGCGGCCGCGAGATTCCTCATCTTCATGACGTCGCCGCCGGCCTCGGTGTAGAGCGGCGTGCCCGGGGTGAAGTAGCCAGGCAGCGGCTTCCACAGCGCGTCGTCCGAGCCGACCAGCGCCCGCATGTAGTCTTCCTGGTTCAGCGCGGTCAGGACCGCACGCCTGATCTTCACGTTGTCGAAGGGCGGGAAGAGGTGGTTCATCCGGAACGACCCGATGTTGCCGAGCGGGTCCGCGATGTCGACCGAGATGTTCCGGTTCTTCTTCAGCAGCGGAACGAGATCGGAGATCGGGCTCTCCCACCAATCGACCTCGCCGTTCTGGAGCGCTGCCGCCGCGGTCGCGGCGTCCGGCATCACGATCCACTCGATGCGGTCGACCAGCATCTGCTTGCCGCCGGCGAGCCAGGAGGCCTTCTCCTGCCGGGGCACGTAATCGGCGAACTTCGTGAACACGGCCTTCGCGCCCGGCACCCACTCGCCGCGGGCGAACTGCATCGGGCCGGACCCGATGTACTCCGTCACCTGCTTGAACGGATCCGTCATCGCGATCCGCTCGGGCATGATGAACGAGCAGGGCGCGTTGTTCTTCGCGAGCGCCAGCAGCATCTTCGGGAACGGCTTCGACAGCACCCACTTCCAGGTCCGGTCGTCGACCGGCGCCAGCTCCTTCTGGATCGACGTGATCATGATGCCCATCGGATCGCGGGCGGCCCAGCGCTTCAGGCTCTGCACCACGTCCTTGGACAGGACGGGAGAGCCGTCGTGGAATTTCAGCCCCGGCCGGAGCTTGAACGTCCAGGTCAGCCCGTCCGACGAGACCTCCTCGCCCTCGACCATCTGGCGCTGCGGCTTCAGGTTCTCGTCGACGCCGTAGAGCGTGTCCCAGACGAGCGCGGCGGCGTTGCGGACGACGTATTGCGTCCCCCAGATCGGGTCGAAATTGGCGAGGTTCGCCTGCGGCACGAAGCGGAGCGTTTTCGCGGACGCGCCCTGCGACAGTGCCGGCATGGGGAAGGCGGCCAGCGCGGATGCGCCGGCAAAGCCCGTGAGGAGCGTCCTGCGGTCGTGCTCGATGGTCATGGCCCGTCCTCCCGCGGCCTTCGGGCCGTTCGCGATGATCTTGGGCCAGCATGCATCGTGCCAGGAGGCGTGCCAAGCTGCGCGTCGGGGCCGAGTGCGGTACCATGCACGATCGGAGGGACGATCGATGACCAAGCTGCTTCAGCAGGCCTTCGAGGCGCTCGAACGCATGCCGCCCGCACAGCAGGACGCCATCGCGCGCGCGCTTCTCGGCATGGCGGTCGACGGAGAGCCGGACGACATCGAAACCGAGCACTGGGCCGCGGTCCTGGAGGGTCTGGAACAGGCACGGCGCGGCGAGTTTTCGACGCTCACGCCTGCGGAGGCCGTCGCGGCAGCCTTCGACCGCCATGAGACATGAGAGTTCCACTCACCTTACGGGCGGAACGAGATCTCGATCAGATCGCTGCATATCTCTACGTAAGGAGCCCGCGGAGCGCTCGCCGCGTTCAGTCGCACTCGGACGCGGCACTGCGTCTCATCGAAGGAAACCCGTTCGTCGGCCGACAGGGGCGGCAAGGCACGCGACGCCTCTCCGTCGCACGATACCCCTATCTCGTCTTCTACGAGGTCGATGAGGCGGCCGAGGAGGTTCGGATCTTGACGATCCGTCACGCGGCGCGTCGCCCGATCGCATGATCCGACACCGGCCCATCTGCTCGCCTTCGAGAGCGAAGGCGGCCAGGAGCCCGATCACGGTGGTCAGGCCGGCATCGCCGGACGCGTTCTCGAACGCCCCCGGGATCATCGGCTCGACCAGCATGGCTGGGATCGCCGCGACCGCGATCACGGCCGCGATCGCCCACCCGGACGCCCGGCCGGCGCGACGTCGCCGAGCCGCGCGTTCGTTCGCGCCCGCTCGGAGGAGGCGCCCCCGCGGTCAGGCCGCCTGGGCGAGCGTCACCCCGCAGCCGTCGAAGGCCGAGAACAGCTTCGCCTCGGCCTCGCCGGACAGCTTCAGGTGCGGCGGGCGCATGTTCAGCCAGGCGGCGTCGCCGGTATTCCTGGCGACCAGCGCCTTCAGGCCGGGGATCAGCGCCGCCGAGGTGACGGCCTTGCGGATCTGCGACAGCGTCTCCTGGGCCGCGGCCCCGGCCTCGCGATCGAAGCCGGCATAGACCTGCGCCGAGACGGCTGAGCCCACGTTCGCGGCGGCCGTGATGCAGCCCGCGCCGCCGGCGTTCAGCAGCCGGTGCAGGTGGCCGTCGTCGCCGCAGAACACCTCGAACCCGTCCTTCGCGAAGTGGTCGACATACGACTTCGTGTTCTCGTAATCGCCGGACGAGTCCTTCACGCCCTTCACGACGCCCGGGTAGGCCTTCATCAGCCGGGCGATCAGCGGGACGGTGATCGGCACCGCCGACTGGGCCGGGAAATGGTAGAGGTAGAGCTTGGCCCGGCCGCCGGTCCGCTCGATCACCTCGGAGAAATAGGCCACGAGGCCATCCTCGCTCGGGTTCTTGTAGAAGAAGGGCGGCAGCACGAGCACGCCCGGGCAGCCGAGCCGGATCGCGGTCTCGGTCAAGAGGACGGTGTCCGGGATCGCGGTCGTACCGGTGCCGGGCATCAGCTTCGCGGCCGGGATCCCGCGCTCGACGAGGCCCTCCATCACGGCGATGCGCTCGGAGACCCCGATCGAGTTCGCCTCGCCGGTCGTGCCCAGGATCCCGAGCCCGTTGCAGCCGTTCGCGAGCAGCCAGCGCGAATGCCCGGCCATGCGGTCGAGGTCGACCGAGAGGTCGCTCTTCATCGCGGTGAGGACGGCGGCGTTCACGCCCCCGTAGATCGCGTCGGTCATCATGGCGTGCTCCTCCTCGAATCAGCTCTGCCGGCGGTGCGTGCTTCGAGACGCCGTCCGCTCGGCGGCCGGCTCCTCAGCATGACGCGCGGGGTGGAATCCCGAACGGCGTCATGCCGAGGAGCGGGCATGGCCCGCGTCTCGAAGCACGCACGACATTTCCGCGCAAGCGGCCTGATCTCCTCCAGGCGCCTTGCGTGTCCCGGCCCTTGCTTGTCCGCCCCAGCGGCTCGGGATAGGTCGGTCATCGACGCCGGGCCGAGGCGGCGGACCTCGGCGAAAGGACGGACATGACGAAGCGCGGGTTGCGGAAGGGTCTCACGAGCTACGGCGACGAGGGCTTCTCGCTCTTCCTCCGCAAGGCCTTCATCAAGGCGATGGGCTATTCCGACGACGCGCTCGAGCGGCCGATCGTCGGGATCACGGACACCTATTCCGACTACAACCCGTGCCATGGCGGCGTCCCGCAGCTCGTCGAGGCCGTGAAGCGCGGCGTGATGCTGGCCGGCGCGATGCCGATGGCCTTCCCGACGATCTCGATCCACGAGAGCTTCTCGCACCCGACCTCCATGTACCTCCGAAACCTGATGGCGATGGACACGGAGGAGATGATCCGGGCCCAGCCGATGGACGCTGTCGTGATCATCGGGGGCTGCGACAAGACCCTGCCGGCCCAGATTATGGCGGCCGCGTCCGTGGACCTGCCCACGATCGTGGTCCCGGTCGGCCCGATGGTGGTCGGGCACCACAAGGGCGAGGTGCTCGGCGCCTGCACGGATTGCCGGCGCTACTGGGCCGCGCACCGGGCCGGCACGATCGAGGCCGCCGAGATGCAGGTCGTCGAGGGCCGGCTCGCGCCCTCGATCGGGACCTGCATGGTCATGGGCACGGCCTCCACCATGGCCTGCGTGACGGAGGCGCTCGGCCTCTCGCTCCCGATGGCGGCCACGATCCCGGCGCCGCATGCGGAGCGCATCCGGATCGCCGAGGCGTCGGGCAAGCGCGCCGCCGCGATGGCGGTCTCGGGCGGGCCGCTCCCGTCCGAGCTGCTGACCCCGGCGGCGTTCCGGAACGCGCAGGTCGTCCTGCAGGCGATCGGCGGCTCGACGAACGGCCTGATCCACCTGACCGCGATCGCGGGCCGGACGCCGCACGCGATCGACATGGCGGCGTTCGACCGGCTCGGCCGCGAGATCCCGGTCCTGATCGACCTGAAGCCCTCCGGCCAGCACTACATGGAGCATTTCCACCATGCTGGCGGCGTCCCGAAGCTGATGCGGGAGCTCGGCGATCGGCTCGACCTCGACGCCTTGACGGTCACGGGCGGGACGCTCCGGGACGTCGTCGCGGCGGCCGAGGAGGTGCCCGGCCAGGACGCGATCCGGTCGGTCGGAAACCCGATCAAACAGGAGGGCGCGATGGCGATCCTCGGCGGCAACCTCGCGCCGCGCGGCGCCGTCATCAAGCACTCCGCCGCGACCGCGCGCCTGCTCCAGCACACCGGCCGGGCCGTGGTCTTCGAGAGCGTCGAGGACATGACGGAGCGGGTCGACGATCCCGACCTCGAGGTCGGGCCGGACGACGTGCTCGTGCTCCGGAACGCAGGCCCGGTCGGGGCGCCCGGCATGCCGGAGGCCGGCTATCTTCCGATCCCGAAGAAGCTCGGCCGAGAGGGCGTGAAGGACATGGTCCGGATCTCGGACGCCCGCATGAGCGGCACGGCCTTCGGGACCATCGTGCTCCACATCGCGCCGGAGAGCGCCGTCGGGGGGCCGCTCGGCCTCGTGCGGACCGGCGACATGATCCGGCTCGACGTCGCGGGCCGCCGGATCGACCTCCTGGTCGACGAGGCCGAGCTCGAACGCCGCCGCGCCGCGGCGCCCCCGACCCCGCGGCCGGACTGGGCGGAGCGCGGCTACGCGCGGCTCTTCCACGACACGATCACGCAGGCCGACGAGGGCTGCGACTTCGATTTCATGATGCGGGTGCCGCCGAAGTAGCGGACCCGGCCAGGAGGGAGACCCAGGATGATCGGATACGTGACGCTCGGCACCCACGACCTCGCGCGGGCCGCGGCCTTCTACGACGTGCTGGCCGGGGAGCTCGGCACCGCCCGCATGATGGAGAACGAGCAGTTCATCGCCTGGGGCAAGCCGGGCGGCGGGGCCGGGATCGGGCTGACGAAGCCGTTCGACGGCCAGCCCGCGAGCGTCGGCAACGGGGTCATGGTGGCGCTTTCCGCCAAGGACCGCGCGCAGGTCGACCGGCTGCACGCCCTCGCCCTCGCGAACGGCGCCACCGACGAAGGCGCGCCCGGCGAGCGCTTCCCGGGCTTCTACGCGGGCTATTTCCGCGACCCGGACGGCAACAAGCTGAACGTCTTCGTGATGGGCTGACATCGGCTCGCCCGCTCCCGGCGGCGAAAGCCGGCACCCGGCCTCGCGCGATGCCGGGACCCCGGCTTTCGCCGGGGCGAGCGGGTGGAGGGATCACGAAACGGTGCCCGACCGGACGGGAACATCGGACCGATCCGCTTCTTGCCCGGATGACGCCCCAACGGTGCATCCGGAGACCGCCCATGTTCATGCGAATCGACAAGCTCCAGGCCGAGCTGCCGCAGCCGAAGAAGCCCAATCCCAACGCCGCCGCCGCCCTGCAGGAGCTGCTCGGGGGCAAGTACGGCGAGATGTCGACGCTCGGGAACTATATGTTCCAGAGCTTCAACTTCCGCAACAAGACGAAGCTCCGGCCGTTCTACAGCCTGGTCTCGGCGATCTTCATGGAGGAGCTTGGTCATGTCGAGCTCGTGTCGAACGGCATCTCCATGCTGAACAACGGTCCGGGCGACCCGACCGAGAACGTCGACGTCTCGAAGGCGCCCTTCGAGGACATGCAGGACATCCGGCTCGCGGGCGGCTTCCTGGCGAACGGCGGCGGCGCGATGCCGATCAACTCGAACGCGATGTCCTGGAACGCCGACATGGTCACCACGACCGGCAACCTGATCATCGACCTCCTGCACAACTTCCATCTCGAATGCGGCGCCCGCATCCACAAGCTCCGGGTCTACGAGACCATGACCGAGCCGACCGGCCGCGAGGTCTGCGGCTACCTGCTCGTGCGCGGCTCGGTCCACGCCCACGCCTACGGGCTCGCGCTGAAGAAGCTGACCGGCGTCGCGATCGAGAAGATGCTCCCGACCCCGAACATCGAGCTGTCCAAGATCCCCGAGTGCCAGAAGTACCTGCAGGAGGGCAGCCACCGCCGCCTCTACCGCTTCGGCTCGCCGGACTACGCCGAGGCCGCGGGCATCTGGTCGAACGACGAGGTCGCGCTGCCGGGCGATCCGCCGGGCAACCTCGAGATCGTGGAAGGCCCGCCGGAGGGCGGCAAGATGGCCGAGCTTCTCGGCAATTACGGCGCGTTCGCGCCGGACTACGCGCCCGAGGAGATGTTCGAGGTCGCGTCCAAGCTCTAC
>CAXTKM010000176.1:0-8780 GCA_964244795.1 uncultured Enterovirga sp.
GCACTAGTCTGGGGGACTAGGGGTCGGAGGTTCGAATCCTCTCGCTCCGACCACTCGCCTCGACGATTTCTCCGCCACCGCCTCCTGCGTCCGTCGTTTGGTGGTGAAAGTCACGATGAAGCCTGCGTTCCTGTCTGTCTGGGCGGTTCTGTCCGTTTCGCCCGCGCTCGCTCAGGAGGCGTCGCGGGATCGTGCCGAGTTCGACGAGGCCGCGGGCCGGGCCGTCTTTCAGCCGACGTCGATCTACGAATCGATCCCGTCACCGCCAGCACGAGGCGTCAGGGCGTCCCTATCGGAGCCGAAATCCTCCGAACCCGGCCGCCGAACCGTCAGGATCGTGTATCCCGGCCCGCTCGGGCCGTCGCGTTCGACCCACTGAAGCAGACGGGTTCGGATGTCTGCGCCCTGCCCTCTTGGGAGCGACACATAACGCAGAGAGGGTCGAAGGGTTCCGAAAGAATCTTGACCCTGTCCCATTCCAGCCACATCCGGTGTCCAGATCCCGCCTTCGAAGACCGCGGCCTCGGGAGCGAAGGATCGACATGCGGGATGTGGTTCAGGGCGCGTTCGGGCGAGAGGCCGGCCGGGACGACGGCGGGGTCGTCTGGCTCGCGGCCCGACCGTTGCGGACCCGCACGGCGCGTCGGTTCGCGTCCACCCTCGACGCCATCGACCGGGCCGGGACGAAGGTCGGCCGGTTCGCGGCGTGCCTGGTGGTCGGCGTCGTCGCGAGCGCCGTCATGCCGGTCTCGGCCTTCGCGCCCGTCGGCAGGGCTTACGCGTCGATCGAGCCGGTCGTCGCCGTTCCCCTGCTGCCGGCGGCGGTGACGATCCCGGCGAGCCCCGTCTTCGCGCGGAGTCGGGAGGATCGCGAAGCGGTGCGCCTCGATGGCGCCCGGCAGGAGGTCGAAGCCTTCCTGCGCTTCGGCTCCCGCGAGGTGCCGCGCCGCGTCGTCGAGACGATCGTCCGGGCAGCCGCCGCGACCGGTGTCGACGCGATCTATCTCATGGCGCTCGCGGACAAGGAATCGAGCTTCCGGACGGAGGTCCAGGCCTCGACCTCGAGCGCGTCCGGCCTGTTCCAGTTCATCGACCGCACCTGGCTCGACGTCGTGCGCCGGGCGGGCGACCGGCACGGGCTCGCCATGGAGGCGGATGCGATCACGCTGGCGGACGATCGCCCCGTCGTCGAGGACGACGCGATGCGGGCCCGCATCCTCGACCTCCGGCGCGATCCCTACCTCGCGGCCGTGATGGCGGCCGAGCTTCTGAAGGGCGATGCGGAGCAGATCGGCCTCAGGATCGGCCGCAAGCTGAGCGCGACGGAGATGTATCTCGCGCATTTCCTGGGGCTCGAGGATGCGGCGCGGTTCATCGCGCTCCGGGACCGGAAGCGGCCCCCACAGGCGGCCCGCATGTTTCCCGCCGCCGCCCGTGCGAATGCCGCGATCTTCTACGACGCGAGACGCCGCGGCCGTCGCGGCCTGTCCGTGCCGGAGGTCTATGCCCGTCTCGAGGCCATGATCGACAGCCGCGTCCAGCGCTACCAGGACGTCGAGCGATACGCCCTCGTGGGCGGGACGCGGGGATAGAGGTTCATCTCCGATCCCGGCCTGAAGCCCGGGATGAGCGAGCCGGTGTCAGGCCGGCCAGGGCATCCTCTACCGCGCGAACTTCCGGTGCTTCTGCTTGCCGCCGCCGAGCTCGTCGACGCCGAGCCGGCGCTTCTTGTCTTCCTCGTAGTCGTGGAAGTTGCCCTCGAACCACTCGACGTGGCTGTCGCCCTCGAAGGCCAGCATATGGGTCGCGATGCGGTCCAGGAACCAGCGATCGTGGCTGATGATGACCGCGCAGCCGGCGTAATCCTCGATCGCCTCCTCGAGCGCCCGCAGGGTCTCGACATCGAGATCGTTCGTCGGCTCGTCGAGCAGCAACACGTTCGCGCCCGATTTCAGGATCTTCGCGAGATGGACCCGGTTCCGCTCGCCGCCCGAGAGCTGGCCCACCTTCTTCTGCTGGTCCGGCCCCTTGAAGTTGAAGGCCCCGCAATAGGCGCGCGCGTTCATCTCGCGCTTGCCGAGATGGATGATCTCGTTCCCGCCGGAGATCTCCTCGTAGACCGTCTTGCCGGCCTCCAGGCTGTCGCGCGACTGGTCGACATAGCCGAGCTGGACCGTGTCGCCGACCTTGATGGTGCCCTCGTCCGGCGCGTCCTGGCCGGTGATCATCCGGAACAGGGTCGTCTTGCCGGCCCCGTTCGGGCCGATCACCCCGACGATGCCGCCCGGCGGCAGCCTGAAGGAGAGATCGTCGATGAGCTCCTTGCCCTCGAAACCCTTCGACAGGTCCGTGAACTCGATGACGTTGTTGCCGAGCCGCTCCTTGATCGGGATGACGATCTGGGCCGCTGTGGCACCGCGCTCGGATGCCTTGGCGACGAGGTCCTCGTAGCGGCTGATCCGGGCCTTCGACTTCGCCTGCCGGGCCTTCGGCGAGGCCGAGACCCACTCGCGCTCGCGCTCGATCGTGCGCTGGCGCGACTCGTCCTCGCTGCGCTCCTGCGCGAGGCGCTTCTGCTTCTGTACGAGCCAGGACGAGTAGTTGCCCTGGTAGGGGATGCCCCGGCCACGATCGAGCTCCAGGATCCAGCCGGTCACGTTGTCGAGGAAGTAGCGGTCGTGGGTCACGATCAGGATCGCGCCCGGGTAGGTCCGCAGATGCGCTTCGAGCCAGCCCGTCGTCTCGGCGTCGAGATGGTTCGTCGGCTCGTCGAGGAGCAGGAGCTCGGGCTGCTCGAGAAGGAGCTTGCAGAGCGCGACCCGGCGCTTCTCGCCGCCGGAGAGGTTTCCCACCTCCCAGTCGCCAGGGGGGCAGCCCAGCGCGCCCATCGCCTGGTCGACGCGGGAATCGAGCTCCCAGAGGCCCTTCGCCTCGATCTCGTCCTGCAGGCGGGTCATCTCGTCCGCGGTCTCGTCCGAGTAGTTCATCGCGATCTCGTTGTAGCGGTCGAGGATCGCCTGCTGCTCGGCCACGCCAGCGAGGACGTTCCCGCGCACGTCCTTCGTCGGATCGAGCTGCGGCTCCTGCGGAAGGTAACCGACCCGCGACCCCGCGGCCACGAACCCGTCGCCGGCATATTCCGTGTCAATCCCCGCCATGATGCGAAGCAGTGTCGATTTACCCGAGCCGTTGATGCCGAGCACGCCGATCTTCGCGTCCGGGTAGAAGGAGAGGTGGACGTTGTCCAAAACCTTCTTACCGTTGGGAAAGGTCTTCGTCAGACCCTGCATGTGATAGATGAATTCTCGGGCCATGGGGTCCGGGTCCTGATGGGTCGCCGCGAAAAGGATAGCGGTTCGGATAGCAGCGGGCGAGCGTGCCGGCAAGGCAAACGCCCTGTGAACGCCCGGATCCCGGACGCTGTTAACGAGGCGTTAATCACGTTCGTCAACACTGCCGAAAGGATTTGGAGAACGGCTGATGGACGTTGCGCGCAGGATGCGGCCGGACGTTGACGCCGAAGAGTTCGTCGGTCGCCTGCGGCCGCGGCTGGAGGCGAGCCTTCCTGTCGAGGACCTGGAGAAGGTGCTTCGGTTCCAGCCCTCGTTCCGCGATCTTCAGGCCGAGGCAGGCCGCGAGCGCGGGGTGGGCCTGACCGCCCGCGACATCACGGAAGCGATGGAGCTCGTCCACGACGCCGCGCAGAGCATTCGGGCCGCCGAGGACCGTGTCCGGGACGGAGAGGCCCGGACGCAGGCCCTGCTGCAGCGCGCGACCGAGGAGCTGAAGAGCGCCGAATCCCGGGTCCAGGCCGCGGAAGCGCGGGCGCGCGCAGCCGAGACCAGGGCTCAGGAGGCCGACGTGCGGGCGAAGGAGGCGGAGAACTGGCTCCGCCAGATCTTCTCGACGATCTCTGAAGAGCTGCCGGGACGGCGCTGAGCGCCGATCAGGGCCCAACTGCCGGCCGGACGCCTGCGATCACGGATCGCACGCTGCCGACCGGGAGATCCTCCGGGCGACAGCGACCGCCTGCGGCCTCCGCGCAAGGACGCGAGCATCGTCGATCTTCCGCGTGAGCCGCACCGAAGAGGGTGTCCGAAACCTGCTCCGGGTGCGAAGATGAGCCTCCATTTCCGCTCCGGCGGGCCGGCCAATGGCTCGGCCTTCGGGCGGGCAGGCCTCCAGGGTGCTTCGTCGCGATGACAACAGATGTTCTCACCGTCGGTCCGTCCGGGGACGCGGCCGCGATCGATCGGGCGATCACCGGCCGTCGCAGCATCCGGGCGTTCAGGCCCGATCCCGTCGACCGGACGATCGTCGAGCACATCCTCGACGTCGCGGCCCGATCGCCGAGCGGCACGAACATGCAGCCGTGGAAGGTCTATGCCCTGGCGGGCGAGCCGAGGGAGGCGCTGACGCGCGAACTCGTCCGGGCCCATCACGACGAGCCGGCGACCGGACGCATCCCGGCCTACGAATATTACCCGAACCCGTTCTTCGAGCCCTATCTCGGCCGGCGGCGGAAGGTCGGGTTCGACCTGTACGGCATCCTCGGGATCGGACGCGGCGAACAGGACAGGATGCACGCGCAGCACGCCCGGAACCTCCTCTTCTTCGACGCGCCGGTCGGACTGATGTTCACGGTTCACGAGGATCTCAAGATCGGGAGCTGGCTCGATTACGGCATGTTCCTGCAGAGCATCATGATCGCGGCGCGCGGGCATGGGCTCGAGACCTGCCCGCAGGCGGCCTTCGCGCCCTACCACGAGACGATCCGGAGCTACCTCGCGATCCCGGCCGAAGAGACCATCATCTGCGGCATGGCGCTCGGCTACGAGGACCGGACCGCGGTCGAGAACGGGCTCGTCACGGAGCGCGTGCCGGCCCGCGACTTCACCCAGTTCCGGGGTTTCGAACCCGAGCCCGAGGACGTCACTTCCCCGAGATGACGGCCTGGGTCGTCTCGTCCTTCCGGACATCGACGACGTCGTACACGGCCCCGCCGCGCGTGAGATAGGAGCGCGGCTCCGTCCAGAAGATCCGGGTCGCGACGATGTAGCGGCCGGGCGCGAGACCCTCGAAGGCGAACTTGCCGCTCATGTCGGCCTTCGTCTCTCGCCGGAAGCGGTAGTATTCCTCGGGGGGCTCGTCGACGGCGTTCCCGAAATACGATCGCATGTCGCCGCCGAACATGGCGGCGAACCGTTCGACCGCGTAGGCGGTCGCAGGGACCAGGAACACGCGCTCGCCGGCCGCGGTGACGAGCCTGCCATAATCTCGCCGGAGGAACGCCTGGCCGTCGATACGGCCCGTGCCCTTGAGCAGGACGAACGCAGCGGCTTTCTGATCGAACTCCTGGTCGATCTTGGCCGTCTGGCAGGCGGATAGGGCCAGCCCGAGAAGGGCGGCGACGCACAGACGCAACATCGACGGATACCCACGACGAGCGGTCAGTTTGCCGCGGCCGTGAGCGTGGTCAAGGGATTTTCGTCGAGAGCCGCGCGAATGCCAGGATCGGAGTTCCCCCCGCATCCAATCGGGCAGACCGCTGACGATGGCCGAGAGACCCTACGCGACCGTCTCGCCCAGCATGCGGACGACTTCGGCCGTCACGTCGTCGATCGGCGCCATCCCGTCCGTCACCTGCAGCATCCCACGGTTCCGATAATACTCGGACAGGGGGGCGGTCTGCTGCCGGTACGCGACCAGGCGCGTCCGGAACGCCTCGGGGTTGTCGTCCTTGCGGGCGGGCTCGCCACGAGCCTCGGTGTCGGCGGCGCGCTTCGCGATCCGGGCGAGGAGCGCGGCCTCGTCGACCTTGAGCTCGATCACGGTGTCGAGGCTCATGCCCTTGCGGTCCAGCATCGCATCAAGCGCTCCCGCCTGAACCACGGTCCGCGGGAAGCCGTCAAGGATGAACCCGCGTCGCGCGTCCGGCTCCTCGATCCGGTCCGCCACGATGCCGACCACGATGTCGTCCGAGACGAGCTCGCCTCGGGCCATCACGTCCTTGGCCCGCACGCCGGTCGCCGTTCCGGCCGCGACCGCGGCCCGAAGCATATCGCCCGTCGCGAGCTGCGGGATCCCGAATCGCTCGACGATTCGCGCCGACTGCGTGCCTTTGCCGGCCCCAGGCGGCCCCAGCAGGATCAATCTCATCGTAACCTTCCACCCCCCCGAGACGGCGAGGGACGCGCCGCGATGCGGCCGCGCCCGCTATCTCCGACGTGCTCCCCGAAGCTTGGCCTTCTTGACGAGGCCCTCGTACTGATGCGCGAGCAAATGCCCGTGCACCTGCGCGACCGTATCCATCGTGACCGAGACCACGATCAGAAGCGAGGTCCCGCCGAAATAAAACGGCAGCGCCGCATACGAGACCAGCAATTCCGGCAGGAGGCAGATGATGGTGAGGTACGCCGCACCGATCACGGTGATCCGGGTCAGGACGTAGTCGATCTGCTCCGCGGTGCGGTCCCCGGGCCTGATCCCTGGGATAAACCCGCCGTGCTTCTTCAGGTTGTCCGCCGTCTCCTGCGGGTTGAAGACGATCGCCGTGTAGAAGAACGCGAAGAAGACGATCAGCGCGGAATACAGCACGATGTAGGCTGGCCTGCCGTGTCCCAGGAAAGCGGACAGCGTCTGGACCCACCCCGTCCCGGACTGGTCTCCCGAGAAGCTCGCGAAGGTCGCGGGTAGGAGAAGGAGCGACGAGGCGAAGATCGGAGGGATCACGCCTGACGTGTTGAGCTTCAGCGGCAGGAACGAGGTCTGTCCCTCATACATCTTGTTGCCGACCTGGCGCTTCGGATAGTTGATCAGGAGCCGGCGCTGCGCCCTCTCCATGAACACGATGAACGCGACCACGAAGGCCGCCATCAGCACGACGCCGATGATCACGGCCGTCGAGATCGCGCCCTGGCGGCCGAGCTCGAGCGTCCCGACGATCGCGTTCGGCAGGCTCGCCACGATCCCGGCGAAGATGATGAGCGACGACCCGTTCCCGATCCCGCGGCTCGTGATCTGCTCGCCGAGCCACATCAGGAACATCGTTCCGCCGGTCAGGCTGATCACGGTCGAGATCAGGAAGAACGGCCCGGGGTCCTGCACGATGGTGCCGGAGGATTGCAGCCCGACCGCGATCCCCCACGACTGGAACACCGCCAGGATCACCGTGATGTAGCGGGTGTACTGGTTGATCACCTTCCGGCCGGACTCGCCCTCCTTCTTGAGGGCCTCCAACGTCGGGATGACGGACGTCAGGAGCTGCACGATGATCGATGCCGAGATGTAGGGCATGATGTTCAGCGCGAAGATCGCCATGCGCTCGACGGCACCGCCGGAGAACATGTTGAACAGGCCGAGCACGCCGCCGGACGCCTGCCGGAAGCTCTGACGCAGAGCCTCGGGATCGATCCCGGGAAGCGGGATGTAAGTGCCCAGCCGGTACACCAGCAGCGCGCCGAGCGTGAACCAGATGCGCCGCTTCAGCTCCTCGGCCTTGCCGATCGCGCCGAAGTTCAGGTTGGAGGCGAGCTGCTCGGCTGCGGATGCCATCGTGTGATCCCGATGCGACCGGTCGACTGTCGCAAGGTATGTGAAACGCCGACTGTGGGCCAGCCGACCCGAACCCTCAAGCCCGGCCCGGCCGGCAGGAGGTCACGCCCGACCTCTCGCGCTCGCCGGACGACCGCCCCGATCGCCTCGGAGACAGCTGAGACGATCGGGGCGCATCGCCGGCCCGCGGCTTTCGCCGGGGTGAGTGCAGGTTGGCGCCTCGCAACCCTCTCCGGCAGAGGCCTAAGCCTCGGCGGACTCGGCCGCGACGGCGCCGATGACCGTAACCGAGCCGCCGGCGCGCAGGATCGCCTCCGACGCGGACTTCGACGCGCCCGCGACCTCGAAGCTCAGCTTCGCGGTGAGCTCGCCCCGCCCGAGGATCCGGATGCCGTCTCGAGGCTTGGACACCACGCCCGCGGCCACGAGGGACGCGACGGTGACCGGCTGCCCGATGTCGAGCTTGCCGGCATCGATCGCGATCTGGATCCGGTCGAGGTTGACCTCGTTGAAGTCGCGCGCGTTCGGCGGGGTGAAGCCGCGCTTCGGCAAGCGACGATGGATCGGCATCTGGCCGCCCTCGAAGCCCTTGATCGCGACGCCGGTGCGGGCCTTCTGACCCTTCACGCCCCGGCCCGCCGTCTTGCCCTTGCCGGACCCGATGCCGCGCCCGACGCGCATCCGGTTCCGGGTCGCGCCTTCGTTGTCGGTGATTTCGTTCAGCTTCATGGAAGCCTCCTCACCGGGCCGGCGCGTCGACGACGCGCACGAGATGCTTGACCGCCTCGATCATTCCGCGGGTCGCGGACGTGTCGGGGAGGGTCGATTGCCTGTGCAGGCGGTTCAGCCCGAGACCGATCAGGGTCTGTCTCTGAGTTCCGACGCGCCGGATCGGGGAACCGATCTGCTCGACGGTCACGGTCTTCGCTTCTGCCATCTCCGCCTCCTCACGCGTCCGCGCCGGCGGCGTCCGACATGTCGGCGTCGCGGCGGCGGTTCTGCAGGGTGGAGACCTTGAGGCCACGCCGCGCGGCGACGGCCCGCGGGCTATCCTCGCGCTTCAAGGCATCGAACGTCGCCCGGACGAGGTTGTAGGGATTCGAGGATCCGAGCGACTTCGCGACGACGTCCTGCATCCCGAGCGTCTCGAAGACGGCGCGCATCGGCCCGCCCGCGATGATACCCGTTCCCTGCGGAGCAGACCGCAAGATGACCTTGCCCGCGCC
>CAXTKM010000177.1:0-8741 GCA_964244795.1 uncultured Enterovirga sp.
CGATCGTGAGCACGATGCCTGCGATGCCGGGCAGCGTCAGCGTCGCCTCCAGCACCGACATCAGGCCGAAGATCAGGCCGACATGGACCAGGAGCGCGATGTTCGCGATGAACCCGAACACGCCGTAGGTCGCGAACATGAAGATCACGACGAAGATGCCGGCGTAGATCGTCGCGTTCCGGCCGGCCGTGATCGAATCGGCCCCGAGCCCGGGTCCGACGGTCCTGCGCTCGACGACGGTCAGCTTCGCGGGCAGGGCGCCGGAACGGAGAAGCACCGAAAGCCGGTTCGCCTCCTCGACCGTGAACCGGCCGGAGATCTGCCCGGAGCCGCCCGTGATCGGCTGGAGGATGCGGGGGGAGGAGATCACCTCGTTGTCGAGCACGATCGCGAGCGGGCGGCCGACGTTCTGGGTCGTGGCCTCGGCGAAGGCCTGCGCGCCCTTCAGAGTGAACCGGAAGTTCACGATCGGCTCGTTCGTCCGCGAATCGAAGCCGGGCTGGGCGTCGGTCAGCTCGCCTCCGGCCACGATGACGCGCCGCTCGACCGGCACGCGCTGGCCGCCCGCGTCCCGGGAGGGGAGCTGCTCCGTATCCGTCGAGCCGGCATCGCCCAGCAGCCGAAACTGAAGCTGCGCCGTCGTCTTCAGCAGGTTCTCGATCGCGGTCGGGTCCTGGACGCCCGGCACCTGGACCAGGATGCGGTCCGCGCCCTGACGCTGGATCGACGGCTCGACGGTGCCGGTGGAATCGATGCGGCGACGGATCACCTCGATCGACTGATCGACCGCGCGCCGGACCCTGTCCGTGATCCCAGCCTCGGAGAAGTTGAGCTGGATCAGGCCGTCCGGGTTCTCGACGATGTCGAGGGTCCGGCCGCCCGTCGTGCCGAGGATCGCGTTCGAGATCGGCTGGGACAGGTCGCGCAGCTTCGGCAGGACGCGCGCCCTCGCCTCGGGATTGGCGATCCTGACCTGCACGCCGCGAGCGGTCGTCTGGATGCCGCCCTCGACCGTGACGCTGGCCTCGCGAAGCGTGCGGCGAACGTCGTCGCGAAGGGACGTGCTCTGGCTCCGCAGGAGGTCCGCCCGATCGACCTCGAGCAGGATGTGCGAGCCGCCCTGGAGGTCGAGCCCGAGCACGATCGCCCGGGTCGGCACGATCCAGCCGGGCAGCCAGCCCGGGATGCCGGCCACGACCGCCTGGCGCTGCTCGCGGCTGAGCAGGCTCGGCAGCGCGAGCAGTAGTCCCAGCAGAACCGTGCCGAGCGTCAGGATGATCTTCGATGTCGAGAAGCGGAGCATGGTCGGGGATCGCGGTGGCGGACGGGCAGTCAGGTCTTGACCGGCTCGCCCTTGGTCCGGACGTCGGCGATCATGGTGCGGACGAGCTTCACGCGGACGCCCTCCGCGATCTCGACCTCGATCTCGGGATCCTCGGTCACCTTCGTGACGCGACCCACGATGCCGCCGGTCGACACCACCGTATCGCCGCGCCGGACCGCCTTGATCATGTCCTGCTGCTCGCGCGCCCTGCGCTGCTGCGGCCGGATGATCAGGAACCACATGATGACGAAGATCAGGACGAAGGGGACGAACTGTACCAGCGTCTCTGTCGCGGGCAGTCCAGGAACGGCCTGGGCGTAGGCGGGGGTGATCAACGGGAACTCCGTGGCATGAGGCTCCACCCGGCCGGCGGGCGCCGGCGTCTCGGCCGAGTTCGAGGCTTATAGTGAGGTGGCGGCGCGATTCAAAGGCGGGCCTCGGAGTGGTGCCGAGTCCAGTCTCGATCCTAGCTCTGCAGACCTTCCAACGAACGGCACGGATGTCATTCCGGGGCTCGCGAAGCGAGAGCCCGGAACCCATAGACGCTGACCGCTGCAGCTTCGACGCCATGGGCGTCACGTCTTCCGGCGTTGGCGTTTATGGGTTCCGGGCTCGGCTTCGCCGCCCCGGAATGACAGCTTCCCAGGGTGAGAAGCAGCCTCGCTTCCCTACCCCTGCGGACCGACCTTCCGTCAGACGAACTGGCTCAGACCCGGGATCGAGCCCACGATCGGACCCATGACGTCCTCGCCGGCCTTCTCGCGCCCGAAGGCGAAGAGCTCTCGGCCCAGGACCTGGATGTCCGGCATCGACACGCCGGCCGCCATCAGCTTCGTGCCGAGCGCCATCACGCCGCCGCCCCCGCCCATCATGCCCATGAGGCCGCCGCCGCTCTCGCCCGGGCCGCCGTCGCCGGAGGTCGCGATCGCCTGCTGGGAGCCCGGGATCGCGCTCATCAGCCGGTCGACCTCCTCGGCCGGGCCCTCCTTGGCCAGGAAGGCGAGGATCAGGCCGACGGCCTTCTCGACCACGCCGGCGTTCAGTCCGGTCGCGCCCGCGAGACGGGCGATCAGCTCTTCCATGGTTGCTCCTCCTGCCAGGGCGGGCTCGTGTAGCCGCCTTCGCCCCGATTGGGTATGACAGCTCCAGCGGGGCTGCAAATCACGAGGGCGAGCGATGGTGCAGGACGACGGACGCGCGGCGGGCGCCGGAGCCGTCCCCCGGACCGGCGGCATCCCGCGGATCAAGCTTGAGCCCGGGCAGGGACCCTGGGGCCGGACCGCGCCCGACACCGACGCCGCGGCTCCCGTGCCGCTGCGCACGATGCCGGCCGGCGAGACCCGCGTGCTGATCGGCAAGAGCACGAAGGCGGAATACCTGACGCTGAAGCTCGCGAACCGGCACGGTCTCGTCGCGGGTGCGACCGGCACCGGCAAGACGGTGTCGCTGCAGGTTCTGGCGGAAGGCCTGTCCCGGGCCGGGGTGTCGGTCTTCGCAGCCGACATCAAGGGCGACCTGTCCGGGATCGCGGCTCCCGGGCAGGCGAAGGACGCGTTCGTCAAGCGTGCCGCCGAGATCGGGATCACGTACACGCCGGACCGCTTCCCGGTCGTGTTCTGGGACATCTTCGGCGAGCAGGGCCACCCGATCCGGGCGACCGTGACCGAGCTCGGCCCGCTGCTCCTGTCGCGGCTGATGGAGCTGAACGACACGCAGGAAGGCGTGCTGAACATCGCCTTCCGGGTCGCCGACGACGAGGGCCTTCCTGTCCTCGATCTCAAGGATTTGCGGGCGCTGCTTCAGTTCGTGTCCGAGCATGCGGACGACGTTCAGCAGAAATACGGCAACCTCGCCAAGGCCTCGGTCGGGGCGATCCAGCGCCAGCTCCTGACGCTGGAGAACCAGGGCGCGGACAAGTTCCTGGGCGAGCCCGCGCTCGATCTCGCGGACTTCATCCGGCAGGACCGCGACGGCCGCGGCGTGATCAACATCCTGGCCGCCGACAAGCTGATGGGCAGCCCGCGTCTCTACGCCTCCTTCCTGGTCTGGATGCTGTCGGAGCTGTTCGAGACGCTGCCGGAGGTGGGCGACCCGGACCGACCGAAGCTCGTCTTCTTCTTCGACGAGGCGCATCTCCTCTTCAACGATGCCCCGAAGGCGCTGCTCGACGCCGTGCAGCAGGTCGTGCGGCTGATCCGGTCGAAGGGCGTCGGGGTCTACTTCGTCACGCAGAACCCGCTCGACGTGCCGGACGCGGTGCTGGGCCAGCTCGGCAACAAGATCCAGCACGCGCTGCGGGCCTTTACGCCGCGTGACCAGAAGGCGGTGCGGGCCGCGGCCGAGACCTTCCGGCAGAACCCCGCCTTCCAGACCGAGACCGCGATCCTGGAGCTCGCCGTCGGCGAGGCACTCGTCTCGATGCTGGAGGGCGGCGGCGTGCCGTCCGTCGTCGAGCGGACCCTGATGGCGCCCCCGACGGCCCGGGTCGGCCCGCTGACCGCGGAGGAGCGCCGGGCCGTGATCGCGCAGAGCCCGCTCGGGCACAAGTACGACGCGACCGTCGACCGGGAGAGCGCCTACGAGATGCTCGCGAAGCGCAAGGACCTGCCGGTCCAGGGCTCGCAGGGCACGGCGGAATCGGGCGGGCTCGGCGGAATCCTCGGGCAGATCGGGGCCGCCCTCGGGGGCGGGGCGCCGGCGGCCGGCAAGGGCCGGGCGAAGATGTCGATGACCGAGATGGTGATCCGATCCGCCGCGCAATCCTTCGCCCGCTCGGCCTCGACCCAGATCGCCCGCGAGGCGGGGCGGATCATCCGAAACTCGCTCGGCGGCGTGTCGGGGCGGCGGTGAGGCGACCTCGGTCCGTCACGATCGAGCAACTGAACGGGCGTGCTCTCGGCTCCGTTCTCGGGTAGGCGATGCGGGGATTGGAGCCCAGGACATCATGACGATCCGGATTTCAGCTTTCACGGCGATTGCCGCTCTTTGTCTCGCCGCCCCGGCTCTCGCGGACGGTGGCGTGCGGCCGATCGCGGACGATTTCCGGCCGGCCGTGTCCACGCAGGATCGCCTCCCGGATGGCGGCAAGCGCTACTTTCCGCCGAACACGGCCTCGCTGCTCCGGGCCCAGGACCGTACGGCCGCGGATCGCGAGATGGACGAGCAGGCGCGGCAGTCGAGCCGCCCGCTCCCTCGCAACGCTCCGACCGACCCGGCCCGGCAGCCGCCGAATCGGGTCGGGCGCTGACGCTCCCGCCACGAGAGCCCGCAGGGTTCCGGCTCGAAGACCGGGGGTCGCCGTACGGGCCGGACGCGAGCGAACGATCGAAGGCCGACGCTGGGGACAGGGTGATCATGATCGATAGGGTTCTGGGTGACATCGACGCCGACCTCGACAACTCGCTCGCGCGCCTTTTCGACTGGCTGAGGATCCCATCGATCTCGACCGATCCGGCCTACGCGGGCGCATGCCGAGACGCGGCCGAGTGGATCCGCGGCGATCTGGAGGCGCTCGGGTTCAAGGCGCGCCTCAGCGAGACCTCGCTTCATCCGGTCGTCCTCGCCCACCTGCCGAAGCCCGGCGCGCCGCATGTCCTCTTCTACGGCCATTACGACGTGCAGCCCGTCGATCCACTGAATCTGTGGGAGGTCCCGCCCTTCGAGCCCACGATCGCGACGCTGGAGGGCGACAGGAAGGTGATCCGAGCCCGGGGCGCCTGCGACGACAAGGGGCAGGTCCTGACCTTCGTCGAGGCCTGCCGCGCCTGGAAGGCGACCGAGGGCGGGATCCCGGTCGGCCTCACGATCCTGATCGAGGGCGCGGAGGAGATCGGATCGCGCGGGCTGCCGGAATGGCTCGCGGCGAACAAGGCCGAGCTCGAGGCCGACTGCGCGCTCGTCTGCGATACCGGGATGTGGGATCGGGACGTCCCGGCCATCACGACCTCGCTCCGGGGCCTGATCTACCGCGAGGTCGTCGTCCGGGCCGCGAACCGCGACCTGCATTCGGGCTCGTTCGGTGGGGCAGCCCGCAACCCGATCCACGTGCTGGCCCGCATCCTGGCCGACCTGCACGACCAGGACGGCCGCGTGACGCTGCAGGGCTTCTACGAGGGCGTGCCGAACACCCCGCCCGAGATCCTCGAGCAATGGCGCTCGCTGAACCTCACGCCCGAGAGCTTCCTCGGCCCGATCGGGCTCGGCATTCCGTCCGGCGAGTGGGACCGGATGATCATCGAGCAGATCCAGTCGCGGCCGACCTGCGACGCGAACGGGATCGTGGGCGGCTATACGGGCGAGGGCAACAAGACCGTCATCGCGGGCACCGCCAGCATGAAGGTCTCGTTCCGGCTCGTCGGCGATCAGGATCCCGTGGCGATCGGCCGAGCCTTCGAGGCGTTCGTGCGGGAGCGCATCCCGGCGGATTGCTCGGTCGAGATCCTGGGCCAGGGCGGCTCGCGGGCGAGCCAGCTCGCCTACACGATGCCGCAGCTCGAGAAGGCGAAGGCCGCGCTCACGGCCGAATGGGGCCGGCCGCCCGTCACGATCGGGGCGGGCGGATCGATCCCGATCGTCGGCGATTTCAAGCGGACGCTCGGGCTCGACACGCTGCTGGTCGGCTTCGGGCTCGACGACGATCGGGTGCATTCGCCGAACGAGAAATACGACCTCTCGAGCTTCCACAAGGGGACCCGGAGCTGGGCCCGGATCCTGCACGCGCTCGGGACGTGATCGAGACGCTTGCCCGAGTGGGCGTCTGCACCCAGCTTGAGGGCATGTCGCCAGCACGATCGCTCGTCGAGCACCGACTCTCGTCGGCGGGCACGACACTGGCCGTCGGCCCTTCATCGACCTGGCGCGGGCGGGTCGAGGCGATCCGGCGCGGATTTCCCGTTCAGGCGGTCGACGAGCTGATCGAGAGTGGGCGCATGACGTTGGCCGAGATCGACCGGAGCGTTCTCCCGCGCAAGACGCTGAGCCACCGTCGGACGATCGGGCACCTGACGTCGGATCAGTCCGATCGGCTTGAGCGGGTGATGCGCGTCCTGACGTCCTCGGAGACGACGTTCGGGTCTCGCGAGAAGGCTGCGCGCTGGCTTCGGCGGACGACGTCGGCTCTCGGCGGCGACGCGCCGATCGATCTTCTCGAAACGGCCGAAGGGACCCGAGCGGTCGAGCGTCTTCTCCTCGCGATCGATCACGGCCTTGCGGCGTGACGCTGGCCTGGCGGATCTGCCGGGACCCCTTCGCTGACCTTACAGGCGAAGGAGCCCGGTTGATCGGCGGGCGTTGGAACCGGCCAGGCTGGTCCATGATCTACGCGGCCGACCATCCTGCGCTTGCCGTGCCCGAGGTGCGCGTTCATCTCGACCTGCCGCCTGATCTACTGCCCGACGACTACCTCCTTCTGACGCTCGATCTCGGCCCGTGTGAGTCGGAGGCGCTGGACGAGGTTCCCCTCGATCCTGCCGGGGCGGGCACGGCTCGGCTCGAGACCGGGCATGCCGCGATCCTGAGCGTCCCATCCTTCATCGTCCCCGAGAGCCGAAACCTCCTCATCGATCCTTATCAACGAGACGCGGGATCGATCTCGATCCGCGACAAACGGCCGTTTCGCTTCGACGAACGGCTGTGGCGTGGATAGCGGGAGCACCCATGGGTGACGTTCGCCTCCGCATCAGCTACGATTTTAGCGGAAATGCGCCTGCCCCTGATCATGCTCGCCTGTGCGGCGACCCTCACCGTCGCGAGCCCGGGTCTCGGCCGCGACCGCGCAGGCCCGGTCGACGCGGTGCGGTCCTGCCCGCGGTATGGGCCGGGATTCGTCGAGGTGCCGGGCACCTCGACCTGCATCCGGATCGGCGGCCGGGTGCGGTCCGAATACGGCGCGTCGAGCCGGCGGGTCGCCCGGGAGGACATCGCCGGGTTCAGGAACGGGGGCCAGGTCTCGGTCGATACCCGGACCGACACGGCCTACGGGCCGCTCCGGAGCTACGTCCGGGTCAGGGCCGGGCAGGGCGTCGACGCGCGGCGCTGATCAGCGTCGGCCGAGCCTGATGCCGGAGATCGTCAGCACAGCCAGCACGCAGGCGCCGTAGAGCGCGGCGCCCGCGAAGGCGAGCAGACCGAGCGTTGCCAGCGCCGTGAGGTCGCCCGCCATCGGGCGCAGCAGCGCCTCGGCCGGTGCGCGGCCGAGCACGACCAGGGCCGCCAGGAGCGCACAGCCGGCCCCAACCCCGGAGAGCGTCAGCACGAGAGCGCGTGAGGGTGCCGTGAAGCCGCGGCGATAGGCCAGGAGCCAGAGCACGACGACGTTGGTCCAGGCCCCGACCGATGTCGCGAGCGCGAGGCCGACGACGCCGAACCGGCCGATCAGCAGGACCTTCAGCGCGATGTTCACCCCGTAGCCCGCGAGCGAGGCCCAGAGCGGGGTCGCGGTGTCCTGCCGGCTGTAGAAGCTCGCCGTCACCGAGCGCAGGATCACGGCGGCCGGCAGCCCGACCGCGTAGGCCGAGAGCACCGCCGCAGAACGCGCGACGGCGCCCGTGTCGAAGGCGCCGCGCTGGAACAGGGCCGAGAGGATCAGATCCGGGATCGCCAGGAACGCGACCGCGCACGGGGCGGCGAGCGCGAGCGTGAGCGCGAGCGCCTGGTTCTGCGCCCGGTGCGCACCCGCGACATCGCCCGCCGCGATGCGCCGCGACATCTCGGGCAGGAGGACGGTCCCGGCCGCGATCCCGACGACGCCGAGGGGCAGCTGGTACAGGCGCTCGGCGTAGTACAGCGCCGAGAGCGCGCCCGCCGGGAGCGTGGACGCGATGATCGTGTCGGCGAACATCGCGAGCTGGATCGGGGCCGAGCCCACGACCGCGGGTCCGAGCAGCCGAAAGAAGCGCAGGGTCGCGGCGTCCCGGGCCGGCATCGCGGGCCTGGGTGCGATCCCGGCGCGGGCCGCGTTCGACCAGACGAGGATCAGCTCCAGCAGCCCCGCGAGCGCGACGCCCCAGGCGGCCGCATGGCCGGCCGTCGGAAACAGGAATGCCGACAGGAGCGCCGCGATCATGGACAGGTTGAGGAGCACGGGCGCCGCGGCGGCGGCCCAGAAGCGCTCGTGCGCGTTCAGGATGCCCGAGATCAGCGTGACCAGCGTGATGAAGAAGAGATAGGGGAAGGTGATCCGGGTCAGCGCGACCGCGAGGTCGAAGGTCGCTGGGGGCAGCCCGGGCGCGAGGAGCCCGACGAGCCCCGGCATCCAGGCGAGCGCGGCGGCGAGCAGCACGAGCTGGACCGCGATCATGAGCGCGAGCACGCGGTTCGCGAAGACGGCGGCCGCGACGTCGCCGGCCCGCTGTCGGAGCGGCGCGTAGGTCGGGATGAAGGCCGCGTTGAAGGCGCCCTCGCCGAAGATCGCCCGGAA
>CAXTKM010000178.1:0-8728 GCA_964244795.1 uncultured Enterovirga sp.
CTGCCCTGCTGCATCGCGCCGTTCTCGCAGCGCGGCTACGAGAACTATACCCTCGGCGACGCGACCCAGAGCAGCCTGCGGGACATCTGGAACGGGCCTGCCTACACGTCCTTCCGCGAGGCGCTGCTCTCGGACACGCCGCCGGCCGCCTGCGCGGGCTGCGGCCTGCGCTGGAGCCTCTGAGGTGGCGGACGCGACCTCGATCGGACGCGTCGCGGTCGTGATCCCGACGCTTGACGAGGCGGGCTCGATCGGCCGGCTCGTGGCCGAGATCCCGCGCGATCGGGTCCACCGGATCATCGTCGCCGACGGCGGCAGCCGGGACGCGACCGTCGCGGAAGCCGAAGCCGCGGGCGCCGACGTGATCGACGCCGGCCGGGGCTATGGCCGGGCCTGCCTCGCGGGGGCCGGGGCGGCGCGGGACGCCGAGATCGTCGTCTTCATGGACGGGGACGGGGCCGACGACCCGGGCGAGATCGACGCTCTCGTCGCCCCGATCCGGGCCGGGACGCACGACTTCGTCATCGGCTCGCGAGCGCGGGGCGTCCGGGAGCCCGGCGCCATGCTCTGGCATCAGCTCGCCGCCGGGGCGCTCGCCGGCACCGCGATCCGTCTCCTCTACGGCACCCGCTACACGGACATGTGCGCCTTCCGGGCGATCCGGCGCGACGCGCTCCTCGCACTCGACATGCGCGAGCTGACCTATGGCTGGAACGTCGAGATGCAGATGCGGGCGGCCCGGACGGGGCTTCGGGTGCTGGAGGTTCCAGTCCGGTGCCGGCGGCGCACGGCCGGGGTGTCCAAGGTCGCGGGGTCGCTCCGCGGCACGCTCCGGGCCGGCTCCCGCATCGTCGCGACCATGATCCGGATCGCGACGCAGCCGAAGCCCGATGCACGGCCGACGAGAGCCGGAGAGGCCTGATGTCCGCAACGTTGACCCGGGCGGACCCGAGCGGGGGCGCGCAGGCGCTTCGCGACCTCGCGCCGCCGACCCGGACAGCGCCGATCCTCGACGGCAAGGACCACGGCGCGCCGTCCGTGTTCCGGGCCTCCAACATGCTGCGCGAGGCGCGCCGGCAGAAGGGCCTCGCGCCTGGCGCCCTGCCCCGCGTCTGCGTGCTCGACCCCGACGGCGACATCGTGCGTCACCTCAAGGGCCGCGGCGAGGCCGAGCGATCGCCGCATTGGGCCTGCTTCCACACCGAGCTGTGGGAGCACGGCTCCCGCCGTGAGCGCATCGGCCTGATCGGATGCGCGGTCGGCGGCTCGTTCTCGGTGCTGGTCGCCGAGCAGCTCTTCGCCTCGGGCTGCGAGGTCTTGATCTCGATCGCCTCCGCGGGCCAGATCGCCGCCCCGGGACCGCCGCCCTACACGATCCTGATCGAGCGGGCGCTGCGCGACGAGGGCACGAGCTACCACTACCTGCCGGCCGCATCGCATGTCGACGCCGATCCGTGGCTCGTCGACCTCGCGGCCCGGGCCTTCGCGGGAGAGGGCTTCCACGTCCTGCGCGGGACGACATGGACGACCGACGCCCCGTTCCGCGAGACTCTCGAGGCCATCGATGCCCATCGTCGCGACGGGGTCCTCGCCGTCGAGATGGAGGCGGCCTCCCTCTACGCCTTCGCGGCCGCGACGGGACACCCGGTCCTCTGCCTCGCTCACGTCACGAACCAGCTCGGCTGCGTCGAGGGCGATTTCGACAAGGGCGAGAGCGAGGGCGCCTCGTCGGCCCTCGCGCTGATCTCCGCCTTCGCGGCGGCCTGGAGCGACCGATCCGAGGATCGCGACCCGATCGCGGCGATGCCCCCTCTCCCGTCCGGCCTTCGGCCGGCAGGCGGGAGGGGGAACCCGTCGCATCCGTCCCCGCCGCTCACTCCGCTGAGATCGGCGTGACCGATCGCCGGGAATCTGATATCGAAGACATCATGTGTCTCGGGTCGACCATCCGCGCGTTGCTGGCGACCGTGATTCTGGTCGTGACCTTCGGCGTGCCGTTCGTCGCCGCCGCCCATTCGGGCCATGCGCACGGAGCATCGAGCGAGCGCGTCATCGCGGCCGTCGTCCACGTCTCGACGATCGCGGCCGACGGCGACCGGGACGGCGATCACGGAACGCCGGCCTGTCCCGGCGAGTGCCCGTGCCTCGCCTGCCACCTCGCGGCACTTCCGGCATCCGAGGCCGCGGGCGTCGTCGGCCCGTCCACCGGCATCGCGGTCCTGATCCCGCCTCCGGGTCTCCGCCCCGACGTCGTGCCGGAAGTCCTGCCGAAGCCCCCGAGACAGCCCGCCTGACCGACGGCGCACACGCGTGCGCCCTTCGCGGCCGCGCACCGCGCGGCTGCCGTCGTCCCCGGCGGAGCTGTCTCCATGCACCCATCCCTGATCGCCCTCGTCGGAGGGATTGCCGCGGCGTCGGCGCTCTGCGGGCCGTCCACGGCCCACGAGGGTCATGATCACGGCGACGCACCGCCCGGGATCGCGGCTCCCGCGGCGCCGCGAGGCTCCTCGAGCTCGGGCCGCCTCGAAATCGTAGCGGTCGCTCGCGGCGGTGCGCTCACGATCTACGTCGATCGCGTGGGCACGAACGAGCCCGTCTCCGAGGCCTCGATCGACGCCGAGACGCCCGACGGGACAGGCAGGGCGGAGTCGCTGCCGGACGGAACATTCCGGCTCGCAGCGCCCTGGAGCCGGAAGCCGGGCGACCACGAGATCCTGCTCACCGTGACCCTCGCCGGCGCGACGGAGGTCTTCCCGATCGACCTGCACATCCCCGGCGCCCTCCCGCCCGCGGCTCCTGCGGCCGGGGCCGGCTGGTGGCCGATCGCACCCGCCTTCGCGGCGGGAGTCAGGGAACGGATCGCCGGCCCGGACGCGGCGCTCCTCGCGGCGGCCGGGGGCTTCCTGGCCGGGGTCGTCTCGGTGCTGCTGCTCCGCCGGCGCCGGCCCGGAGGCGCGGCCGTCGCGGCTTTGCTCGTCCTCGCGACGATGGTCATGCCGAGCGAACGCGTCCAGGCGCATGAAGGCGATGCCCATGAGGCTCCGCAGGCGGCGGCACCCGCGCCCGGCGCCTACGACCAGGCGCAGCGCAGCCCGGACGGGGCGATCTTCATGCCCAAGCCGACGCAGCGTCTCCTCCTCGTCCGGACGGTCGTCACCGCCCAGGAGAGCCACAGCCGCGCGGTCGAGCTGCCGGGCAGGATCATGCCGGATCCGAACGGGAGCGGACTGGTCCAGGCCTCCGCCGGCGGCCGGCTCTCGCCTCCGACGGGCGGCTTTCCCCGGCTCGGCACGCGCGTCAGGAGAGGCGACGTCCTCGCCCACGTGACGCCGCCGCTGCAGGCGATCGACGCCTCCGACATGCGCCAGCGGCAGGGCGAGCTCGATCAGCAGATGTCGATCGTGGAGCGCCGCCTGACCCGGCTCGAGCCCCTCGCCCGTTCGGGCGCCGTGGCCCAGGCGCAGCTCGACGAGGCACGTCTCGAGCTCGGGGGCCTGCGCGACCGCAGGACCGCGCTCGACCGGTCGCGGCGCGAGCCCGAGGCGCTGGTCGCGCCCGTCGACGGCGTCGTGGCGGAGGCGAACGCGGTCGCGGGCCAGATGGCCCAGAGCAGCGCGGTCGTCTTCCAGATCATCGATCCGGCCCGCCTCTTCGTCGAGGCGCTGAGCTTCGAGAGCCTGCCCGACCTGCCGGACGCCTCGGCCCGGATGAGCTCGGGCCGCATCCTCGCCCTCACCTACCAGGGCGCCGGCCTCGCCGACCGCAATCAGGCGATCCCGGTCCAGTTCGCGGTCGCGGGCGACACGGGAGGCCTTCGCATCGGCGAGCTCGTGACGGTGGTGGCGAGCGGGACAGCGAGACGGTCCGGCGTCGCCCTGCCCCGCACGAGCCTCGTCCGGGGCGCGAGCGGCCAGACCCTCGTCTACGAGCATACCGGGCCGGAGCGCTTCGAGCCGCGCGAGGTGCGGGTCGAGCCGCTGGACGGCGAGCGCGTGCTGGTCGCGGCCGGGCTCGCGCCCGGCACCCGGATCGTCACGTCCGGCGCCGAGCTCCTGAACCAGGTGCGGTGAGGCGAAATGTTCGTCTTCCTCGTCTCCCGCTCGCTCCGAAACCGCATGCTCGTCTGCGCGATCGCGGCCGCCCTGGTGCTGTACGGGGCCTTCGCGACCACGCGGCTTCCGGTCGACGTCTTCCCGGACCTCAACCGGCCGACGGTCACGATCATGACCGAGACGGAGGGCTTCGCGCCCCCCGAGGTCGAGCAGCTCGTCACCGTCCCGATCGAGGCCCAGATGAACGGGGTGCCCGGCGTGACCCGGGTCCGGTCGGTCTCGGGGATCGGCCTCTCGGTCGTCTATGTCGAGTTCGAGTGGGGAACCGACATCTTCCGGAACCGCCAGCAGGTGGCGGAGCGGCTCTCGACACTGCGACCGCAACTGCCCGCGTCCGTCTCGCCCCAGATGGGGCCGGTCAGCTCGCTCATGGGCCAGATCCTGATGGTCGCGGTCACGGGCGAGGCCCTGTCCCCGATGGAGCTGCGGGAGATCGCGGACTTCACGATCCGGCCGCGTCTCCTGTCGATCCCCGGCGTCGCCCAGGTGATCCCGATGGGCGGAGAGGTGCGCCAGTTCCGGGTCGCGCCGCGGCCGGCCGCGCTCCGGGCGCTCGGGGTCGCCTATGCCGACATCGAGAAGGCGCTGGCCCAGTTCGGCGCGAACGCGGGTGGCGGCTTCACCGACCAGCACGCCCGCGAGTACCTGATCCGGAACATCGGCCGGACGCTCAGCCTCGACGACCTGCGCGGCATCGTGGTGGCCCGGGTCGGCGGCAACCCGGTGTACCTGCACCAGGTCTCGGACGTGTCCTTCGGGTCGCGCGCGAAGCGGGGCGATTCCGGCTACATGGGCCGGCCGGCCGTCGTCGTCACGGTCGAGAAGCAGCCGGCCGTGGACACGGTCCGGCTGACGCGCGCGATCGAGGCGGCGCTTCGCGACGTCACGGCAGGGCTGCCCGCGGGCGTGACGGCCGACCGGCTCCTCTTCCGGCAGGCCGACTTCATCGAGACCTCGATCCGGAACGTCGAGCGCGTCCTCCTGGAGGCGATGGTCGTGGTCGCGATCGTGCTGTTCGCCTTCCTGCTGAACGTCAGGACGACCGTGATCTCGCTGACCGCGATCCCGGTCTCCATCCTGACCACGGCCGTGATCTTCCACCTCGCCGGCCTGTCCATCAACACGATGACGCTCGGCGGTCTCGCCATCGCGATCGGCGAGCTCGTCGACGACGCGGTGGTCGACGTCGAGAACATCGCCCGGCGCCTGCGGGAGAATCGCGAGCGGAGCGACCCGCGCTCCGCCTTCGAGGTCATCGTGTCGGCCTCGCAGGAGGTCCGCTCCGGGATCGTCTACGCCACGATGGTGATCGTGCTCGTCTTCGTTCCGCTCTTCGCCCTGTCTGGGATCGAGGGCCGGCTCTTCGCCCCGTTGGGGCAGGCCTACATCATCTCGATCCTGGCGAGTCTCGCCGTCTCGATCACGCTCACGCCCGTGATGGCCTCCTGGCTCCTCCCCGGCATGAGGCAGCTCCGTCACGGGGAGAGCGGCCTCGTCCGGGCGCTGAAGCGCGCCAACCGGGCGCTGCTGGAGCGGGCGTTCCGCGTGCCCCGAACCGTCCTCGCCGCGTCCACGCTGGCGGTCGTCGCGGCCGCGACCGGCGCGGCGCTCCTGCCCCGCGCCTTCCTGCCGCCCTTCAACGAGGGCACGATGACCGTCCTGGTCGCGTTCCAGCCGGGCATCTCACTCGCCGAATCGAGCCGGGTCGGGGCGATCGCGGAGCGCCTGATCCTCGACATGCCGGACGTCGCGACCGTCGGCCGGAGGACCGGCCGCGCCGAGCTCGACGAGCACGCCGAGGGGGTCCACCAGTCGGAGATCGAGGTCGACCTGAAGCCGGGCGCGCGCCCGAAGGCCGCGTTCATCGCGGACCTTCGCGAGCGGCTCGCCGTCCTGCCCGTCGCGGTCAATGTCGGCCAGCCGATCTCGCACCGGCTCGACCACATGCTGTCCGGCGTCAGGGCCGAGATCGCCCTGAAAGTCTTCGGCGAGGATCTCGACGTCCTGCGGAGCCTCGCGGACGCGCTCCGGAGCCGGATCGCGGCGGTACCGGGCGTCGCCGACCTGCAGGTCGAGAAGCAGGTTCGCATCCCGCAGCTCGAGATCAGGGTCGATTACGGGCGGGCCGCGCTCTTCGGCGTCCAGCCGGCGGCTGTCGTGGAGCAGCTCAGCCGTCTGTCGAACGGAAGCGTCGTGTCGCGGGTGGCCGACGGCGTGCGGCGCTTCGACGTCGTGATGCGGCTGCCGGACAGCCTCCGGACGACGGAGCGCCTCGGCGACCTCCTGATCGAGACGCCGACCGGCTGGGTTCCGGCCCGGCAGGTCGCCGACATCCGGGAGACCGACGGACCGAACCAGATCCTGCGGGAGAACGCACGTCGCCGCCTCGTCGTGATGGCGAACACCGACGGCCGGACCGACATGGCCGCGATCGTGGCCGCGATCCGGATCGAGCTCGCGGCAGCGAGGCTTCCGGCCGGCTACTCGACCGTGCTCGAAGGGTCGTTCCAGGCCCAGGAGGAGGCGAGCCGGACGATCGGCCTCCTGTCGCTCGTCTCGCTCGCGCTCGTGTTCGCGCTCCTCTACAGCCGCTTCCGGTCGGCGGCCTATGTCTGCATCATCCTCGGCAGCGTGCCGCTCGCGCTGATCGGATCGGTCGCGGCCCTCTCCCTCGCGGGGCAGCCGCTCTCGGTCGCGTCCATGATCGGCTTCATCACGCTGGCCGGGATCGCGACCCGCAACGGCATCCTCAAGGTCAGCCACACCCTCAACCTCGCGCTCGGCGAAGGCGTGCCCTTCGGCCCCGAGCTCGTGATCCGGGCGAGCCTCGAGCGGTTGACGCCGGTCCTGATGACGGCGCTCTCGGCCGGGGTCGCGCTGGTCCCGCTGCTCGTCGGCGCGGACGCGCCCGGCAAGGAGATCCTGCATCCGGTCGCGGTCACGATCTTCGGCGGCCTCGTCAGCGCCACGCTGCTCGATGCGATCCTGACGCCGCTCCTGTTGCTGCGCTTCGGCGGCGCCGCGCTCGAGCGGCTGCGCCGGGGCGCCGATCAGGGCCTCTCGCCCGCCGCCGCGTTCTGAGTTCCCGACACAACCACCGGAGACATCCCATGCCAAAGCTCGCAGCCCCCGCAGCCCTCGCCCTCGCAGCCCTCCTCATGGCCGCAAGTCCCGCCCTCGCGCAGAAGACCGGGCCGAACGGCGGTCCCGTCGTGATGGCGGAAGACCATCCTGTCGAGTTCGTCAGCACCGACGGGGAAATCGCGTTCTTCGTCCAGGACGACGACGGCAAGCCGCTGTCGACGACGGGGGCGAGAGGCCGGGCGATCATCCAGCAGGACGGGAAGACCACAACCGTCAGCCTCGCCGGAGCCCCGCCGAACAGGCTGGTCGGCGCGCTTCCCTCACCGCTGAAGGTGGGTGCCAAGATCGTCTTCTCGACGCGGCTTCATGGTCACGCGCTGCAGGCACGGTTCGAGAAGATGTGACCCTTAACCGATCTTAAGCTTGGCCATTTACGGGCAGGTGCGGGCGGCTGATAAGCGCTCCGGGGCGGGACAGCCCCGGAGGACACGCTCAATGATCAGGAAAGTCATTCTCGCGCTCGCGTTCGCGCTCTGCGCGCTCGCCATGACCCCCGGCACGGGCCAGGCGCTTCCGCTCGCGGCGTCCGCGACGGCCGCGAGCGCCGACGTCGGCGCGACCGAGACGGTCCGCTACATGCGCCATCGTCATCACCGGCACATGCGCCACCATCGTCGGCATCACCACCACATGGGCCGTCATCACCGCCGCCATCATCATCATCACGGCCGCCGGATGCGTCACCACCGCTGAGGACGGCGACACGTTCGATCGGCCGATCGAACACGAACGAGCTTGCGCCTCGGCGCAAGCTTCGGTCCCCGCGGGTCGTGGGCCCCTTTGAAAACGACATATGAACGAGGCGCCCATTCTCGTTCATCGTCGCCGAACAGCGCAGGCTTGCACGTCTTCTCACGCTTCAATCGAGACGAGGGGCGCGCCCGCGCTCGACACCTCGCGCCTGCACTCCTGACCACGCTTTCCGCGAAAGTCCCGTCAGGGCTTTTCGCAGACGAACTTGGCCCGGTATGTCCGCACGAAGGCCTTGCTCAGCTTGGCCTGCATGGCCTGGCGTGCCGTCGTGCCCGCGTCGGTGTTGTAGGCGATGGAGTTGGTCGCGCAGTTGTTCCAGCCGAACATGGTGAGGTACAGCCGCTTATGCGCCGCCCCATCCGGCCTCGCGGCTTCGGCTTCGTAGCGGGCCTTGCAGCGCTGGGGGCTCGCATTGTCCGCGCAGCCCTCGTCGACCGCGCGCTTCCAGGCCGAATCGAAATCGCTCTTGCCCTCGAGAGCATCGACGAAGCGGTCGCAGAGCGGCGATGCGGGCGTATAGGTTCGTAGGGCCTTGGGGTCGGAATAGCCGCGTAGGAGCGCGAGGCCGAACGCGCAGGCATCCTGGACGTGGCGCACGCGAAGCGCTCGGTACTCTTCGATCCCCTCGATCGGCAGCGTTGCCTGGCGCAGCATGTCGAGTTCGCCGGCGCATTCGCGTTCGAAGGGGGCGGTGTCGATCTTCGCGACATCGGCCGGCG
>CAXTKM010000179.1:0-8724 GCA_964244795.1 uncultured Enterovirga sp.
GCGATCCGGTCTTCCTGGCCGAGGTGCTCTCGCCGTCGACGATGGGGAACGACCGCGGCCGCAAGCTCGCGTTCTACCAAACCATGGTCTCGCTCTGGACCATCCTGGTGGTCTACCAGGACGAGGTCAGGGTCGAGGCTTGGCAGCGAGACGGCGAAGCGTGGACCCGGTCGGTGCTGAAGGACCGGGCCGCGACCCTCCCGTTGCCGGAGCTCGACGGGGCTCTGACGCTCGCCGACCTCTACGAGAACGTGCCACTCGCGGGTTGAGCGCGCTCGGGCGAGCCCAGATCCCGGCGATCGGGAGCGCCTGTCGCGGGTCGCCTCGTCGCGACCTATGGTAAGGTCATGCGATTGGAGGTCCGACCATGAGCGCACGCCTTCGGAGCACGCCGCGCCTGACCGTGGCGGAATTCATCGAGATGATCCGGCCGTACCCGGACGAGGAGCGCTGGGAGCTGCTCGACGGAGAGGCGGTGCTGATGTCGCCCCAGACGGGACGTCATCAGAGGATCGTCATGAACCTTCTTCGCGCTCTCGACCCTCTCACCCGCCCTCGAGGGTGCGAGGTGCTCCCCGGTATCGGCCTCCTGAACGACACCGTCACCGGCTACGCCCCGATCCCGGACGTCGTGGTCCGGTGCGGACCGATGCTGGACGGGGGTTACGCCCGCGATCCGGTCTTCCTGGCCGAGGTGCTCTCGCCGTCGACGATGGGGAACGACCGGGGCCGCAAGCTCGATTTCTATCAGACGATCCGGTCGCTCCGGACCATCCTGGTGGTGTACCAGGACGAGGTCAGGGTCGAGGCCTGGCAGCGCGACGGCGAGGCGTGGAACCGGTCGGTGCTGAAGGGTCGGGCCGCGACGCTCCCGTTGCCGGAGCTCGACGGAAAGCTCGCTCTCGCCGACCTCTACGAGGACGTGCCGCTCGCGGATTGAGCCCGGTCAGCTCGGCGCCGACGTCACCCGGACGTCGACCTCGATCCCGAGATAGTCGTCGGCCGCCCCCGTCCAGGTCCCGGCGAGCGGGAGCGCCTGGCGCGGGTCGCGCACGACCGCGACCCGGATGAGGTCGCGGTTGCCCACGATGCCGTTCGTCGGATCGAAGCTGACCCAGCCCGCGCCCGGCAGGTAGGCCTGCATCCAGGCATGCGTGGCCCCGGCCCCGACATGGCCCCGGCCGTCGGCGGGCGGGGAGTAGATGTATCCCGTGACGAAACGGGCCGCGAGGCCGAGCGCCCGGACGGCCTCCATCATCAGGAGCGCGAAGTCGCGGCAGGTCCCGGATCCGCGCCGGAGCGTCTCGGTCGGGAGCTGCGTGCCCTCCTCCTCGCGCATCTCGTACCGGAAGGTGGTCTTGATGGCGCGCGTCATCCAGGTGAGCATGTCTTCGGTGTCGGTCGGGGCGTCGATGCGGACGAAGCCCTTCGCCCAGCGATCCACCTCGCGGCCCGGATCGGGATAGTGCCGCTCGACCGAGCGGGCGAGATCGGGCGCATCCTCCATCGCGTAGGCGAAGGGGTAGGTGCGGGCGTAGTCCTCGACCGGGAAGGTCGGCAGGCCGCTGACGTAGTGCACGAGGTCGAGCTCGCTCACGAACTCGAGCCGGTCCGCCCGCGCGTCCTCCGGAAAGGTCGCGGTCGCGATCGAGTTGCCGAAGACGTCGTGGACCCAGCGGATGCGGGCGGGCTCGGGCCGGATCGCGAGCCGGGTCGACACGAGCCTGAGATCGTGGCTGTCGCGCGGCCGGAACATCATCCGGTGCGGCCCGAACGAGACCGGCCGTCGGTAGCGGTACACGGTGCTGTGGCAGACCTTCAGGCTCGGCACGAGACCGGCTCTCAGGCCGACCGGAGGCCGCCCGTGCGGCGACGCCGCCCCGGAACGAGCCGCCTCGCCATGCCGGCCAGGAACAGGAGCCCGGCCCAACCCACGAGGAAGCCCGCGCCGCCGGCGACCACGCCCTCGCTCGTCGCCGGCCAGGCCGGCTCGTAGTCGAGATAGGTCGCCCGGGCGAGGTCGTGATCGGCCTCACGGACGAAGGTGAGGAGGCGGCCGAACGGCCCGGCACCGTCGTAGAGCACCCGCTGCCGTTCGAGCCGGCCGAGCCGGGCCGTGTTCTCCTCGCCGGCCTCGCCCTGACGCCGCACGAGCGGGTCGGGATCGGCCTTCAGGCGCGAGATGGCCCCGTCGCGCGGGAGACCCGAAGCCCGGGCGCTCTCGTCGAAGCGCGTCACGACCCGGCGGAGCTCGTCGATCGCGCCGCCGAGGCGCTGCCGATACTGCTGCGCGAATTCCGGCATCTGGGCGCCCGCGAGCCCGCTGAACAGCCCGATCGCGACGGCGAGGATGCGGCCGATCATCCTGAGTCTCCGATACCAGCCTCGACAAGAGCCGACCGTATGTCTCGTTCCGTGATCTCGGTCGCGGGTTTCGCGATTTTCGCGGCCCGGGTGCGCTGACCGGGCCGCATGACGAGGAGCACGGTCTCCGTGCCCGGGCAGGCCGGATCCAGGCAGACGATCTCGCTCACCGTGATCTCGGACCCGTCCGGGAGCGCCGCGATCCCGATCGCCAGCGCCTTCACGCGGCCCGCCGCCTCGCGCCCGGGATCCGGCGCCGCGGGCCGCCGGGCAAAGAGGCCGCGCAGGGTCACGCGGGCAACAGGAGGATGCCGGCCGCGCCGTCCTCGCACCCGAAGGCGAGCCGGGAGCCGCGGGCATCCCAGGCGAGCGCTGTCACGCCGCTTCCGGAGGTCGCCCGGCGCACCAGGAGCTCGGCCGCGTCGTCGAAGCGGACGAGCAGGATGCAGCCGTCCTCGTAGCCGATCGCCAGGACATTGACGTTCGGGTGGAAGGCGACCCGTGTCACCTTCGCGTGCCGGACGCCGCACTCGCGCGGGGCCTTTCCGGTCGGCCCGTCCCGGGAATCGAAGGGCCAGACGACCGCGGCGTCGGCGCCCGAGGTCGCGAACCAGGCTCCGCCGAAGGACCAGGAGAAGGAGCGCGGCTTCGCGGCATAGCCCGACATCCGCATGTGGCCGCGGTCGGGCGCGAGCCGCCAGCCGTGCAGCGCGTTCTCCTGCATGGACGTGACCACGAACCGCCCGTCCGGCGACCAGGTGACGTCGAGATGCGAGCCCTTCCAGTCGAGCCGCTCCGGGGCCGGCTCGACGTTCGGGTACCAGAGCGTCGCGCCCGCGTAATGCGCGATCGCGAGCCGGTAGCCCTTCGGCGCGAAGGCGAGGCCGCGCGGCGTGGACGGCGCCTCGTGCGTCTTCGCGCGGCCCTTGTCGTCCCGCGCTGTGACGGTCTTTCCGGCCGCGTACGCGAAGGCGCCGGAGGGATGCAGCGCGAGCGCGTCGATCCAGGCGCCATTCGTGTCGGCGAGGGTCGCGGTCGCGCCGTCGGGGCCCGTCGCCGCGACCCGTCCGTCGTCGCCGCCGGTCAGGATGCGGGAGCCGTCGCAGGCCGCGACCAGGACCGCGCCGCCCGGATGCGCCTCCGTGCGATGCGTCGCGTCGTCCTTCGCGAGGACCACGCCGCCATCGGCCAGCGCGAAGGCGGCCGTGTCGCCGAGCCAGCCGAGGCCGGTCGCCTCGGCCCCGAGGGTGACGGGCGTGACGGCGTCGGTGAGGGACGGGATGGACGCCGTGGTGGTCACCGCAGCACCTCTTCTCCCCGCAAGCGGGGAGAAGTCGAGCGACGCGAAGCGTCGGCCGGATGAGGGGCTGGCACCCCGAAGGCGGCGTGTGTCCAGAGCCCCTCACCCGGTCGCACTGACGTGCGACTCGACCTCTCCCCGCGCGGCGGGGAGAGGCGGACGCGCGCCATCACGCCGCGCATGCCAGAAACCCCGCCTCGAAGGCCCCGCGGTCGAGGTCGCGGCCGATGAACACGACCCGGCTCTCGCGCTTCTCGTCCGGGCGCCAGTCGCGCTGCAGGTCGCCGTCCAGGATCATGTGGACGCCCTGGAACACGAAGCGCTTCGGCTCCTTCGGGAAGGCCACGATCCCCTTGCAGCGCAGGATGCTCGCGCCCTCGCGCTGGGTCAGGTCGGAGATCCAGGGCATGAAGCGGTCGGGATCGACCTCGCCGGCCCGGAACGAGAACGAGATCATCTCGTCGTCGTGATGGTGGTGGTGGCCGGTCTCGAGGAAGTCCGGCTCGACCTCCATGATGCGGTCGAGGTCGAAGGCGTTGCGGTCCAGGACCTCCGCGATCGGGATCGCGCAGTTCTGCGTGCGGTGGATGCGGACGGTCGGGTTGATCGCCCGGATGCGGGCCTCGACGGCGTCGATCTGCTCCGCCGAGACGAGGTCGATCTTGTTCAGGAGGACCACGTCCGCGAAGGCGATCTGGTTCTTCGCCTCCGGGGCGTCGCCGAGCCGGTCGAGCAGCCATTTCGCGTCCGCGACGGTCACGACGGCGTCGAGCTTCGCCCGCTCGGCGACGTCCTGGTCGACGAAAAAGGTCTGGGCGACGGGGGCGGGATCCGCGAGGCCGGTCGTCTCGACGATGATCGCGTCGAAGCGGCCCCGGCGCTTCATCAGGCCCTCGATGATCCGGATGAGGTCGCCCCGGACGGTGCAGCAGATGCACCCGTTGTTCATCTCGAACACCTCCTCGTCGGCCCCGACCACGAGGTCGTTGTCGATCCCGATCTCGCCGAACTCGTTCACGATCACGGCGTAGCGCTTGCCGTGCTGCTCGGAGAGGATGCGGTTCAGGAGCGTGGTCTTGCCGGCCCCGAGATATCCGGTGAGCACGGTGACGGGGATCTTGTCGGAGGTCTTGGCGAACATGGCGGGGCCTCGGAGGGCTGCGGCCCGGCAGGGTCTGGGCCTGCGCAGGCGGGCTGAATGCGTCGGCCTCTCATATCGCGCTCCCGGACGGGAATGAGAAGGGCGATCGCGGCCGCACGGCTCACGCCGGGTGCCACCACCTCCCGGCGATCACGACGCCCTCGCTCGTCAGCCGCCGCTCCCCCTCCAGGTGCTCGCCGACGGCGTCGACATAGTCGAACCGGCCCTCGCGCAGGTCCAGGATGGTCGCATCGCCGATCGATCCCGGCTTCAGCGTGCCGAGCTCCGGCCGCTTCATCGCCATCGCGGCGTTGACGGTGGAGGCCGCGATGACCCGGTCGAGCGGCATGCCGAGGCAGAGGAACTTCGACAGCGTCGTGACCTGGTCGAAGGCCGGGCCCTGGATGCAGAGCGTGTGGACGTCCGACGAGATCGTGTCCGGCTCGAAGCCGTGCGCGAGCATGGCGCGCGCGGTCTTGAACGCGAACGAGCCCTTGCCGTGCCCGATGTCGAAGATGACGCCGCGCTTCCGGGCCGCGACCACCGCGTCCTTGACCCGGCCCTGGCCGGTGATCGGGGCGTTCGGGAACGGCCGGAAGGCGTGGGTGAGCACGTCGCCCGGCCGGAGCATGCCGATCACCTCCTCGTAGGAGGGCGGCGGGTGGTCGATATGCGCCATCACGGGCATCCCGACCTCCTCGGCGACCTGGATCGCGATGTTCAGCGGCACGGTCCCGGAGGTGCCGGACGCGTGCAGGCCGACCCGGACCTTGATGCCCACGATGAGATCGCGGTTCCGGTCCGCGACCTCGGCGCAGTCGATCGGGTTCATGAGCGTGAGCTCGCGGCTCTCGCCCACCATCACGCGCTTGTCGAAGCCGTAGATGCCCGCGTGCGACACGTTCAGGTAGGCGAGGATGCGGACCGGCGAGGGCTCGATGACGTGCTTGCGGAAGCCCATCCAGTTGCCCGGCCCGGCGGAGCCCGTGTCGACCGCCGTCGTGACGCCACTGGTGCGGCAGAACTCCGCCGCATCGATGCCGAGCGAGGTGCCGCCCCAGTAGACATGGGTGTGAAGGTCGATCAGCCCGGGCGTCACGATGCGGCCGGAGACGTCGCGGACATCCGCCGCGCCCTCGAGCCCGGGCCCGATCGCCGCGACCGTGCCGCCCGAAAACGCGATGTCGGTCACGGCATCGAGGCGCTGGGAGGGATCGACGACGCGGCCGCCCTTCAGGATCAGGTCATAGGTCAAGCGAGCGTCGCTCCATTTCCCCGAGGTGCGGATTGGGACATGCATCGGCACGGGTGTCCAGGCGCGTGACGGCGTCGAAGGGCTGGCCGTCGAGGCGCGCGCGTTGCCCTCCCCCTTGCGGGGAGGGCAACGCGCGCGCTTGTTCCGGGCGCGAATAGCGCTCTGAGCCACAACCCCGTTGCTTGACGGCCAACCCCCATCGCGGCCAAGACGGCCCCGGCGAGCGATCCATTCGCGAGACGCGGCACGCGAGCGCGCGGCCGTGCCGGCCGGAGAGCCGCACCGGGAAGCGCCTTGGACCTCTCGATCTTCCTCATCCTGCTGCAGGACGGCGTCGTCAACGCGGCGATCTATGCGCTGCTCGCGCTCGCGATGGTGCTGGTCTTCACGGTGACACGGGTCATCTTCGTGCCGATCGGCGAGTTCGTGTCCTTCGGGGCGCTCACGCTCGCGGCGCTCGAGGCCGGACGCGTTCCCGGAACGGCGTGGCTGCTGCTCCTGTTCGGGGCGGCGGCCGCGGTCGCGACCCTGTGGGCCGAACGCCGCGAGCTCTCGGTCCGGGTCTGGGTCGCGACCCTGGCCGAGACCGTGGCGCTCCCGGTCGCGATCGTGGCGCTGGTCACCGCCCTCGCGCCGACCAAGCCGTCGCAGCCGGTCCAGATCGCGCTCGCGCTCGCGCTCACGGCGCCGCTCGGGCCGTTCATCTACGCGACCGTCTACAGGCCCCTCGCGGACGGGTCCGTCCTCGTGCTCCTGATCGTCTCGGTCGCGCTGCACCTCGCGCTGGTCGGGCTCGGGCTCGTGTTCTTCGGCCCCGAAGGGTCGCGCACCGCGGCGCTCTCCGGCGCGAGCCTCGCGCTCGGCGATCTCACGGTCGGCGGGCAGGCGCTCTCGGTGCTGGCCGTGACGGCCGCGCTCATCGTCGCGCTCTCGCTGTTCTTCGGCCGCACGCTCGTCGGCAAGGCCTTGCAGGCGACGGCGGTAAACCGGCTCGGAGCCCGGCTCGTCGGCATCTCGCCCGTCTTCTCCGGCCGGGTCGCGTTCGGGCTCGCGGCCCTGATCGGCACGGCGGGCGGCATCCTCGTCTCGCCCATGACGACGATCTACTACGACACGGGCTTCATCATCGGCCTGAAGGGGTTCGTGGCCGCGATCATTGGGGGCCTCGTCAGCTACCCGGTCGCGGCCGGCGCCGCGCTCGTGGTCGGCGTGGTCGAGAGCTTCGCATCGTTCTGGGCGAGCGAGCTGAAGGAGGTGATCGTCTTCATGATCATCGTGCCGATCCTGCTGCTCCGCTCGCAAGGGTCTCTCGTGCTCGAGGACGAGGAGTGAGCCCGGCGCGCCTCGCGGCGCTCGCCGCGATCCTGGCCGCCGCAGCGCTTCCGGCGCTGCCCGGGGTGCCGGCCTACTGGATCACGCTCGGCAGCTCGATCGGGCTGTCGGCGATCGTCGCGCTCGGCATCGTGGTCCTGACCGGCGTCGCCGGAATCGTGTCCTTCGGGCAGGCGATGTTCGTCGGCTTCGGGGCCTACACGACCGCGATCCTCTCGACGCGTCACGGCTGGCCGCCGATCGCGACCCTGCCGGTCGCGATCGCGCTCACGGCCGCGCTCGCCTTCGGCATCGGGGCGATCACGCTCCGGCTGAAGGGCCACTACCTGCCGGTCGCGACCATCGCCTGGAACATCTCGTTCTTCTATCTCACGGGCAGCCTGGACTTCTTCCGCCGCTTCGACGGGATCTCCGGCATCCCGCCGATCTCGCTCTTCGGGGTGAGCTTCGCGGGCGGGGCGAGCTTCTATCTCCTGACGCTCGCGATCCTCTGCGGGCTCGTGGTCGCGACCGCGAACCTGCTCGACTCGCGCGCCGGCCGGGCGATCCGTTCGCTCCGGGGCGGGGTCCTGGCCGCGGAATCCTGCGGCATCGACACCGGGCGCGCCCGGATCCTCGCCTTCGTGTACGCGGCGGTGCTGGCCGCGATCTCCGGCTGGCTCTACGCGCATGTCCAGCGCGCCATCAACCCGTCGCCCTTCTCGATCACGGTCTCGATCGACTACCTCCTGATGGCGGTCGCGGGCGGGATCGGGCAGATCGGGGGCGCGCTGCTCGGGGCGGGACTGATCACGCTCGCCCGCGACAAGCTCCAGGACTGGCTGCCGTGGCTGATCGGCAGCCAGGGCAACTTCGAGTCGATCGTCTTCGGCTTCGTCCTGATCCTGATCTTCCAGTTCGCGCCGGACGGCCTCTGGCCGTTCCTGCGCCGGCTCGCCGGCCGGACCGGCCCACGGACCCCCGTCGGGGCCGAGACCGTGCCGCCGGCCGAGACCGTGCCGCCGGCCGAGGCCGTGCCGCCGGCCGGGCCAACGCGGCCACGGCCCGAGCGCGGCACCGAGGTCCTCGCGGTCGGCGGCCTGAGGAAGACCTTCGGAGGCCTCGTCGCCGTCGACGGGCTCGGGCTGTCGGTCCGGGCCGGCGAGATCGTCGGCCTGATCGGGCCGAACGGAGCCGGCAAGTCGACGAGCTTCAACCTCGTCACCGGCATGCTGCCCGCGACGGCCGGCTCGGTCGCGCTCCTCGGCCGCGAGGTCGGGGGCTGGCCCTCGCGCCGCATCGCCCGGCTTGGGGTCGCCCGTACCTTCCAGCACGTGAAGCTGGTCGGCGACA
>CAXTKM010000180.1:0-8685 GCA_964244795.1 uncultured Enterovirga sp.
ACCAACGACCTGCCGCTTAGAAGGCGGCTGCTCTATCCAGCTGAGCTACGGAGTCTTCGCGCCGGTGGTGCCTCTATCAGAGGGGTCGGGCGTCATCAAACGGGGACGTGTGGACCGGGGTCACGGCTCTGCCGCGAACGTCGGCAGTCGTCCCGACCCCGAGGCGTAACCGCGAGCCGACCTCCATCGAAAGGGATCCAGGAGTGGATCGGGGACCGTCGGTGGAACACAGATCCGACGCCGACGGTTTTCGTCGGGATCTGCTGGGCGGAACATGAACGATCGCTGCGACCAGGACGGGACCTCCCCGATCGGCCTGTCCTCCGACGGCCGCCCTGCGCGCGCCGAGCGGCAGGCTCGCCGGCCGCCGTCCCGCAAGGACGTCCTCGGCCTCGCGGCCGTCGGGCTGGGGCTGACCTTCGGCCGGACCGCATCGGCGCAGCCGTCCGGACACGGCGTGACGCAGCCGGGATCCGGCGAGCCCGCCCGGGCGCTGTCCCAGGAGGAGAGATGGCGGCGTCGCTTCCCGCAGCCCGTCCTCGTCTCCGACCTGATCGGCCGTCGGGTGCTCGACACCGGCCAGGGCGTCCTCGGCCATATCGAGACGCTCGTCAGGACGAACGAGGGCGAGATCCTCATCGCCTTCGCGCGGCGGCGGCTGTTTCTCTTCCGGGGCGAGACCGTGGCCGTGCCGGCCAAGGTCGCGGCTCTGCTCGGGCCGTTCGTCATGATCCTCGACCTCTCGGCCGCCGAGATCGACGGCCTGCGACCCTTCTCGGTCACCGGGACGACGGCCGTCGACCGCGCCTCCCGGATCGAGATGGCGCTGACGAAGCATTGAGCCGCGCCGATCGTCCTGATCGCGCGAGACCCTCCCCTTCCAGGACCACGCCGCCATGGCCGGACGATCATCCACCCTCGCGCCAGCCCAGGCGACCGGGCCGAAGCTCCACCCGGCCCCGGTCCGGATCATGCACTGGCTGAACGCTCTCGCGATCATCGTGCTCATCCTGAGCGGCTGGGGCATCTACAACGACGAGGTCATCTTCGGCTCGGCCACCTTCCCGCACGCGCTTCTCCTCGGGTCATGGGCGCCGCAGCACCTGCAATGGCATTTCCTGGCCATGTGGCTCCTGGTCCTGAACGGGGTCGCCTACGTGTCCTACGGGTTCGCGACCGGCCGGTTTCGACGGAAGCTCCTTCCCATCCGGCTGCACGACATGGGAACGGTCATCCGGCAGAGCCTGAGGCTCAACTTCGCCCATGACGACATCACGATGTACAACGCCGTCCAGAAGACCCTCTACATCGGCGTGATGCTGGCCGCGGCGGTCCAGGTCCTGTCCGGGCTCGCGATCTGGAAACCCGTGCAGTTCTCGGGCCTGACGGCCCTGTTCGGCGATTTCCAGGGCGCCCGGATCGCGCATTTCCTCGGCATGGCGGCGATCGTGGGCTTCCTGGCCGTCCACGTCGCGCTGGCGCTCCTCGTGCCGAAGACGCTGGTCGCGATGGTGACGGGCGGACCGCGCGTTCCGGAACCGATAGGCGAGCAGGACGGCCCCATCATCGCGCACATGAAGGAGAGCTGAGCCATGTCCTCGCGCCTCCCTCCGCCGCGATCCATGTTCCGCCCGGCGGAGCCGCCCGACCGCGCGATCCTCGAGGCGGACCGCCCGCTCCTCGACGCGGTGAACCGGCGCGGCATCCTGCGCGGAACGCTGAGCCTCGGGGCGCTCACGATGCTGACCGGCTGCGACGTCACGAACGCCGACGCGGTCCAGACGGTGTTGCGGGGCATGTCGCGGTTCAACGACAGCGTCCAGGCCGCGATCTTCAGCCCGACGCGCCTCGCGCCGACCTACAGCGAGGCGCAGGTCCTGAAGCCGCCCCGCTTCAACGCCTTCTACCCGGTCGAGGAGATCAAGCCCGTCGACGGCGCGAGCTGGCGGCTCGAGCTCGCCGGCCTGATCGGCGACAAGCGCCCCTGGACGAAGGAGGCCATCGCGGCCCTTCCGGAGACAGAGGTCATCATCCGGCACATCTGCGTCGAGGGCTGGGACTACATCGGCCAATGGTCGGGCCCGCTGCTCCGGACGTTCCTGGAGCGGGTCGGAGCCGACCTCACGGCGAAATACGTCGCCTTCAAATGTGCGGACGGCTACCACGGCAGCATCGACATGCCGACCGCGCTTCATCCCCAGACGATCCTCGCCACGAAATATGCAAAGGAAACCGTCGCGGACCCGTTCGGCTATCCGCTCCGGCTCCGCACCTCAACGAAGCTCGGCTTCAAGAACCCGAAATGGATCACGGCGATCGAGGTCACGAACACCTATCCGGGCGGATACTGGGAGGACCTGGGGTTCAACTGGTTCAGCGGGCTCTGAACCCGCGGCGGTCGACCTCGCGGGCGCGCTTGAGGATCACGGGCCGGGCGGCGCCAGCCGGAGGCCGAAATCGTAGTGCAGGGCGTGGAACGGCCGCTCCATCCGGGTGCCGTCCGGGGCGACGCCCGCGGGTAGCGTCTCGATCGGCTGGATCAGGGAATCCTTGACCCCGAACACCGCGTCGGAATCGAGATAGGGGTCGCCCGCCAGGAACACATGCGTGACAACCTTCCGGTGGCCGGGAGCATCGATCAGGAAGTGCACATGGGCCGGGCGCCACGGATGCCGCCCCTGCGCGGCGAGAAGCTCTCCGACAGGCCCGTCATGCGGGATCGGATAGGCGGCGGGCTTGATCGACCAGAAGTGGAAGCGCCCCTCCCCATCCGCCCGGAAGCGAGCCCGCATCGCGGACTCGCCGGCCGCGTCGCTTCGCTGCAGATCGTAGGAGCCGTCGTCGTCCGAGTGCCAGGTGTCAACGACGGCGCCGGCGACAGGCGTGCCGTCCGCCGACCGCACCGTCCCGGACACGAAGAGCGGCTCGCCCGGAAGCCCGCCCGAGATGTCGGCGCCGAGCGGACGCTCGGGCGCGCTCGAGACGTAGAACGGCCCGAGCACCGTGCTCTCCGTCGCGCCCTCCGACCGGCGGTTGTTGATCGCATCGACCAGCATCGACACGCCGAGCGTGTCGGACAGGAGGATGAACTCCTGGCGCTTGTCGTCGCACTTGAGGCCGGTCCGGGTCAGGAACCCGATCCCGGTCTCCCACTCCTCGATCGTGGGCTCGATCTCGCGCACGAAGGCGTGGAGATGGCGCACCAGCGCCTCGCTGACCTGCCGGATGCGGGGCGCATCCGAATGGGCGACGCGGTCGAGCACGGCGTCCGTGATGGTGAATTCGTCGAAGTTCCGCATTCCGTCCCTCCCCTTAGCGATCGCCTCTTGCCGATCCGGCCCCCGTCACGCGAAGCCGAACAGGCGGGCCGGGTTGTCGACCAGGATCGCGCGCAGGATGGCCGGGTCCGGTGCCCAGGCGGCGAGCTGGTTGAAGAGACCGATCGTGCCGACGCGGTCGTGGAAGGAGAGGTGCGGGAAATCGCTGCCCCACAGGAGCTGGCCCGGCACGCGCTCGATCAGCGCGGCCGCGAAGGGCGCGACATCGGCGAAGGTGGGATCGTTCGAGAACCGATAGATGCCGGTGAGCTTCACCCAGCACCGGCCGGACCCGTCGTCGGCGAGATCCAGGAAGCGCCGGAAGCCCGGTTGCTTGGGTCCGCTCTCCGCCCGGAACAGGCCCATATGGGCCACGGAGAACGGGACGGGCAGCGCCTGCAGGGTGTCCATCAGCTCGACGACGAGCCACCCGGGCAGCAGGAAGTCGATGTGCCAGCCGACCTCCTTCAGCCGGTCGGCGAGATGCACGATGCGGGGCCGGAGCGCGTCCGCGAGGCCGGCCTCGGGCTGGCGGACGGGCGACACGTTCACGCGCACGCCGACGACGCCCGCGGCCGAGAGATCTCCGATCTCGCGATCGGCCGCGGCCCGCTCGTCGAGGTGGACGATGCCGCGCCGGAGCGCCGGATCGATCGCCTGCATGGCGTCCAGCACGCAGGCGTTGTCGAGCCCGTAGGCGCTCGGCTGCACGAACACGAAGCGCTCGAAGCCGAGCGGGCGGACCAGCCGAAGGTAGGCATCGACGGGCGCGACGGGCGGCCGGTAGCGCAGGTCCGACGCTTCGTAGGCGTAGCGGTCCGGCGGGCCGAAGACGTGGAAATGCGCGTCGCAGGCGCCGGCAGGAGCCCGGACGGCCGGAGCGACTCCCTCGTCGGGATCATGCGCCATGCCGTGCTCCTGCCGAACGCCGCGCCGGGATCGTCGTGTCGAAGAGGGAGCTCACGCCGCGACCCGCGCATCGTCGAGCACCCGCAGCCGCGTCCCGCTCTCCGCGAGCCGGCGCGCTCCGGCCCAGGCCGTCGCCAGGATCGACGACCAGACCGGGCAGCCGAGCCGCTCGCGCAGGCGCGGCACGATGCCGAGCGTCGGAAGCTGCGAGCACGCGATGAAGAGCGCGTCGTCCTCGGGCGACGCCGTCGCGAGCGCCCGCTCGTAGACCTCCTCCTCCGTGATCCGGCCGAGGGCCTCGGTGGTCGGGGCGTCGAAGCTCGAGAGCCCGCGCACCGCGATGCCGGACGCCGCGAGATAGGCGACCAGCCCATCGTTCACGGGCTTGAGGTAGGGCGTGACGACGCCGACCCGCTTCGCGCCGCCGGCCCGGAGCGCCTCGATCATGGCGTCCGCCGTGCTGACGGTCGGGGCTCCCGTCAGCCGGCCGAGCCCGCCCGCGATCCGGGCGTTCCCGTCCGGTCCCGCCAGGAACCCGGCCGCCGTGCAGCCGTAGACCACGAGCGCGAGATCATGCCGGGCGAAGGGGGCCGCCGCCGCGAGCGTCGCCGCGGCGTAGTCCGGGATGTCGTCGAGCGTCAGCATCCGGGGCGGGCGGGGGACGCGGGCCACGAGGGGAGGCCCGAGCTCGGGGCAGAGAGCCGCGATCTCGGGCTCCATCGTCGCGTTGTTGGCCGGCACGACGAGAAGCACGCGGGACGACATCGGGCACTCCCATGCAGACGGACGCCCCAGCCGGGCTGGTCCGGGCCGGCGCGGCCCGTTATGCAGGACGCGAAGAGCGGACGAAGAACCGCTCGCGGAGGAGTGTCCACCATGTTGGACCGACGTCAACTCGGGCTCGGCCTCCTGGCGATGCCGGCCCTGTCGAGCGCCGCCCGGGCGGAGGTCTCGTCGATCCGGCTCGGCAAGCAGTACGGCCTGCCGTTCCTGCCCCAGATGGTGATGGAATCGCAGCGCCTGATCGAGAAGCACGCGGCGAAGAACGGGCTCCCGTCGCTCGTGGTGAATTGGCTCACGCTGTCGGGACCCGGCGCGCTGAACGAGGCGCTTCTCAGCGGCTCGATGGAGTTCGTGAACATCGCGACGCCCGCGCTCGCGACGCTCTGGGACAAGACCCACAAGACCCGCTCCCCGGTGAAGGCGCTCTGCACGGTCCAGGCGATGCCCTACACCCTGGTCAGCCGGAACCCCGGCGTGAAGACCATCGCGGATCTCGGCGATGGCGACCGGATCGCCGTCCCGACCGTCAAGATCTCGCTCCAGGCCATGATGCTGCAGATGGCGGCGGCCAAGCTGTGGGGCTTCGACAGCTACGACAGGCTGGATCGGCTCACCGTCAGCCTCGGTCATCCGGACGCGCTGGCCGCGATGCTGTCCGGCCGATCCGAGATCAGCGCGCATTTCTGCGTCGCGCCCTACCAATATTACGAGCTCGCCCATCCCGGCATGCATCAGGTGCTGAAGACCTACGACATCGTGGGCGGCCCCCACACGAACGGCATCCAGGTCACCACGGAGGCGTTCCAGGCGGCGAACCCTGCGATCTGCCGGTCCGTCTTCGCGGCGCACGAGGAGGCGAACGCCTTCATCAAGGCGAAGCCCGCCGAGGCGGCCGAGATCTACACGACGCTGTCCCGGGACAAGAAGGCGACGCCGGCCGAGTTCGTCGCGATGATCACGGATCCGGACATCGACTACACGACGGCGCCGAAGAACATGATGACGATGGTCGACTTCATGCATCGTTCCGGCCGCATCAAGGCGCTGCCGTCGAGCTGGAAGGACATGTTCCTGCCCGAGGCGCACGCGCTGGCCGGGACCTGAGGGCGCGTCGGCCCGAAGGATCGAGGGAGCTGTCAGCTTGGCCCTATCGTCGAACCTGCTCGTGAACCCGGTGAAGGCCCGCATGAGGGCCGGCGAGGCGGCGCTCGGTCTCGGCGTCCGGCTCGCGCGCTCGCCCGACATCGCCCGCATCGCCAGGGCCACGGGTCACGACTTCCTGTTCATCGACACCCAGCACTCGATCTTCACCTCCGAGACGATCACGGCCATCGCCCAGACCGCGCTCGCGATCGGGGTCGCGCCGCTGGTGCGGGTGCGGGGCCTCGACGATCCGGACGTGTCGGTCCTCCTCGACAACGGCGTCACCGGAATCGTCTATCCCGACGTCGGGACGGCCGACCAGGCGCGCCGAGCGGTCGCGACCTGCAAGTTTCCCCCGCTCGGGACCCGGTCGGTGGTCGGCGGCTACCCCCATTTCGACTATCGCCCGGTGCCCCTGACGGAGAGCGTGCCGCAGTTGAACGAGGTCTGCCTCCTGGTCTGCATGATAGAGACCGTCGAGGGCCTGGAGAACGTCGAGGAGATCGCGGCGGTGCCGGGCGTCGACGTGCTGCATGTCGGCTCGAACGATCTCCTGGCGAACATGGGCAAGGCCGGCCAGTTCGACCATCCGGACATCGTCGCGGCCCAGGACCGAGTGATCCGGGCCGCGCGAGCGAACGGCATCTTCGCCGGCTGCGGCGGCAATCGCGACGTCGCCCGCCAAGCCGAGGCGGTGCGCCGGGGAGCGCTGTTCCTCACGACGCAGACCGACATCGCGCTGCTCTCCTCGGCGGCCCGGGCCTGGGCCGAGGGCGTCCGGTCCGCCGTTCGGCCGGGCTGAGGCGACGCCCGTCACGCGGACAGCCGGACCTCCTCCGTCCAGACGGCGTTCGCCGCCAGAGACACCGACTCGAGCGCGTCCAGGAACAGCGCCGACGCGACCGAGAGGGGGCGCCGCGAAGGCTCGATCAGGATGAGGTCGAGCCAGAAGGGCGGGTCGGCGATCGGGCCGGCATCGAACACGTCCGTCTCGTGGCCGCCCGCCATCATCAGGCCGGGCAGGATGATCGACCAGTCGGTCCGGGCGACGAAATCGAGCGAGCCCATCATGGCGTCGAGCTCCAGCAGCCGGTCGACCTTGACGCCGTGCGACATGAGGTAGGTCTCGATCAGCTCCCTGCGGGTGTTGCCCTTCGTCGGGACGACGAGCTTCAGCGCCGGCCGCTCCCCGAGCCGGACCGGACCGGTGCCCGCGAGCCCGTAGCCTCTCCGGGTCACGAGAAGCTCCGGCGTGCGGAGGAAGAGGCGGCTCTTCAGCCCCATCCCGCCGGAGAAGGCCGGCACGATCGCGAAGTCGAGCTCCCCCGATTGCACCTGCTGGGTCAGCGAGGCGCTGAACCCCTCCACGACGCGAACGACGATGTTCGGGTGCTGGTCGATGAAGCGGACCAGCGCGGGAGCGAGGACACATCGCGTCATCGTCGGCATGAGGCCGACCACGATCGCCCCGTCGCCGCCCTTCGAGAAGGCCCGCACCGCCCGGGTCGCGGCCCCGTAGGAGCGCAGCACCTCGATGCAGTGCCGGTAGTAGCTGTCGCCCGCGGGCGTCGGCAGGACCCCGCTGCTGTCCCGCGCGAAGAGCTTCACCGCGAAGAACTCCTCGAGCTTGCGGATGTGCTGGGACACGCCCGACTGGGTCGCGTTCTCGCGGCTCGCCGCGGCCGTGAAGGACCGCTCCTCGTAGGCGGCGACGAAGAGACGGATATCGCGAAGGCTCTCGCTCAAGGGCATCTACTTTTCTGATTGCGACGACCAGCTCATATCATTTCTCTTCGTTTCGCAACGTGGGTAGACGTCTCGGCCAGAGATCCTGCCGGAGGCGCGACGTGACGATGCATGCGCGTGACTTTGCACCCGCGGCCGACCAGCGCGCGCTCCGCGACGCGCTCGGGCGCTACGCGACCGGCGTCACCGTGATCACCACGCGGGGTCCGTCCGGAAAGTTCGAGGGCCTCACGGCCAACTCGTTCTCGGCCGTGTCGCTGGATCCGCCTCTCGTCCTGTGGAGCCTGCGGCGGAGCTCGCCGTCGATGCCGGGCTTCGACGAATCCGGCCTCTTCGCCGTGAACGTGCTCGGCTCCGACCAGCGTCACCTCTCCCGGCACTTCTCGACGCCGAGGACCGACAAGTTCACGGACATGCCGGTCGACGAGGGCGCGTTCGGGTGCCCGCTGATCCGCGGCGCGATCGCCTGCTTCGAGTGCCAGACGGAGCAGAAGGTGGAGGGCGGCGACCACGTCATCTTCATCGGGCGCGTGCTCCGGGCCGCCTACCGGGACGGCGAGCCGCTGATCTTCTCGGCCGGACGCTATGCCACCCACGCCCTGCTCGACGACGAGACGAGGGCCGCCGCTGGAGGCGCCACGCCATGACGATCAGAGCGGCGGTGGCCGGCCTCGGCTGGTGGGGGAAGCACATGATCCGCCGCCTGGCGGAGTCCGAGGCGGTCCGGATCACGACCGCGATCGAGACCGGGCCGGGCTCGAACCCCAACGTGGTGAACGTGGACAGC
>CAXTKM010000181.1:0-8662 GCA_964244795.1 uncultured Enterovirga sp.
CCTTGAACATCTCGACGAATTCGAGGACGCCCTGGTTCGCCCGGTTGAGGCCGCCGGAGTAGCTGTAGGCGTCGGGGTCGCTCTGCGAGAGCGTCTCGAGCCGCCGGATGTCGATCTTGCCGACGAGGGACGAGATGTCCTGGTTGTTCTCGTCGCCGGGCTCCGTCTTCGCGATCGCGATCTGGCGCAGGCGCGACGGGTTCAGCTTCACGACCGTGAACCGGGAGAGATCGCCCCCGAAGGCGTCGAGCCGCTTCAGGCACCACGGGCTCATCAGGCCGGTGAGCCGCCGCCTCGGGATGCCGTAGCGGTCCTCCAGCGCGTCGCCCATCTGCTCGGGGTCGAACAGCCCGAGCGGGCTCTCGAAGACCGGGCTGATCTCCTCGCCCGCCTTCAGGGCGTAGATCGGGTGCACCTCGACGAGGGCCTTCAGGCGTTCGGCGAGCGACGACTTGCCGCCCCCGACCGGCCCGAGGAGGTAGAGGATCTGCTTTCTCTCCTCCAAACCTTGGGCCGAGTGCCGGAAGAAGCTCACGATCCGCTCGATCGTGTCCTCCATGCCGTAGAACTCGGCGAAGGCCGGGTAGCGCCGCACCGTGCGGTTCATGAAGATGCGGCCGAGCCGCCCATCGCGGGCGGTGTCGATCGTCTCGGGCTCGCCGATCGCGGCCAGCAGCCGCTCCGCCGCGCCGGCATGCATCATCGGATCGTCCCGACACCCCTTGAGGTAGTCGGTCAGGGACATCTCGGTCGCGCGCCGCGCCTCGTACGTCCGGGCGAAGCTCTCGAACAGCCGCTCCATCACGCCTCCGCTCCTGACTTCCGTCCGGATGACGGCCGCCGGTCCGGCGGGCCGCCGCTTGGGCGAACTCAACGCAACTCCTGTCGCCTCAGCGCCCCCCGAGTGTGACCGCACGCGCGGGAACATCAAGAGGCGGCTTGCCGCATGATGAGGATGTCCCCCGACGTGTCGCGACGAGCGTCGGCAATCGCACCCCGGGACGGCGCGCCAAGACGCCGTCTTCTTTCCCCGGGGCAAGCTCGGTAAGCAGGGCGGGTCCGGTCGCGGCCGTGAGGAGCCCAGGTCATGAGGATGCCGGGAGGCGCGCGCCCGCAGGCTGCCGGAGGAGAGGCGGGGCTTGCCGGATCGGCGGCCGCCAGGATGGCCGGCCCGCCTGGGACCGGGCTCAAGGCTCATCTGCGAGCCACCCACTCCCTCATCCTGAAGCCTTTCCCGAGAATGTCCCAGGTGTCGTTCCGGGTCTCGCGAAGCGAGAGCCCGGAACCCATAAGCGCTGACCGACCCCGCCTGGATGCCGCCGGTGTCACGACCGGCAGCGTCAGCGTCTATGGGTTCCGGGCTCGGCTTCGCCGCCCCGGAATGACAATCCTGCTTCGTGCGAAGCTCTCCAGCATGAAGAGCGGAGAGAAGGGTTCTCTCGGTCGGACCCTCAGGGCGGCCGCCCTCACGGGGGTCGCGCTCGCCCTGTCCGGATGCCAGAGCCTGCTCCTGAACCCGCAGGGTCCGGTCGGGGCCGCCCAGAAGACGATCCTGATCAACTCGCTCGCGATCATGCTCGCGATCGTCGTGCCGACGATCCTCGCGACCCTCGCCTTCGCCTGGTGGTTCCGGGCCGGGAACGCCCGGGCGCACCGCCGGCCGGACTGGGCCTATTCCGGACGCCTCGAATTCGTCACCTGGGCGATCCCGGTTCTGGTGATCCTGTTCCTGGGCGGCATCGCCTGGATCGGGTCGCACGACCTCGATCCGGCGCGCCCGCTGGACTCCGGCGAGAAGGCGATCGAGGTGCAGGTCGTCTCGCTCGATTGGAAATGGCTGTTCATCTACCCGGATCACGGCGTGGCCAGCGTCAACCGTCTCGTCGTTCCGGCCGGCGTCCCGGTCCACTTCTCGCTGACGTCGGCGAGCGTCATGAACGCGTTCTTCGTGCCGCAGCTCGGCAGCATGATCTACACGATGAACGGGATGACGACGCATCTGAACCTGCAGGCCGACAGGCCCGGCACCTTCCACGGCCTGTCGTCCCATTTCAGCGGCGACGGCTTCGCGGGCATGCATTTCCGGGTGGAGGCGCTTCCGCGCGAGGGGTTCGAGGGCTGGGTCCGGAGCACGCGCGAGACCGGCGACGCCCTCGACCGGCAGCGCTACGAGGCGCTGGCGAAGCAGACGATCGCCGATCCGCCGACGACCTTCCGGGCCGTCGACCCGCATCTGTTCCATGAGGTCGTGATGCAACGCATCCCTCCCGCGCCCGGCCCCGAGATCGGCAAGCCCGATCGCGAGACGTCGCCCCGGACGGGAGGCTGAGCCGTGCTGGGCAAGCTCTCCTGGGAGGCGATCCCGTTCCACGAGCCGCTGCCGCTCGTGGCCTCGGGGGTGGTCGCGACGGCCATCACGGCCGTCCTCGTCTGGATCACCGTGAAGGGCTGGCTGCCCTATCTCTGGCGGGAGTGGATCACGAGCGTCGACCACAAGCGGGTCGGGGTCATGTACGTGGTCCTCGCGCTCCTGATGCTGATGCGCGGCTTCTCGGACGCGCTCCTGATGCGGGCGCATCAGGCGGTCGCCTACGCGGCGCCGGGCTTCCTGCCGCCCGAGCACTACAACCAGATCTTCTCGGCGCATGGCACGATGATGATCTTCTTCGTCGCCATGCCGTTCATGATCGGGCTCATGAACTTCGTCGTGCCGCTCCAGCTCGGAGTCCGGGACGTGGCCTTCCCGACCCTCAACTCGGTCGGGTTCTGGCTCACCGCGACCGGCGCGCTGCTGGTCAACATCTCGCTCGTGGTCGGCGAGTTCGCCCGCACCGGATGGCTGCCCTATCCGCCGCTCTCCGAGCTCACCTACTCGCCGGGCGTCGGGGTCGATTATTACCTCTGGTCGATCCAGATCTCCGGCGTCGGCACGCTGATCTCGGGGATCAACCTCGTCACCACGATCCTGAAGGTGCGGGCGCCCGGCATGTCGTATCTCCGCATGCCGATGTTCTGCTGGACGTCGCTCGCGTCGAACCTCCTGATCGTGGCGGCCTTCCCGATCCTGACCGCGACGCTCGCGATGCTGCTGCTCGACCGCTACCTCGGCTTCCACTTCTTCACGAACGAGGCCGGCGGCAACGTCATGATGTTCATGAACCTCATCTGGGCCTGGGGGCATCCGGAGGTCTACATCCTGATCCTGCCGGCCTTCGGGATCTTCTCGGAGGTGATCTCGACCTTCTCGGGCAAGCCCCTCTTCGGCTACCGCTCGATGGTCGCGGCCACGATGGCGATCTGCATCCTGGCCTTCATGGTGTGGCTGCATCACTTCTTCACGATGGGGGCGGGCGCGAACGTCAACGCGGTCTTCGGCGTCGCCACCATGGTCATCGCGGTCCCGACGGGCGTGAAGGTCTTCAACTGGCTGTTCACGATGTATGGCGGCCGGATCCGCTTCAACGCGGCGCTGCTGTGGGCGATCGGCTTCATGGTCACCTTCGTGATCGGCGGCATGACGGGCGTTCTGCTCGCAGTCCCGCCGGCCGATTTCGTGCTCCACAACAGCCTGTTCCTGGTCGCCCATTTCCACAACGTCATCATCGGGGGCGTGCTGTTCGGGGCCTTCGCGGGCTACACCTACTGGTTCCCGAAGGCCTTCGGGTTCCGCCTGCACGAGCGGCTCGGGCAGACTGCGTTCTGGTTCTGGACGGTCGGGTTCTACCTCGCGTTCATGCCGCTCTACTGGCTCGGCCTGATGGGCATGACGCGCCGGCTGCAATCCTACACGGTGGCCGAATGGCGGCCCTGGCTGATCGTGGCCGCGGGCGGAGCCGCCCTGATCCTGGTCGGGATCATCCTCATGATCGTGCAGCTCGCGGTCAGCATCCGGCGGCGCCACGAGCTGCGCGACGAGACCGGCGATCCCTGGGATGGGCGCTCGCTCGAATGGGCGACGTCCTCGCCGCCGCCCGCCTTCAACTTCGGCGTCCTGCCGAACGTCGAGGGCGAGGAGGCCTATTGGGGCGTGAAGAGCCGGATCCGGGAGAACGCCCGGCTCGGCGACGAGCCGGCCTACCGCGACATCGAGATGCCGAGGAACAGCCCGACCGGCTTCGTCTGCGCCTTCTTCGCGGTCGCGATGGGCTTCGCGCTCATCTGGCATATCTGGTGGCTCGTCGCGCTCGGCTTCTTCGGGGCCTGGGCGACCTTCGTGGTCTTCGCCTGGCGCGACCAGGCCGAGGAGGTGATCCCGGCCGCGATCGTCGCCCGGATCGAGGGGGCGAACCGGGCCGCCCGCGAGCAGGCGCTCGCCAGCGCGGGCCGGGCCTCGTGACGGCCGCGGCCGCCTCGGGCGCCGACCCGCACCATCTCGGGCACGGGCCAAGATCTTCGGCAAGATCTTCGGCAGGATCTTCGGCAGGATCCTCGGGCGACTCGAAAGCGCGGGGGCGCGGCATCGGCGGACCGTCCCCGCCCCGCATCGTCGTGGGCTTCGGGTTCTGGATCTTCCTCATCAGCGACATCATCATGTTCGCGGCCTTCTTCGCGACCTATGCCGTGCTGGTCGGACAGACGGCGGGGGGACCGGCGGGGCGCGAGCTCTTCGATCTCCGCAACGCCGCGATCGAGACGGCCTGCCTCCTCCTCTCGAGCTTCGCCTGCGGGATCGCCGCGATCGCGCTCGGCGACAGGAACGCCCCCCGCTTCTACGCCGCGATGGCCGCGACCTTCGCGCTCGGGAGCGTCTTCCTCGGGCTCGAGATCAAGGAGTTCGCGGAGCTCGTGGCCCGGGGGGCGGGCCCGACCCGGAGCGCTTTCCTGTCGGCCTTCTTCGCGCTGGTGGGCCTGCACGGACTCCATGTCCTCGCCGGGCTGCTCTGGCTCCTGACCATGATGGCCCAGGTCTACGCCAAGGGCTTCCGGCCGGACATCCTGCGCCGGTTCCTGTGCTTCAGCCTGTTCTGGCACGCGCTCGACATCATCTGGGTCGCGGTGCTGACGATCGTCTACCTGATGGGGGTGTGAAGCGATGGCCGAACCCGGCATCAGGCGGCCCCTCGTGGCCCTCGCGCTCGCCTCGCTCTACGCGGTGGGCGCGACCCTCGTCGCCGGGCGGAGCACCCGCACCGGGCGCGGGCCCGAGCGGCCGCGGGATGGCGGCGGCGCGAGCTCCGGCCGCCCCGTCCCCGACGGCCGGACCGCGGAACGCGGCCCGGCACCGGACAGCGAGGCGGGTTCCGCCGGGGGCGCCTCCGACGTCGCGCCGGGCGACGATCACACCCGCGACGGCGAGACCTCGCACGGCCTCTCCACGTATGCGATCGGCCTCGCGCTCGCCTCGGTCCTCACCGTCGCGAGCTTCTACGTCACCGGCACGACGCTGATCTGGGGCCCGGGCATCCCGCTCGCGCTGATCGTGCTGGCCATCGCCCAGATGGGCGTCCACCTCGTCTTCTTCCTCCACATCGACACCTCGCCGGACAGCACGAACAACGTCATGGCGCTGGCCTTCGGGGTGTTGATCGTCATCCTGGTCGTCGCGGGATCGCTCTGGATCATGGCGAACCTGAACAGCAACATGATGCCGATGGACCAGATCATGAAGATGCAGCGGTGACGGCCTTGCGGAAGAGGCTGGCCCGGACAGCCCACGTTCCTCATCCCGGGAGCCCGGCCCGAAGGTCCTGATCCACCCCCTGCGTCATATTCTGAATCAGGTTCCGAGGGCCGGACGCCGCTGCCGCGGCCGGCTCAGTTGAGCCGGCCGGATCGGGCCCGCGCTCCCGCCGCGGCCTCGGCCCCTGGCCTCTCCGAGAGGACGTGCTTCGCGACGCGCGTGATCTCCTCGCCGGTCGCGCGGCAACGCTCGTACAGCCGGTTGGCATCGGCGATCGAGGCGTGGTCCGTCTCTCCGATGTCCTCGGCCAGGAAGGCCAGCGCGTGCCGAAGGTGGCGGATGCAGTTCACGCGAAGCGGCAGCGGGTCCATGGGCGACTCCGCCGTCGCGACGAGCTTCTCGACCGCGCGCCGCTTCGCGGCATAGGCCGCCTGCGGATCGCCGGCGCGCTTCTTCGCTTCGGCGATGTTGTGACTCGCGATCGTGTACGCCATCGGGGCGACGAGCGGCGATCCGCCGGCCCGCGCGGCATCGAACAAGCGCTCGGCCTCCGCCAGCGCCCGGTCGTAGAGCCGGTCGGAGGCGGCATCGTCGGACATCGCGAAGGCCTGGTTCGCCTCGTCCGTCAGCCGGCAGAAGAGCGCATCGGCCTCACCGGGCGGACTCGCGTTCAGGAGCGACGGTCCGGCAATCCTGACGACATCCTCGGCGCCGGGCACCGGGGCCGTTCGGCCGGACCGGGGCTTCTCGTCGAGATCCGCGAACGCGCGCTGCTCCTGCCGGCCCGCCGCAACCACCTGCACCTTCCGGATCGAACTCATCGTCGACATCCTCAGTTGCACCTAAGACCTAGTTGCAACAAGATGGCACGTGAACCCGACGAGCGCAACCTTCGGGGTACGCGCCGCATCGCCTTCGGCAGCCATGCCCGTCCGGCTGCCGGACCCGAGCCATGACGAAGACCGATCGCGCGCCGGAGAAAATATGATTTCGCGGCGCCTGCCCGGCTGGCTAGAAGCGAAGCCCTCAGGAGAGCGACAGGCTATGCAGCTCGGCTACTTCACGATGCCCATCCATCCGCTGGACAAGGACTGGCGGACCTGCCTGCGGGAAGACCGCGAGGCGTTCATCCTGGCGGACGAGCTCGGCTTCTCGGAAGCCTATTGCGGCGAGCACGCGACCGACCAGGCCGAGAACATCACCTCCTGCGCGATCTTCATCGCGACGCTGGTCGATGCCGTGAAGACCATGAAGCTCGGCACCGGCACCATCAACATGCCGAACAGCCATCCGGCCCGGGTCGCGGCCGAGATCGCGATGCTCGACCACCTGCTGGACGGCCGCTTCCTGTTCGGCATCAGCCCGGGCGGCCTGATCTCGGACGCGGAGGTCTTCGGCAACCTCGACCGGAACCGGAACGAGATGTTCCTCGAATGCATCAACCAGGTGCTGCAGATCTGGTCGACCGAGGCGCCCTACGACATCAAGGGCCAATACTGGAACATCACGACCGAGCGCTCGATCCTGGCCGATATCGGGCAGGGCATCCTGCCGAAGCCGCTCCAGCGCCCGAACCCGCCGATCGTCGTGACCGCGGTCGCGCCCTTCTCGAAGGGTGTCGCGGAGGCGGCGGCACGCGGCTGGGATCCGATCTCGGCGAATTTCCTCATGCCGGTCTGGGTGAAGAGCCACTGGCCGAAATACGTCGAGGGCTGCGAGCGCGGCGGCCGGGTCCCGGATCCGGCCAACTGGCGCGTGGCGAAGAGCGTCTTCGTGGCCGACGACCTCGCGACGGCCAGGGATTACGTGACCTCGGAGGCGAGCCCATACCGGTATTATTACAGCCAGTTGCTCACGAAGCTGCGCCGGGTCGGACGGCTCGAGCTGTTCAAGACGCATCGCGACCAGCCCGACGACGAGGTCACGCTCGACATGATCTGCGACAAGCTCATCATCTGGGGGACGCCCGACAAGGTCGCGGACGAGATCAACGCCTTCCGGGGCGAGGTCGGGCCCTTCGGCACCATGCTCTACGCCGGCCACGATTGGCTCGACCGCGGCCTCGCCCGTCGGTCGATGGTGCTGCTCGCGGAAGACGTGGCGCACCGGATCGACGTCGCAGAGCCGGCGCGGGCCGCGGCATGAGCCGCGTCGACATCGCGCCCGGCGCCGCCCTCTTCACCCGGGTCGATCCCGGGCCGGATTCCGACGCGCCCTGGATCGTGCTCTCGAACAGCCTCGCTGCGGACCACGCGATGTGGAACCCGCAGATGCCGCTCCTCACGGGGCGCTACAACGTGCTCCGCTACGACACGCGCGGCCACGGCGCGAGCGACGCGCCTGCCGGCCCGTACAGCTTCGACATGCTGGTCGCGGACGTGGCCGCGGTCATGGACTTCCACCAGGTCCGGCGCGCGACCTACATGGGCCTCTCGCTCGGCGGCATGACCGGGCTCGGCCTCGCGCTCGCTCATCCGGAGCGCGTGGAGCGGCTCGTCTGCTGCGACGCTCGGGCGGACGCCCCCGAGGGCTTCGTGAAGAGCTGGGACGACCGCATCGCATCGGTCGAGGCTGGCGGCATGGAGTCGATCCTCGCGGTCACGGTCGAGCGCTGGCTCGTGCCCTCCTTCCGGGCAGCCCATCCCGATGCGGTCGCCGACATCCGGCGCATGATCCTCGCGACGCAGCCGGCCGGCTACCGGGGCTGCGCCGAGGCCCTGAAGCGCCTCGACTACCTGAAGGATCTCGGGCGCCTCGCGGTGCCGACCCTCTACGTCGTCGGGGCCGAGGACGGCGGGGCGCCGCCGGCGGTCATGCAGGCCATGGCGGACGCGACACCCGGCGCGCGGATGGAGACGGTGCCTGAGGCGGCGCATATCGCGAACGTGGACAACGCGAAGGGGTTCGAGAAGGCGGTGAGCGGGTTTCTCGGGCTGCGCTGAGGGGAGACGTCTCTCGAGGGACCACGACCTAGGCGGGGCGCGTTGCCCTCCCCGCAAGGGGGAGGACAGGCGTGATCCGAGGCTACACGGAGACCCAGTG
>CAXTKM010000182.1:0-8658 GCA_964244795.1 uncultured Enterovirga sp.
GGAAGGCGCAGCACGAGCTCGTGCACGCCGGCGGCCTTCGCGGCCGCGATCACGGCCGCGTCGTCCGAGACCGGCGCGAAGCGGGAGATGTTGTCCGCGACCGTGCCAGCGAAGAGTTCGACGTCCTGCGGCAGGTAGCCGATATGCTGGCCGAGTTCCACGGGATCCCACTGCTCGTAGGCCGCGCCGTCGAGCCGGACCTTGCCGCGCAGCGGCGTCCAGGCCCCGACGATCGCGCGGGCGAGCGACGACTTGCCGGACGCGGAGGGTCCGATGATGCCGAGCCCCTGGCCGGCCTGGAGCGCGAAGCTCGCGTCCTGCACGACGAAGACCTGCACCCCGGGAGGCGTCACGCTCGCGGATTCCACCCGGAGGCTCTGGGTCGGGGCCGGGAGCGACATCGGCACCGAGGGCTCCGGCATCGCCTCGATCATGCCGAGCAGGCGCTTCGCGCTCTGGCGCGCGCCGACGAAGCCGCGCCAGTTCGCGATCGCGAGCTCGACCGGGGCCAAGGCCCGCGAGGTCAGGATCGAGCTCGCGATGATGATCCCGCCCGTCGCCTGGCCCTCGATCACGAGGTAGGCCCCGATCGCGAGCACCGCCGATTGCAGGATCATCCGGACGGCTTTCGAGACGGACCCGAGCCCGCCGCCGACATCCGATGTCGCCTGCTGCTGCGTCATGTACTGGTCGTTCAGGTTTCCCCAGAGCCGCGACAGGCCGGGCCCCATCCCCATCGCCTGCACGACCTCGGCGTTGCGCCGCCCGGCCTCCGCGAGAGCGGAGCGCCGCGACGCGAGCCCGGCCATCCGGCGCACCGGCGCGCGGGTCTGGAACTCGGTCGCGAGCGCGACGGAGCCGAGGATCACGGCCCCGACCACGACCGACCAGCCGATCAGCGGATGGAACAGGAAGCAGATGAAGAGATAGATCGGGATCCAGGGCAGGTCGAAGAAGGCGGGCAGCCCCTGGCCGACGAGGAAGTTGCGCAGCGTGTCGAGGTCACGCAGCGGCTGCTGCCCGTCGCCGACGGCCTTCTGGCGCAGCGGCAACCGGGTCACGAGCCCGAACGCCTTGGACGTCAGCTCGGCATCGACCGACCCCGCCATGCGGACGAGGACCCGGCCCCGGATGAAATCGAGCACGGCCTGGAAGCCGAACAGGACCAGCGTCAGGATCGAGAGCGCGACCAGCGTCGGGATCGATCGGCTCGGGATGACCCGGTCGTAGACCTGCAGCATGAAGAACGAGCCGGTGAGATAGAGCACGTTCATCACGCCGCTCATCAGACCGACCGCGGCGAGGATGCCCCGGAAGCGGAGCAGCATGGACCCGATGCCGGACCCGACGGACGGCGCTCCGGGCAGGGGCCGCGCGAGACTACGGTCCGACATGGTGCAGGCTCCCTCCCGGGATGACGACATCCCGGCCCGGCTGCAGCTCGGCTCGCGGCGACGCCCCTCCGATCATGACCGGGGCATCGCCGACGAAAAACAACCAGCACGGCGTTGGCATTGGTTTTCCTATACGCGCCAACGCCGCCCTTCGGAAGCACCGCCCCGTTCGAGAATGAAAATCCGTCCTGGCTAAAGCTCCGCACCCTCCGGTCGAGCGCTCGGCCGGGGTCTACGGCTTCCCCGGCGGTCTCTGACAGAGCCGTCCGACAAACGCGTGACAGTGAGCCGGTTCGTGCCGAAGCCCATCGCGCAGCCTGCGGTCCTTCCTGTCCGCAACCGGCGCGGCCGATTCCGTGAGAGCGCCGCGGCGGTCCTCGACAAGCGCGACCCCGTCGTCCCGGGCACGGGAGCGGCGGCCGTCCGACCGCGGGGCCGGACCTTCGGTCTCCGCGACCGCAGGAACCTCGCGTTAATGCCCCGTCGTCGACATCGGGGACATGGACACGCTCGATTGGCAAACCTCGGGTTCGCTGACGGTGGTCGGCGCCTTCGCGGCGTCGGAGGTGAGCGCGGCCTATCTCCAGGCGCATCCGGCGAGCCCGTTCGCCTGGTATTTGAACCTCGAGCTGTTCGGGCCTTTTGAGCAGGCCCGGAGCGCCGCCTCGCCGTTGCGCTTCGTGTTCGCCCCCGATTCCCTCGCCTGGGCGCTGGCCGCGATCCTCGCGGTGCTGGCCGCGCGGGCGCTCCGCCTGCGGTTCGGCGTCGCGTTGCTCGCGAACCTCGCCTTCGTGGGCGCGGTCGCGCTGGCCCATGCGTGGTCGCTCGATGGCACCGCCCAGCGCTCGGCCTCGCTTGGCCCTTCGACCTTTCGGGTCGGAGACGATGGCGTCCTCGTGGGCCTGCTTCTCGCGAGCTCGTTCGTGGCTTTCGCGCTCAGCCACCTGTCCTTCGTCGGAGCGATCCGGAGCGCGTCCGGACGGCCGGACGCTGCCGGCCGAGGCGGCAGCGGGACCGTCTCCCTGCGGACGATGTCCCGCACGGAGATTTGACAATCGGCCGGCTCGCGGCGAGTCGTTGCCGCCGTTCGGCGGTCAGCGCCGTCGCCAGGACACCGCTTTGACGATCCGCCTCCGCATCGGGTTCCTGATCGCGGGCCTCGCGCTGGCCGGCTGCCAGACCGTGGCGCTCGAGCCCGATCCGACGGCGCCATCGGAGCCGCCGGTCGGCGAGATCGCGGCGCTCAGCTCGAACGAGCTGAACCGGCTCGGCCGGCGCGACCTGGCCTCGGGCTACAGCGGAAAGGCCGAGCGCTACTTCCGCACCGCAGTCGAGAAGAACGCGGACGACTCCGCATCCTGGATCGGACTCGCGGCGGCCTACGACAATCTTCGCCGGTTCGAGCTCGCGGACCGCGCCTACGACCAGGCGATCCGTCTCGAGGGCGAGACGGTCGCGATCGTGAACAACCGGGGCTATTCGTACCTCCTGCGCGGCGATACCCGCCGGGCGTTGCAGCAGTTCCGCCGCGCGCTGGCGCTCGACCCGACGAACCCGGTGATCGCGAACAACATCCTTCTCCTGCGCTCCGGCCAGCGACCGACCCGCGCGACGCCGCTCTGATCCCTCGGGCGTACCGACGCCTGAAACCTTTCGGGCCCCTTGCGCGTATCTCCGGGCACCTCTCCGGACGAGGGGTGGGACCGACAGAAGCTGTTTGTCTTCGTCGGCTCTACGAACCGCGAAAGAGCCGTTGAAACTGAGCTGTGATGCGGTTCGGAAGCAATTCCATTGGGCGCTAGGCTAGATACGATCGTCACATCGTCAATACCGTACGGTTTTCGTGACATTTCGAAGATCGGCCGGAAAATCATCGATCACGTTCTACGCCGTCGTAGACATTTCATGATCGTTCGATTACGGGGTGACCGCTGGTAACCTTAATTTTCCGCTACGAGCACGGAGGAACGCATGATGTCCGATCAGATCATTGTTTCGAATGAGACAGACGACGCCGCCCCGCGCGTGCTGAACATGGAAGCCGGGCGCCGCGCTTTCCTCTCCGCCGTCGGCATGGGCGCGGTCGGCGCCGCCATCTTCAACCCCGCCTCCGTGACGCCGGCTGCGGCTCAGGCCATCACCGACGCGGACATCCTGAATTTCGCGCTCAACCTCGAGTACCTCGAAGCCGAGTTCTATCTCCGGGCCTCGACCGGTCGCGGCCTGGCCGATTCCGAAGTGTCGGGCACCGGCACGATCGGCCCAGTCTCCGGCGGGCGCCAGGTCCCGTTCGCGAGCCAGACCATCGCGAACTACGCGAACGAGATCGCGTCCGATGAGCGTCGTCACGTCAATCTGCTGCGCTCGGCTCTCGGCGGCGCACGGGTTGCCCGGCCTGCGATCGACATCGCGTTCTCGTTCACGCTCGCGGCCCGCGCGGCCGGCCTCGTCGGGCCGACAGGGACCTTCGACGCGTATGCGGACGAGAACTCGTTCCTGCTCGCATCGTTCATCTTCGAAGACGTCGGCGTGACGGCCTACAAGGGCGCGGCGCCGCTGATCACCGACAAGACGGCTCTCGCCGCGGCGGCGGGCCTGCTCGCGGTCGAGGCGTACCATGCCGGCTCGATCCGGACGCTCCTCATCGGCCGCGGCCTGTTCGCGGAAGGTGCGGCGATCTCGAACCTTCGCAACTCCGCGAACCCCGGCACGTTCTCGGACCAGGGCCTCGGCAACGCGACGACGTCGAACATCTCGCCGACCGACGACAACGGCCTCGTCTACGGCCGCACGCCGCAGCAGGTCCTGAACATCGTCTACCTGAACCCGAACGGCCAGCCGACCGGCTTCTTCCCGAACGGCCTGAACGGCCGCCTGCGCTGATCGCTCGTCCCTAGGGACGGGCTGCCGATCCGAGGCCGCGGGGCTCTGTCCCGCGGCCTTTTTCATGCGCCCGCCGTCAGCGCGTATCGACGAGCTGCACGACGTGGCGAAGCTTTCCGTCGTCGACCGGGGGGCGGATCATGCCGACGAACTCGGCCAGGATCGCCCCACGCTCGCTCGGTTCGGTGAGGAAGAACTTGGCCACGTGCCGGGACAGGTTCGAGGCGGTCGCGGCAGCCGGAAAGGCGCCGCAATCCGCGACGGCCAGATAGACGATCCGCCGGCGCGGGTCGGTCGGGCGGCCGGGGCCGGCGTAGCAGACAGGGACCGGGCTTTCCGACCTGACGGCGAGAGGACCCGAACGGGGGCCGCCCGTCGGCATCGTGGCCCTGGCCGGCCCGAAGCTCCGGGTGTCGACGGGCTGCGAATCCGTTTGCGGCGTCAGGCCGAGCTCGCGCAGGTAGAGCTCGTAGCGCGTCCGCGACGTCCTGAGCCGGTCCCGGACGGCCTGGCCCTTATCCCCGTGATTCCAGGCGAGGTACTCCTCGAGGGCGGTGCCGAAGCTCGCGCCCGTGCCGCCGAAGGGTGGCGCGACCGTCCAATCGCCACCCCCTTGATCCCAGAACCCCGAGAGGCGGAGCCCGGAATAGGCCGCGTCCCGCGGCAGCCGGTACGGCGGGTAGATCTCGCCGCCGCCGGGCGGCGACGCGCAGCTCTCGAGCCGCCGGCCCTGGACGATGTTCGGGGCAGGCGGGAAGATCGCGAGATCGGGTGCGACCGGCCCGGTCTCGCCGACGTAGCGATCGAACCGGACGTTGAGGGCCGTGTCGAATTCCAGGGGCGCGATCGTCGTGCGGAGCCTGACGCCGTCCGAGAAGCAGAAGCCCGGAGCGGTGCTGGCGAGGTTGACCAGGGTCTGCCGCCCGCCCGGTCGGTCCCGGCGGTCGAGCGGCACCACCGAGCCCTGGACCCGGTTGCCGTCCATGCGGAGCAGATACTGACGGCCCGGCCGCGCCCGCGCGGCGAAATCCGCGGGATCGGCATGGCACATCACCGCCGGCGTGACGTCGCAGGCGTAATACTGCGACTCGGCGACCGCGCTCCGCCGGATCGGCGGAGGCGCGGCTCCGACGAGCTGCAGGAAGCTGGTCACCAGAGGCGAGCCCTGCACCGTCACCTCGACCAGGTTCGCGGCGGCGCCTCCGGGTTCGGGCAGCGAATAGGCCGGATTGCCGCGAAGATCCGCGAGATCCGCGGCGAATCGGATGGCGAGCCGCGGTGCGCCGAGCCCGATCGAGGCCGCGCCGCGCGCGAGCACGGCAGCCGCCGCCGCGCGGCCGGACGGGATCGCGCCGTCGGAGCGGTCGAGCCGGTCGGCGGCCGCGAGCGCCGTCGAATCGGCGAGGCCCGCGAGGTCCGAATCGAGGGTCGTGAGGCGCGTGCCGTCGATTGCGAGCCCGACGAGCCCGACGAGCGCCGGCATCGCGACGGCCAGGAACACGAGGACGAAGCCGCCCTCCTCCCGGAGGTAGCGCCCCGCGGCCCCGCTCGATCGCGCGCGCGCCACCCCGGTGCTCAGCGGGTCGACAGCGCTTCGCCGGGCGTCACGGCCGAGGCCCGGAGGGGCACCGCGGCTCCGAAGACGGCGCCCAGGAAGGCCGGCGTGTAGGATCGCCCGACAAGGCCGATCCCGACATCGACCGGGACCGGCACGGGCCGGCCGACATAGCCGAGGCCGTTCGTCGCGTAGCTGACGACCAGGTTCTCGGGCCGGAGGTCGGGCAGCACGGCCCGCATCGCGTCGAGGATCGGGGCGAGCCGGACCGGCGCGAAGGTGAACCGGCACGCGTTCCCGACACAGGCGCATCCGAGAGCGAGGCTGCAGGTGACCGCGAAGCGCGGGCAGGGATCTCCCGCCCCTGCCTCGCAGCGTAGACCGGGCTCGAGCCCGTCCCAGTAGGTCTCGCTCTCCTGGGGATCGAGCCCCGGTCCGACCGCGACGCTGTCCGACACGATCGCGCGCCGAAGGCCGAGCTGGACGGACTTTCCGGCGAGGTTCAGGTTCCAGAAGTAGATCGAGAGATCGGCGAGCGCCAGGACGAGCAGCAGCAGGATCGGCAGGACGAGGGCCGCCTCGATCAGCGCCGCCCCGTCCTCCCGGCGGGCGAGGTCAGCGGCCAATCCTGGCCTCGAAACGGGCGAGGCGGAGCGTCAGGAGGCGCTCGAGACCCACGACGCCGAGGAGATCGGTCGCGAGCGCGACCTCGGCCCTGACACCGACCGTGCCATAGGGCGGGTCGGGCACGATCGCGACCGTGATCGTCCGAGGCGGAACGCGCGCGTTCTCGACGATCTGGTCGGTCGCGAGCGCAAGCGAGCGGGCGGCCCCGGGCGAGCAGCCCGGCCGGCAGGTCGGATCCGGGACGCGCGCGAGCGAGCGCGCTCCCGCCCGGGCCGCGTCGCCCATGCTCCGGTAAACGAGGAGCGCCCGACCGAGCTCGAAGCACCCGCCGACGAGCACGACCAGGATCGGCAGGGCGAGCGCGAATTCGAGGATGGCCGCGCCCTCGCAGGACGCCCCGAACCGACGCAGGTCGAGGCGAACGGGCCGCATCACGGGGCCGTGGCCGCGAGGATCCGGAGAACCGCCGGGGCCAGGATGGCGATCAGCACCACGGGAAAGATGAAGAGGGCGAGCGGCAGGGTGAGCTTCGGCGGCAGAGCGGCGGCCCGCTCCTCCGCGGCTCCCATGCGGCGGTTCCGCATCTCGTCGGAGAACACGGTCAGCGCCTGGGCGACGTCGGTGCCGAGCTCGATCGTCTGCCTGAGAAGGGCCGCGAAGGAGCGCGCCTCCCGCAGGCCCAGCCGCTCGGCCAGGGCCCGGAGCGCGTCGCTCGTGCTCTTGCCGGCCCGCATCTCGCCGGCCATCAGCTCGAGATTGGCCCGGAACGCCGCGTCCTCGGCCCCGATCTCGCGGCCTGCCCGGTCGAGCGCGGCCTCGAGGCTCAGCCCTGCGTTGATGCAGACCACCAGCATGTCCAGGAAGTCCGGGAAGCGGAGCCGATAGGCGGCCTCGAGCTGCCTCTGCCTCCGGCCGAGGGACGCCTTCGGCAGGACGTAGCCGATCAGGAGAAGGACGAGGACCAGCGCCGCGATCTCGGTCGGGCCGATATTCGGCAGCGCCGTCGCGGCGAGAAGGCCCAGCGCCGGCAGGAGCGCGACCAGCGCGAGGCGGATCGTCGCGAACCCCGCGACCGCGCCCGCCCCGAAATAGCCGGCCCGGACGAGCTCGGCCCTGAGCGCACGCTGCGCCGCGCCATCGAGACCGAGCCGCGCCGGATCGAGCGCGAAGCGGACGCCGCCGGCCGGCTCGTCGAGATCGATGCCGCCCGCTACGGCGAGGCCGCCGTAGCGCCGGCGCACGCGCTCGCGGCGAGCGATGGCGCCGGACGCCGTGACGAACAGGAGGGCCGTGCACCCGAAGGCGAGAAGGCTCGCGAGGAGGAGCGTCATCGCGGCGCGCCGTCAGACCTTGAAGTGGACAAGGCGGTAGATCGCGACGTTCCCGACGAGCAGGAGTGCCAGCGCGACCGCGACGATCGTCGACGCCGACGCGCTCTGCCAGAACTCGACGTAATAGGCCGGGCTGACGAGGTTGATCAGCCCGAACAGCGCGATCGGCAGGACGCTGAGCGCGATCCCGCTGAACCGGCCCTCGGCGGAGAGCGCCCGGACCCGGCCCGCGAGGCGGAAGCGCTCGCGCAGCATGCGGGACAGCCGGGACAGAACCTCGCCGAGGTTGCCGCCCGTCTGCTGCGCGATCGCGGTCGAGGCGACGAAGAAGCGAAGCTCCGGATAGCCGACCCTGTCGTGCAGGTTCTCGAGCGCCTCGGCGAGGCTGCGGCCGTACTGGACCTCGTCGATCACGAGCGCGAATTCCGGGCCGGCCGGCTCCGGCATCTCGCGCGCGACGAGGCCGAGCGACACCGGCAGGGGATGTCCGGCCCGAAGGCTGCGGACGATCACGTCCAAGACCTCGGGCAATTGCTCGCCGAACCGCGCCATCCGGCGCCGGCGCTTCACCCGGAGCCCGAAGACGACCAGGAGCCCGCCGCCGGCGAGCGAGACCGCGAGCCGAAGCAGGGGACCGGAGGGTCCCGGCAGGACGAGGAACAGCGCGAGCGCGAGACCGCCCGCGATGCCGAACAGCGCCTGCGGGCTCGCCCGGGTGCCCGATTGCAGCACGAGCCGGCTCAAGGCCCGGACCAGGGTCGACCCGCCGAAGCGGGACCGGCGCCGCAGGATATCGAGCTCCGCCCCGACGCTCTGGGCCGGCAGCGCATCGAAGCGGCGCCGCGCCCGGCGACGGGCGTGCAGGAGG
>CAXTKM010000183.1:0-8617 GCA_964244795.1 uncultured Enterovirga sp.
TCGGCCGCGACTGGCAATGCGGTACGACGCAGGTCGACTTCAACCTGCCGGAGCGCTTCTCCGCGACCTATGTCGACAGCGACGGGGCGAAGAAGCCGCCGGTCATGATCCACCGGGCGATCTGCGGCTCGATGGAGCGGTTCCTCGGAATCCTGATCGAGCATTTCGCCGGCCATTTCCCGCTCTGGCTGGCGCCGGTCCAGGTGGTCGTGGCCACCATCACGCAGGACGCGGACGACTACGCCCGGGAGGTGGTCGCGGCCGCACGCGCGGCGGGCCTGCGGGTCGGGGTCGATCTCCGGAACGAGAAGATCAACTACAAGGTCCGCGAGCACTCCCTCGCGAAGGTGCCCGCCCTCCTCGTGCTCGGACGCCGCGAGGCGGAGGAGCGCCGGGTCTCGATCCGGCGGCTCGGCTCGCGCGACCAGACCGGGCAGGGGCTCGACGAGGCCCTCGCCGCCCTCTCGGCCGAGGCCGTGCCGCCGGACGTGGCGGGTCGGACGAGCGGAGGCTGAGGCGTACGCGCGGCGTCCTTCTCCCCTTGCGGGAGACGGTGGCGCAGCGAAGCGGTGACGGATGAGGGGCCCAACGTCGCGTCGTACCCCTCATCCGACCCTGCTCCGCAGGGCCACCTTCTCCCGCAAGGGGAGAAGGACGCCGCGCGCAAGCTTCACTCCACGGTGACCGACTTCGCCAGGTTCCTGGGCTGGTCGACGTCCTTCCCCATGAAGACGGCGACCTGGTAGGCGAGGAGCTGGATCGCGACCGCGTAGACGAGCGGCGCGACGACCGGGTCGCAGTCCGGCAGGACCAGGGTTCCCATCATGTCCATGCCGGCCGCGTCGGCCCCGCGCCGGTCGGTCAGAAGCAGGATCCGGCCGCCTCGCGCGGCGACCTCCTGCATGTTCGACATGGTCTTCTCAAACACGGCGTCGAAGGGCGCGATGACGATGACCGGCATCGTCTCGTCGACCAGCGCGATCGGGCCGTGCTTCAGCTCACCGGCCGCGTAACCCTCGGCATGGATGTAGGAGATCTCCTTCAGCTTCAGCGCCCCTTCGAGCGCCAGCGGATAGGAGGTTCCGCGACCGAGATAGAGCACGTCTTTCGCCTTCGCGATCTCGCGGGCCAGGAGCTCGATCTCCGGCTCGAGGTGCAGCGCCTCGGTCATCAGGCCGGGAACGCCGACGAGCGCGTCGACGAGGCGGCGTTCCTCCGCCTCCGACAGCGCGCCCCGGGTGCGCCCGGCCGCGATCGCGAGCGAGAGCAGGACGGCGAGCTGGCAGGTGAAGGCCTTGGTCGAGGCGACGCCGATCTCCGGCCCGGCGAGGGTGGGCGCGACGCCTCCGCTCTCGCGCGCGATGCTGGAGCTCGGCACGTTCACGATCGACAGCACGTGCTGGCCCGCGGCCTTCGCGTAGCGGAGCGAGGCCAGCGTGTCGGCCGTCTCGCCGGATTGCGACACGACGATCGCGAGCTCGCCCGGATCGAGCGGCGCCTCCCGGTAGCGGAACTCGGACGCGACATCGATCTCGACCGGCAGGCGGGCCAGCCGCTCGAACCAGTATTTCGCGACGAGCCCCGCGTAGTAGGCGGTGCCGCAGGCCGTGATCGAGACGCGCTTCAGGTCGGCGAAATCGAAGGGCATCGCGGGCAGCCGGGTCACGCCGCCCGCGAAGTCGACGTAATGCGCGACGGTGCGGCCCACGACCTCGGGCTGCTCGTAGATCTCCTTCGCCATGAAATGGCGATGGTTGCCTTTGCTCACGACGAAGGCGCCGGTCGGGATCGTCTGCACCGACCGCTCGACCGGGTGGCCGGCGCTGTCGCGGACCACGACGCCCGCCCGGGACAGCACCGCCCAGTCGCCGTCTTCCAGGTACGACACCTGATCCGTGAAGGGCGCGAGCGCGAGCGCGTCCGAGCCGAGATACATCTCGCCATCGCCGTGCCCGATCGCGAGCGGCGCGCCGTGCCGGGCGCCGATCAACTGGTCCGTCTCGCCCTCGAACAGGAAGGCCAGCGCGAAGGCGCCGCGGAGCCGGGGCAGGGTGGCCGCGACCGCCTCCATCGGGGTCCTGCCCTGGACGAGCTCGTCCGTCACGAGCTGGGCCACGACCTCGGTGTCGGTCTCCGTCTCGAACACGACGCCCTTCGCCTGAAGCTCGCGCTTCAGCTCGCGGTAGTTCTCGATGATGCCGTTGTGGACGACCGCGAGCTTCGCGGTCGCGTGCGGGTGGGCGTTCGTCTCGTTCGGCCTGCCATGCGTCGCCCAGCGCGTGTGCCCGATCCCGATCGCGCCCGTGAGCGGGGCCTGCGAGAGCTTGAGCTCGAGATTCCGGAGCTTCCCCTCGGCCCGGCAGCGGGCGAGGTGCCCGTTCTCCAGCGTCGCGACGCCGGCCGAATCGTAGCCGCGGTATTCGAGGCGCTTCAGCGCGTCGACGACCTGCATCGCGACGGGGTTCTTCCCGAGGATGCCAACGATGCCGCACATGAGCCTGCTCCGTCCGATAACCGACCCCCGGCCGTGATGGTCTTACCCGCCGGGGCTGAACAAATGCCAATCACGCCTGATGACGAAACGTTACCGGACCGTCAGGCGCCGCCGCCGGCCTTGCGGGGCGGCGCCCAATCCGTCTTCACGACCTGCCGGCCCCGCCCGAGCCCGAGGGCGCCCGACGGCACGTCCTGCGTGATGACAGAACCCGACCCTATGTAAGCGCCGTCCCCGATCGTGACCGGGGCGACCAGCGAGCTGTTCGTCCCGATGAACGCACCCTCTCCGATCACCGTGCGGTGCTTCGCGACGCCGTCGTAGTTGCAGGTGATCGTGCCGGCGCCGATGTTCGTGCCGCTCCCGATCGTGGCGTCGCCGAGGTAGCTGAGGTGGTTCGCCTTCACGCCCGGCCCGAGCTCGGCATTCTTCACCTCGACGAAATTGCCGACATGCACGCCGGCGGCGAGCCGTGCGCCCGGTCGGAGCCTGGCGAAGGGCCCGACGACCGACCCGCTCTCGACCTCTGCGCCCTCGAGGTGGGAGAAGGCCCGGATCGCGACGCCGTCCCGGATCGTGACGCCCGGCCCGAACCAGACATGCGGCTCGACCAGCACGTCGCGGCCGAGGCGCGTGTCGGCGGACAGGTGGACGCTCGACGGATCGATCAGCGTCGCGCCGCCGGCCATCGCGGCGGCCCGGAGCCGCCGCTGCATCGCGGCCTCCGCGGACGCGAGCTGAGCCCGGTCGTTCACGCCCGCGACCTCGCTCTCGGGCGCGACGACGACGGCGGCCCGCAGGCCCCGGCCGCGTGCGACCTCGACCGCGTCGGTCAGGTAATACTCGCCCTTGCTGTTCGCGTTGCCGATCCCGTCCAGCAGGGACAGCGCGAGATCGCCCCGAAGCGCCATCATCCCGGCATTCGCGAGCGTGATCCGGCGCTCGGCCTCCGAGGCGTCACGCTCTTCCCGGATCGCGACCAGCGTCCCGCCGTCCAGCACCAGACGCCCGTAGCCGGTCGGGTCGGCCGCCTCGAAGCCGAGCACCGCGACCGCGGCCCCGTCCGCGAGGGGCAGCCGGAGCCGCGCGAAGGTCTCGGCCGTGACCAGCGGGGTGTCCGCGTAGGCGATCACGACGTCGTCGAACGCGAGCGCGAGCGCGTCCCGGGCCGCCAGCACGGCGTGCGCGGTGCCGAGCCGGTCGACCTGGACGGCGACGCCGGCCTCCCGATGAGCCGCCGACGCTTCCCGGGCGACGTCCTCGCGGCCGGGCCCGACCACCACCTCGACCCGCGTCGCACCCGCGGCCGCGACCGCTCCCAGCACATGCGCCAGCATGGACCGCCCCGCGATCCGGTGCAGCACCTTCGGCAGCCCGGAGCGCATCCGGGTGCCCTCGCCAGCCGCCAGGATGATTGCTAAGCACGTCCGGGCCGTCGGGGCGGGCTCTGTCACGGGTGCATCGCTCATGGGTCGGTCTCGACGGGCCGCGATCGGGTTCCGCCGGCACCTATCGCAACATCGCTTCGATCGGCAAACGCCGGCGCTCCCGCGAGGACGTGCTTGACGGACGGAATGAAGGTGGCGCCCCCGGACGACGGCAGGCCGCGCCGGCGCGATGTGGTGGCCGCACTCGGGGGCGGCCTCGCGACGACGATGCTCGCGCCGCGCCGAGCCGAGGCGCAGGCGGCGGGCCTGCAGGCGCTGGTCCAGTCGGCGCTCGGCGAGGGGCAGAGCTTCTCGGCGGCCGCCGTGGTCGACGTCGCCCGGACGCTGTCGCGCCGGCCCTACGTCGCGCCCTCGAGCGACCTGCCGGAGCCCTTCGCGGGCCTCTCCTACGAGCGCTACGTCGCGATCCGGGTCCGGCCGGCCGGCCGTATCTGGGAGGGCGAGGGACGCGGGTTCGTGGTCGAGCCGCTGCCGCGCGGCTTCGTGTTCACGACCGGGGTCTCGCTCTTCACCGTCGAGGACGGCCAGGTCCGCCGGGCGATCTTCGACCGGAGCCGCTTCGATTTCGGCGACCTCGCGATCCCGGCGAACACGCCCGAGCCGGGCTTCTCCGGCTTCCGGCTGATCGCGACGGCGGACGGGGCACCCTTCGAGTTCGCTCTGGTCCAGGGCGCGACCTTCTTCAGGGCCGCGGCCCGGGGCCAGACCTTCGGCATCATCGCGCGCGCGCTGACCCTGAAGCCGGCCGAGAGCCGCGGCGAGGAGTTTCCGAGCTTCCGGGCCTTCTGGCTCGAACGGCCCACGGCCGGGATCAACGCGCTCGTCATCCACGGCCTGATCGATTCGGAATCCGTGACGGGCGCGGTCCGGATGACCTTCCGGCCGGGCGATTCCACGATCGTGGACGTCGAGACGACCCTGTTCCCGCGGGTCGCGCTCGAGCATGTCGGGATGGGCGGGATGGCCGCGGCCTTCCTGTTCGGGCCGAACGTCCGGCGTGCCACCGACGACGTGCGTCCGGCGGCCTACGACGCCGGCGGGCTCAGCGTCCTGAACGGACAGGACGAGTGGCTCTGGCGGCCGCTGAACAACCCCGACACGCTGCAGATCTCGGCCTTCGTCGACGACAACCCGCGCGGCTTCGGGCTCGTCCAGCGCGAGCGCGAGTTCGGTGTCTTCGGGGACGACACGCAGCGCTACGAGGCGCGCCCGACGCTCTGGATCGAGCCGATCGGCGATTGGCAGCAGGGCGCCGTGCAGCTCATCGAGATCCCTTCCGATGCCGAGATCAACAAGAACATCCTGGCCTATTGGCGTCCCAAGACCCCGATGGCGGCCGGCCAGGAGGTCGCGCTCGCCTACAGGCAGTTCTGGTCCTGGCTGCCGCCCGAGCGCCCGAAGCTCGCGGTCGTGACCGCGACCCGGTCCGGGCGCGGCTCGAGCGCGCGCCGCCGCCGCTTCCTCGTCGAGTTCGCAGGCGACGACCTCGGGACGGCGCTGCCGGACCTGCGGCCCGTCCTGTCCGCCGCTCCCGGCACGATCCAGCTCCCCCGGTTCTGGGCCTACCCGGACCGCCGGACGGTCCGGGTCTCCTTCGAGCTCGATTACGGGACCGAAAGCGCCTGCGAGATGCGGCTCGTGCTGCAATCCGGGACGAAACCCGTGAGCGAGACATGGCTGTACCGGTGGACGCCCTGAGCGCCGTACTCCGGCCGAGCGCGGCGCCGGCCCGGCTCGATCCGCCGCTGCCGCCCGAGAGCCGGCTCACGATGCCGACGCAATCGCTGTCGCGCTGGAGCGCCGGCGATCGCGCCGCCGCGGCGCGCCGCCGGGCCGGCCCGTCGCCTTGGCTCGCCTGGCTCGTCGTCTATGGCGGTGCCGCGCTCCTCACCGCCTACGGTGCGCGCGAGATGTATTTCGTCGTGTCGGTCAGCCGCACGACCGCGCTGCAGTATCTCCTGCTCGCGCTCTTTGTGGTGAACTTCTCGTGGATCGCGCTCGCGTTCACGAGCGCGATCGTGGGCTTCGCGACGCTTCTCTTCGGGCCACGGCGGCCGGGCCATGCCGGCACGCCGCTCGCGTCCCGGACCGCGATCGTGATGCCGGTCTACAACGAGCTCACCGCCCGGACCTTCGCCGCGCTGGAGGCGATCCGGCGATCCGTCGATGAGACCGGCGAGGGCGCGGCGTTCGATTATTTCATCCTGTCCGACTCGACGAACCCGGATGCCTGGCTCGCGGAGGAGCGGGCCTTCCTCGCGCTGCGCGAGAGCCTCGGCCCGGATGCCCGGCTCTACTATCGCCACCGCGAGAAGAACCACCACCGCAAGGCCGGCAACATCGCGGACTTCGTGACCCGCTGGGGCGGCGCCTACGCGCATATGATCGTGCTCGACGCCGACAGCCTGATGACCGGCGAGTGCATCCTCGCCCTGACGCAGGCCATGGAGGCCGACCCGAAGGCCGGCATCGTCCAGACGCTGCCCTTCCTCGTGAACCGGAACACGCTGCTGGCGCGGCTGCAGCAGTTCGCCGCCCGCATGGCCGGGCCCGTGATCGCGACGGGCCTCAACACCTGGGCCGGCCGCGACGGCAACTACTGGGGCCACAACGCCATCATCCGGACCCAGGCCTTCGCGGACCATTGCGGGCTGCCGGACCTCCGGGGGCGCCCGCCCTTCGGCGGCCACGTCCTCAGCCACGACTTCGTCGAGGCGGCCCTGATCCGCCGCGCCGGCTGGTCGGTCTACATGCTGCCGCTTCTCGCCGGCAGCTACGAGGAGAGCCCGCCCTCCCTGATCGACCTCGCGGTCCGGGACCGGCGCTGGTGCCAGGGCAACCTCCAGCACTCGCGCATCATCGGCGCGCGAGGCCTGCGGCCGGCGACGCGCCAGCATTTCGCGACCGGGATCATGGCGTATCTCGCCTCGCCGTTATGGCTGCTGCAGCTCGTGGTCGGTCTCGCCCGCGTCCTGCAGACGACCTACATCCGGCCGGAGTACTTCAGCCGCGACTTCCGGCTCTTCCCGGCCTGGCCGCGCTTCGACCCCGAACGCGCCCTCTGGCTCTTCGCGCTGACGATGGGGATCCTGATCGCCCCGAAGGTGTTCGGGCTGGTCCTCATGCTGTTCAACCGCGAGCAGCGCCGCGCCTGCGGTGGGGTGATCCGGCTCGTCCTGTCGTTCCTGATCGAACTCGTGCTGTCGGCGCTGATCGCGCCCATCCAGATGCTGATCCAGTCGGGTTCCGTGTTCCAGATCCTGGTCGGCGGCGACACCGGCTGGAACCCGCAACGGCGCGACGACGGCTCGATCCCGCTGCGCGACATCGTGCGCCGGCACCGCTGGCACAGCCTCCTCGGGCTCCTGGCCGGCCTCCTCTCCTTCACGATCGCGACCTCGCTGTTCCTCTGGATGTCGCCGACGATCCTCGGGCTCGTGCTCGCGATCCCGATCTCGTGGCTGTCCGGGTCGCTCGCGACCGGGCTCGCGCTGAAGCGGTTCGGCCTCCTCCTGACGCCTGACGAGATCGACCCGCCGGCCGTCGTCACCGACGCGAACGCGCTCCAGATCCGGAACGCCGCCCGGGGCTTCGACGACCGCGACGCGCTGCTCGCCCTCTTCGCCGACCCGGAGCTCCGGGAGCGTCACGAGGCGATGCTGCCGCATCGGCCGCACCGCACCCGCGGCGAGTTCGATGCGGAACGCGTCATGGCGGAAGCCAAGATCATCGACGCCGCGACGATCGCGGAGGCGGTCGCCTGGCTGAAGCCGCGCGAGCGGATGATCGTCCTGAACGACCGCGCGCTGCTCAGCCTCGCGATGCGGCTCGAGGCCTGATCGTGCGGGCTGGCCCGGGCCGGCCGGCGTGATAAGAGGAGCGCCCGAACGGCCGGATGCGGACGCGGCTCAAGCCATGTCGCATGACGGCCGACACATCGAACTCCCCGGAGGAGACATGAAGCGTCGTGAATTCATCGCCGCGGGCGCCGTGACGGTCGTGTCGGGCGCGGCCGCCGGCACCGCCGTCGCGCAGACCGCGCCCGCGACCACGCCGGGGCAGATGGCCTCGCCGGCCGTGGTCTCGTCCATGCCGGAGATCCGCTGGCGCCTGACGTCGGGGTTCCCGAAGTCGCTCGACACGATCTACGGAGCGTCCGACCTCTTCTCGAAATACGTTTCCGACGCGACCGACGGCCGCTTCCAGGTCCAACCCTTCGCGGCCGGCGAGATCGTCGGGACGGCGCAGGCGATCGACGCCGTCTCGAACAACACCGTCGAGATGGCGCACACCGCGTCGTACTACTACGTCGGCAAGGACCCGACCTTCGGCATCCTGACGGCGGCTCCGTTCGGCCTGAACACCCGCCAGCAGAACGCGTGGTACTACCACAACGGCGGCCTCGAGATGGCCAACGACTTCTATGGCAAGTACGGCCTCTCCGCGCTGCCGGGCGGCAACACCGGCACCCAGATGGGCGGTTGGTTCCGCAAGGAGATCAAGACGGTCGCCGACCTCAGCGGCCTCAAGATGCGGATCGCCGGCCTCGCCGGCAACGTGATGCAGAAGCTGGGCGTCGTGCCGCAGCAGATCCCGGGCGGCGACATCTATCCCGCTCTCGAGCGCGGCACGATCGACGCCGCCGAGTGGGTCGGCCCCTACGACGACGAGAAGC
>CAXTKM010000184.1:0-2262 GCA_964244795.1 uncultured Enterovirga sp.
CCGCATTCCTCCTACATGGACCGCAAGAGCTTCCGGGACATGCAGGTCCAGACCTCGGGGCAGTTCGGCGGGCTCGGGATCGAGGTCACGATGGAGGACGGCCTGATCAAGGTCGTCACCCCGATCGACGACACGCCCGCCGCCAAGGCCGGCATCATGTCGAACGACATCATCACGCAGATCGAGGACGAGGCCGTGCAGGGCCTGACTCTCAACCAGGCGGTCGACAAGATGCGCGGCCCGGTCAATTCTCCGGTGCGCATCAAGATCCAGCGTCCGGGCCGCAAGGACCCGCTCGAGGTGCTGACGCGCGACGTGATCCGGATCCGGCCCGTCCGGTCGCGGATCGAGGGCGGAGACGTCGCCTTCCTGCGCGTCACGCAGTTCAACGAGCAGACCTTCGAGGGGCTGCGCGCCCAGATCGAGAAGCTGACGACGGATATCGGGCCGGACAAGCTCAAGGGCTTCGTGATCGACCTCCGCAACAATCCCGGCGGGCTGCTCGACCAGGCGATCATGGTCTCGGACGCCTTCCTCGATCGCGGCGAGATCGTCTCGACCCGGGGCCGGAACTCCGACGAGAACCAGCGCTTCAACGCGAAGTCCGGCGATCTGACCAAGGGCAAGCCGCTCGTCGTGCTGATCAACGGCGGATCGGCCTCGGCCTCCGAGATCGTGGCCGGAGCCCTCCAGGACCACAAGCGCGCGATCGTGATGGGCACGCGCTCCTTCGGTAAGGGATCGGTGCAGACCGTGATCCCGCTCGGCGGAAACGGGGCTGTCCGGCTCACGACGGCGCGCTACTTCACGCCGTCGGGGCGCTCGATCCAGGCGAAGGGGATCGATCCGGACCAGGAGGTCCTCCAGGACATCCCGGACGAGCTCAAGGGCAAGGACGAGACCAAGGGCGAGGCGGGCCTTCGCGGCCACCTGAAGAACGGCGAGGAGAAGGGCGGCTCGTCGGCCTACGTCCCGCCGGACCCGACAAAGGACAAGCAGCTCATCGCGGCGCTCGATCATCTTCGCGGCGTCCGCAGAGGTGCGGCGAACACGACCACCCCGGCTCCCGAGACCGGCGGGGACCAGGGCGCGAAGCCGACCGTCCCGAACTGATCGGCGGCTCTCCCGGTCCGGGGCGGGGGCTTCGGCCTCCGCCGGTTCCGACGCGGCGTTTCCTCGGCTGGCACGAAGGTGGCATGATCCGGTCGCCTGATTCGCTGCGGTCCGCCCGATGATGCGGACGGACCGGCGAGCGGTCGGACATGACGGGCTCGCGCAGGTGGATGCTGCCTCCGACGATCTGACGAGACCGCTCGACCGCGAGCGCAAGACCGCACGCCTGTCCGGGCGCTGGCAGCGGCCGCTCGCCGTTACCGCGATCGCCTGCGGGGTGGTCGGGGTCGCGGCGCTCGTCGGGTCTGCGATCTACGGCGATCCGCGCGGCGGCCGGCCCGTGGCCCGCACCGAGATCGCGATCCAGCCTGCCGCGTCGAGCGTTCCGGCTGCGCTGGAAACTCGTCCCGCCGACCGCGCGCGCCGCGATGCCCGGAGCGTCGAGGCCGAATCGGGCGTGTCGGTTGTCCGTCCGGACGGCAGCGCCGCGCCCGGATCGGTCGTCGTGCAGGTTCCCGACTCCGCCCCGGAGCGCAGCGGCCCGAACCCTCTCCTGCTCGAGAAGACGCGGCACGGATTCCTGCCCCGGATCGGGCCCGACGGTGCGCGGCCGTCCCAGGCCTATGCCCGGCGCGTGGCCGAGCTGCCCGGGGGCGTCCGGCCGGCGGGCCGGATCGCGGTCGTGGTCGGAGGCCTCGGGATCGGCCGCGCGGCGACCGAGGACGCGATCGTCCGGCTTCCGGCCGCCGTGACGCTCGCCTTCGCGCCCTACGGTGCCGACCTCGACCGGGACGTGAGCCGGGCCCGCGGCTCCGGCCACGAGATCATGCTCCAGGTCCCGATGGAGCCGTTCGACTTTCCGGACAGCGATCCGGGCCCGCACACCCTCATGGCGGGAGGCAAGGCGGCCGAGAACCTGGACCATCTGCAATGGGCCATGGGGCGCTTCACGGGCTATGTCGGGCTGATGAACTACATGGGCGCGAAGCTCACCGCTGACGAGCGCGCGCTCGCCCCGATCCTGCGCGAGGCGGCCGTGCGCGGGCTCGCGATCCTGGACGACGGCTCGTCCTCGCGCTCGCGGGTGACCGCGCTCGCCGGGGAGACGCCCTCGGCCCGGGCCGACGTCGTGCTCGACGCGGTCCCACG
>CAXTKM010000184.1:2272-6045 GCA_964244795.1 uncultured Enterovirga sp.
GACCTGATCGACAAGGCGCTGGAGCGGCTCGAGGCGATCGCGCTGTCCGGCCGGCTCGCGGTCGCGACCGCGAGCGCCCTCCCGGTGACGACCGAGCGCCTCGTCCGCTGGGCCGCGACCCTCGAGGCGAGGGGCCTCCTGCTCGTGCCCGTCAGCGCGGCGCTCGTCTCCCGCACCCGCGAGGCTGCCGCGCCATGACGCGCGCGCGCGGCGGCGGGACCGCCTCGCTCGACGACCTTCCATACCGGCCCTGCGTCGGGCTGACCCTCATCAACCGCGAGGGCCTCGTCTTCCTCGGGCGCCGTCGGCGGGAGGCGGGGCCGGAGCACGTCGACGACGAGCATGCCTGGCAGATGCCGCAGGGCGGGATCGATCCCGGAGAGGAGCCCTACGGGGCCGCGCTCCGCGAGCTCCACGAAGAGACGAGCGTCCGCTCGGTCGAGCTCCTGGCCGAGGCGCCGGACTGGTACAGCTACGACCTACCGGCCGCGGTCGCGGGCCGGGCCTGGCGCGGCCGCTATCGCGGCCAGACACAGCGCTGGTTCGCGCTGCGGTTCACCGGTCCGGACGACGAAATCGACATCATCCGCCCCGGCGGCGGGAGGCACAAGGCCGAGTTCGACGCGTGGCGCTGGGAGCGCCTGGAGCGCCTGCCGGGCCTCATCATCCCGTTCAAGCGGCCGGTCTACGAGAAGGTGGCCGCAGCCTTCGCGCATCTCGCGGCCCCGGCCGGCTGACCGGCTCCCGTCGGAGCGACTCGCGTCCTCGCCCCTATTGCCGGGCCCACATGATGCGGCCGATCCAGTCCACCTCCGCGGCCGGCACCGAGCGGTCGGGATGGTCGGGGTTCAGCGAGCGCAATTCCAGGCTCTTCGCGGTCTTGCGCTTCAGCTCCTTCGCCATGACCTCGCCCCCGAGGGTCCGGACGACGACCCGGTCGCCCTTCCGGATCGCGGCCGTGCGGGACACGATCACGACGTCGCCTTCGCGGTAGAGGGGCCGCATGGAATCGCCCTGCACCTCGAGCGCGAAGGCCCGCTCGCCCCGGATGTCCGGGAATTCGATCTCGTCCCAGCCCGGGCCGCCGGTCGGCATGCCGTCGTCCGAGAACAGGCGGCCGGCGCCCGCTTGCGCCAGCCCGATCAGGGGCACGGTCGTCCGGGACGGCGTCTCGACGGGATCGACCAGCCGCATGAACTCGTCGAGGCCGGCCCCGGTCGCGACCAGGATCTTCGCGATCGACTCGGTCGACGGCCACCGGTCGCGGCCGTCCGGGCCTTTGCGTTTCGATCGGTTGAAGCTCGTGGCGTCGAGCCCCGATTTGCGGGCGAGCCCCGAGGCCGAGAGCCCGTAGCGCTCGGCCAGCCGATCGATCGCGGCCCAGATCCTGACATGGGACAGCATGTTCGCCTCGCGCCGGCGCGTCGAATAGGCACGAGGGTATATTAGGAAATTAAGCCGAGCACAAGGGTCTCCGAGGCCGATCCGGTCTCGACGATCGCACCGGAATCGCTCAGACCGACGGGAGCGGCCCCCGAGGCCGCCAGCCGGGACCGCTTCGCGATGGCCATCAGCTACAAGATCTGTCCGGCCCCGCTCTGGCGCGAGGCCGAGCGTGTCGGCACGTTCGGGGGTGCGCCGGTCGATCTCTCCGACGGATTCATCCACCTCTCGACAGCGGGTCAGGTCGCCGAGACCGCGGCGCGTCACTTCGCGGGCGCGGCCGACCTCCTCCTGGTCGCCGTCAGGAACGAGGATCTCGGCGAGGCGCTGCGGTTCGAGCCCTCGCGCGGCGGCGCCTTCTTCCCGCATCTGCATGGCGCGCTTTCGCCTTCGCTCGCCCTCTCGGTCGTGCCGCTGCCGCTCGGGCCAGACGGGCGCCACGTCTTCCCGCCGGAGATCCTCGCCGCGGCCGGGCGGTTCGAGCCGGAGGCCGCGGGCTGGAGGCCGATGCGGGACGACAGCTTCATCCGGCTCGTCGGGCCGCTCTGGACCCGGGTCGTCGCGGATCCCGGACGGGACGGCGAGCGCCGCTACGGGTTCCTGGCCGAGGCCCGCCATCTCAACCGGGGCGGCGTCGTCCATGGCGGCATGCTGATGACCTTCGCCGACCAGGCGCTCGGCCTCGCGGCCTGGGCCGCGAACGGCGACCGGCCCCAGGTCACGATCCAGCTCGACACCCACTTCGTCTCGTCCGCCCAGGAGGGCGAGTTCGTGGAGGCGCGCGGCCGGGTCGTCCGGCACGCCCGCTCGATCATGTTCCTGGCGGGCGAGCTTTTCGTCGGGGACAGGATCGTCGCGACCGCGGCGGGCGTCTGGAAGCTGCGCGAAGCCCGGACCGCATAGCATCGGCCTGAGCGCGGAGGGTTCGGCCTCCGTCGGCCTCCTGGGCCGATCGGCAGCGCGATCAAAGCCGGACGCCCCGGAGCCGGAGCGCGTTCGCGATGACGCTGACCGAGGAGAGCGCCATCGCGGCGGCCGCGATCGTGGGCGAGAGCAGGAGCCCGAAGGCAGGGTAGAGGAGGCCCGCCGCGACCGGCACGCCGGCCGCGTTGTAGGCGAACGCGAAGGCGAGGTTCTGGCGGATGTTCCGCATGGTGGCGCGCGACAGCCGGCGGGCGTCCGCGATGCGCCGGAGATCGCCTCCGACCAGCGTCACAGATGCGCTCGCGATCGCGATGTCCGTCCCGGTCCCCATCGCGATGCCGACGTCGGCCGCGGCCAGCGCCGGGGCGTCGTTGATCCCGTCGCCGGCCATCGCGACCACGCGGCCGTCCCCGCGGTAGCGCTCGACCAGGCGAGCCTTGTCCTCCGGCAAAACCTCGGCTTCGACAGCATCGATGCCGAGCCTCGCCGCGACCGCCTCGGCCGTGACGCGGCTGTCGCCGGTCACCATCACGATCCGGACACCGTCCCGCCGGAGTGAGTCCAGCGCCGCCCGCGCCGAAGGCCGGATCCCGTCCGCGATGCCGAGGAGCCCGGCCGGTCGGCCGTCGACCGCGACGAAGACGGCGGTCGCACCCTCGCGTCCGAGCGCATCGGCGCGGTCCTGGAGCGACCCGATCGCGACGCCCCCGCGGGTGAGCCAGCCGGAGCGCCCGATCAGCACGCGTCGGCCCTCGACGGTTCCCGCGATGCCGCCGCCGGCGGTCACGGCGACCTCCTGGGCCTCCGCCGGAGGCAGGCCGCGCTCGTTCGCCGCGTGGACGATCGCAGCCCCGAGGGGGTGCTCGCTCGCGCGCTCGACGGCGGCCGCGAGGCGGAGCAGGTCCGCCTCGTCGAAGCCGGGCGCGACCTCGATCGCGGTCAGGCTCGGCCGCCCCTCCGTCAGCGTGCCGGTCTTGTCCACAAGGAGCGTGTCCATCCGCTCGAGCCGCTGCAGCGCCTCCGCGTCCCGGATCAGGATGCCGAGCCCCGCGCCGCGGCCGATCCCGACCGTGACCGACATCGGGGTCGCGAGCCCGAGCGCGCAGGGGCAGGCGATGATGAGCACCGAGACGGCGGCGACCAGCGCGTGGGCGAGCCGCGGCTCCGGGCCCAGCACCATCCAGGCCGCGAAGGCCAGCGACGCGACCCCGATCACGGCCGGCACGAACCAGCCCGCGACCCGGTCTGCGAGGCGCTGGATCGGCGCGCGCGAGCGCTGCGCCTCCGAGACGAGCTGCACGATCCGGGCGAGCACCGTGTCGGCCCCGATCCGGTCGGCCCGCACGACGAGCGCGCCGGAGCCGTTCACCGTTCCGCCAACGACGGCCGCATCCGGCGCCTTCGCG
>CAXTKM010000184.1:6055-8609 GCA_964244795.1 uncultured Enterovirga sp.
TCCGGCCTGCTTGGCGACCGGCGCGGGCTCCCCGGTCAGCATCGCCTCGTCGACCGTCGAGCGGCCCTCGACCACCGTGCCGTCGACCGGCACGGCCTCGCCCGGCCGGACCCGGATGCGGTCTCCGACCGCGATCTCGGAGAGCGCGACGTCGTCCTCCCGCCCGTCCCGGCCGATGCGGCGTGCCCGCTTCGGGCTGAGGTCGAGGAGCGCCCGGATCGCCCCGGAGGTCGCGTCGCGCGCCCGCAGCTCCAGGATCTGGCCGAGCAGGACCAGCACCGTGATCACGGCCGCGGCCTCGAAGAAGACCGGAACGGCGCCGTCCGGTCCCCGCATCGCGGCCGGGAAGAGGCCGGGCGCGAGGGTCGCGGCAAGGCTGTAGAGCCAGGCCGCGCCGGTCCCGAGACCGACCAGCGTGAACATGTTGAGGTGGCCGGTCGCGACCGAGCGCGCGCCCCGGACGAGGAAGGGCCAGCCGGCCCAGAGGACGACGGGAGTCGCGAGCGCGAGCCCGATCCCGTTCCGGACCGGACCGCCGAGGCCGAACCGCATCCCGAGGAGGTGATCGCCCATCTCCAGCACGAAGATCGGCAGCGTGAGGGCGAGGCCGATCCAGAACCGCCGCGTGAAATCCACGAGCTCGTGATTCGGCCCTGCCTCGGCGGTGGCCGTCGCGGGTTCGAGCGCCATCCCGCAGAGCGGGCACGAGCCCGGCCCGATCTGACGCACCTCCGGGTGCATGGGGCAGGTGTAGGTCGCGCCGGCCGGCGCGGCCGCGGTCGCGGCGGCCGCCCTCGCCGGGTCGAGATAGCGCTCCGGGTCGGCGACGAACCGGGTCCGGCACCCGGCCGAGCAGAAGCCGTATTCCGTCCCGCCGTGCCCGGCCCGGTGAGACGTCGTCGCCAGATCGACCCGCATGCCGCAGACCGGGTCGGTCCCGGCCGAGGCGGTGCCCGGGGCGCAGGCGTGGCACGTGACCGGCGTGCCTGTGGCCCCCGCTGTCGTCGACGCCATCATCCCAGCCCTCGCTCGCCCCAACCCATCGATGCGGACATGGGATCTCCGCGCAGCCTTCGACAGGGCGAGGGGATTCGGGGCTGCGGGAAAGCGCTGGCGTCTGGTAGCGTTGCGCGAGAGCCTCGAACCGTTCAGCGGGAGGACGTCATGCAGGACGGCAAGCTCGGTCTCGGCGACTTGGCGGTCGGCCAACGTTTCACGAGCGGGCCGCAGGCGATCACGGCCGAGGAGATCAAGCGCTTCGCGGCAGCCTACGATCCCCAGCCCTTCCACCTGGACGAGGCGGCAGCGCAGACGACCTTCTTCGCCGGACTTGCGGCGAGCGGCTGGCACACGGCCGCGATCACCATGCGGCTGATCGTCGAGTCGCTGCCGCTCGCGGGCGGCGTGATCGGCGGCGGCGGCGAGATCGTCTGGCCGAAGCCGGTCCGGCCCGGCGACATCCTGAGGGTCGAGAGCGAGATCCTGGCGATCACGCCCTCGCGCACCCGGCCGGGTCGCGCGAACCTCCTCGTCCGCTGCCTGACCCGAAACCAGCACGGCGAGACCGTCCAGAGCTTCACGCCGAAAGTCGTCATGGCCGGGCCTGCCTGAGCCTCGGCACCGCCGACACGGGGGCGCCCCGACGATCGACGCCCTCGCAGACCGGAACCGCCATGCCGAACCGGAGTTCTTCCGCTACGGAATAAGGGGCGGAAAGTGAGCGTTCGACGTCAGGCCGCCTTGATATTCCGCCTGAGATCGCCGGGGGCGGCGAAGACGTGGTTCGGACTCGGCCGTCGCCCGACAGCTCGTTTCGGTTGCTGCGCCGGGACGTTCTTCCCGGAATGAGGTGGTCGCTGCTCGATCGGCGAAGCTACTTCGGCTTGAGCCCTCGAAGCCTCCAGACCCTCTACCTCGTCGCCGCCGCCGGGCTCGCGGCGCTGGTCCCCCTGATCATGTTCGCGGGTTTCTGGGTCCGCTCGGAGCTCGGCAAGAGCCAACGGGACGTCGAGCTGTTCCTGAACGCCCGCGTGTCAGCCCTGTCGCAGCGTGTCGATGCGGAGATCGACCTGCAGCTCTCGTCTCTCCGAACGCTGTCCCTGCTTCCCTTGCTCGAGACCGACGCGGCAGGTTTCGAGGTGGCCGCTCGCCGGGTCGTCGGCACGATGCCGCATTGGGCGTCCTTGACGCTGATCGAGGCACCCGCCGGTCGGGTGGTCTTCTCGAGCCGGCCGGACGTCGCTCCGCCCGCATCGGACACGATGCGCGACGCGGTGGCGGACAGGAAGCCGGTCATCGAAACCCGGCCCGTCGCGACCGGGCAGCGCGGCGGCATCCTGATCACCCTGCCGATCGTCCGCGACGATGTCGTCACGCACCTGTTCCTGATGGATTTCGACGCGAGCGACGTCCAGCGCATCGTGGGGCAGACGGGCGACCGCACCATCGCGTCCGTCTCCGACCGCCGAAACCGGACGATCGCCCGCTCTCTCGCGCCCGAGACGTGGGTCGGGCAGGACGTCACGCCCGATTTCGTGGAGAAGACGAAGGGTCA
>CAXTKM010000185.1:0-886 GCA_964244795.1 uncultured Enterovirga sp.
CGTCACCATCGCAGCCATCGTTCTATGGTTGCGATGAGTGTCCACAGAACCTAGTTTCTCGTAAACGCATGCTGTTTTCGGGGAGCCGGTTTCCCCTTTCCCGCAGCATGCTCGAGGGCTGACAGCCTCGGCCTGTTGGGGTCCGGGCTCTCGCGTCCGCGAGACCCGGAATGACAGCGGGTTGCCGTGCCAAGGTCGTTGGAATGTCGAGGAGGCGAGTCGCTTCGAGGCAGGCCGCGACGCTCAGTGCCGGAAGTGGCGGTGGCCGGTGAAGACCATCGCGAGGCCGCGCTCGTCCGCGGCCCGGATCACCTCGTCGTCCCGCAGCGAGCCGCCGGGCTGGATCACGGCCGTCGCGCCGGCCTCGGCGGCCGCGAGCAGACCGTCCGCGAAGGGGAAGAACGCGTCCGACGCGACCACCGCGCCAGCAGCGAGGCTCTGCGGCGACCCCGCCGCCCGGGCGGCCTCCTGGGCCTTCCAGGCCGCGATCCGGGACGAGTCGACGCGGCTCATCTGACCGGCCCCGACCCCCACGGTCGCGCCGTCCCGGGCATAGACGATCGCGTTCGACTTCACGTGCTTCGCGACCCGGAACGCGAAGCGGAGGTCCGCGAGCTCCCGGTCCGTGGGCACCCTCTTCGTCACGACCCTGAGCTCCATGTCGTCCACGACGGCGTTGTCGCGACCCTGCGTCAGGAACCCGCCCGCGACGGTCCGGACCGACAGCCCGGGCGCGCGCGGATCGGGCAGCCCGCCTGCGAGCAGCAGCCGGAGGTTCTTCTTCGCGGCCACGATCGCGATCGCGTCCTCGTCGGCCTCCGGTGCGATGATCACCTCCGTGAAGATCTCGACGATCGCACGGGCCGCGGCCGCGTCGAGGCGCCGG
>CAXTKM010000185.1:896-8594 GCA_964244795.1 uncultured Enterovirga sp.
CGGTTCAGGGCCACGATCCCGCCGAAGGCCGAGACCGGGTCGCAGCGCAGCGCCCGCCCGTAGGCCTCCTCCAGGCTCGCCCCCTCGGCGACCCCGCAGGGATTGGCGTGCTTGACGATCGCGACCGCGGCCGTGCGCGCGGGATCGAACTCGGCCACGCATTCGTAGGCCGCGTCGGTGTCGGCGACGTTGTTGTAGGAGAGCTGCTTGCCCTGCACCTGCCGGGCCGTCGCGACCCCGGGCCTCGCCTCCGGCAGGCGGTAGAACGCGCCCGTCTGATGCGGGTTCTCGCCGTAGCGCATCCGCTCGGCGAGCGTGCCGCCCAGCGCCCGCAGGGGCGGGGCATCGTCGCCGATCACGCCGGCGAGCCAGTTCGAGATGGCCGCGTCGTAGGCCGCCGTGCGGGCGAAAGCCTTCTGGGCGAGCGAACGGCGGAGCGTCGCCGTGACGCCGCCCTCTCCTGCGATCTCCGCCAGCACGCGGTCGTAATCGGCCGGGTCGACCACCACGGCGACGTCGCCGTGGTTCTTGGCCGCGGCCCGGATCATGGCGGGGCCGCCGATGTCGATCGTCTCGACGCAGGCGTCGAAATCCGCGCCGGCCGCCGCCGTCGCCTCGAACGGGTAGAGGTTCACGACCAGGAGATCGATCGCCGCGATGCCGTGCGCCATCATGGCGGCCTGGTGCTCGGGGTTGCCCCGGATCGCCAGGAGGCCGCCATGGATCGCCGGGTGGAGCGTCTTCACGCGCCCGTCCATCATCTCGGGAAAGCCCGTGACGTCGCCCACGTCCTGCACCGCGAGGCCCGCGGCCGCGAGCGCGGCCCGGGTGCCGCCGGTCGAGATCAGCACGACCCCCCGCCGGGCCAACGCCTCGGCGAAGGGCACGAGGCCGGCCTTGTCGGACACGGAGAGAAGCGCGCGTTCGATCCGGCGCAGGTCGTCTGGCATGAGCTGATCCCGATGAGCGGGAGCGCTTAGCACGCGTCTCGCGGTCGCGGAACGCGCGCGGCACGGACATGACCTGCCCGCATGGAGGAGCCGGACGGTCCGGACCCCGGTGGCCGCTCCGGGCGGCGACGATCCGTGCGCGACGGGTCCTCCGGAGCGGTCGAGGCGCTCGACGGCGGGAACCGATTGGCCGCAGAGGCTCACGTGCCTTATAAGCAACACTCCCGCATTGTCTTATAAGTCACCATTCAAGGCCCGCACGACCCAGGTTATCGCCCGCGCGACCCAGGCTATCGTCCTGGCGAGCGATCATCCTCTGAAGCGATCGTCCTACCGAACGATCGCGCTGACGGGCCAATCATCGCGTGGACGCGACCGCCAGCCGGTCACCGCGACGACGCACCCGTCCGGTCACCCGCGGCGGCCCGCGCGTCAGCCGGTCGGGCGACCCGGCGGTCCGCCGAACAGGGCCTCCGACGCACGCGGGATCGGCCGGACCCAGATCCGGCCCGAGCGGCCGTCGATCGGCACCTCCTGCCCCGGCAGTCCGGACGTGAGGCCCGCGACCTCGAGCACCGCGTCCGACACGATCGCCTCGACCCCGAGCCGCTTCGTCATGCCCTCCAGCCGGGCCGCGACGTTCACGGGGTCGCCGATCGCGGTGAACACCGTGCGGCCACCGCCCGTCTGCCCCATGTCGCCCAGGATCGCGGTCCCGGCATGGAGTCCGATCCCGAACCGGATCGGCTGCTCCAGGCTGCCGGCCAGGAAGACGTTCAGGGCCTCCACGTGCAGGCCCACGAGCCGGATCGCCTCCAGGGCCTGGCGGGCCGCTTCCGGCGGCGGCACCGTCGTGCCGAACAACGCCATCATGCCGTCGCCCAGGAACTGGTTCGGGGCGCCGCCCGCCTCCACGACCCCGTGCCCGACGGCGTCGAGGAAGCGGTTGATGACGAACACGGTGTCGAAGGGGAGCCGGCGCTCGGCCAGGAGGCTCGAGCCCCGCATGTCGATGAACATCGCGGCGACGAAACGCTCCTCGCCGAAGGCGGCGGCACCCCGGAACCGGGCGAGGTCCCCGGGTCCGGTCCTGGGCGACAGGAGCGGCGTGACGGAAAGGTCGGATCCCGGCCGGAGCTGGCAGGCGAGCCGCACGCCCTCGCCCGCCCCGACCCGGTCGAGCACGGCCCGCTCGTCGGACCCGGCCGGAACGAGGCCGGCCGCACCTTCGCCCGTGACCCGGATCCGGCAGGTCGAGCAGCGCCCGCGCCCGCCGCAGACGCTCGCATGCGGAATCCGATGGATCCGGCTCGCCTCGAGCACGCTCGCGCCGCGCGGCACCCGGACCCTCGCGCCGCCCGGATAGGTGAGCTGGATCAGGCCGCCCCGGCGCCGAAGGCCGGTCCGGACGAGGCGGGCGGCGAGCGTGAGGGCGAGGAGCGCCGCGAAGCCGATGAGGATCCGCTCCTTCGCCATCGCGAGCGCCAGCGCGTGACCCTGGCTGGTGCCGGGAGCGTTCTCGATCCGCCAGCTCTCGTCGAGCGCGAGCCGCATCACCGCCCGGCCGGCCTGCGCGTAGCCGAGGAGCGCCAGCACGGGCACGAGCACGGCCCCGCACAGGAGAAGCGGCGCCACGCGCCCGTAAAAGGGCTTCAGGCGCAGCCAGAAATGCAGCCCGACGCAGCCATGGATCCAGGCCGCGAGCAGCGCCGCCGATTGGAGCACGGCGTCCTCGGGCCGCACGACCCAGTGCCCGTAGAGGACCTGCGCGTAGCCCTGGACGGTGCCGTGCAGGGTATAGGCGAGGCGCGTCGAGACGACATGGCCCGCGAGCAGCGGCACGACCGCGAGGCCGAGCCCGAGCTGCATCCACTCGCCCGGCCGCAGGTCGAGCCGAGGACGCGCGTAGAGCGCGAAGAAGCCGAGCGCCGCGTGCACGGCCAGCGACCCGTACAGCGCCTGGGACACGCCCGGCAGCCCGACCGCGGGCGCCACGACGTCGAGGACCGCCTCCATCGCCTGGAGCGACACGTTGCCGGTCGCGTGGTTGACGAGATGCGCCAGCACGTAGGCGAAGAGCACGCAGCCGGTCGCGAGGCGGATGTCCCGAACGCCGACGCGGAACCGGCGGGGCCGGAACCGTCCCGGCCCCGGCAGCGTCTGCTGAGCGTCCGCGATCATACGGTGATGGCTAGCCCGTGGATCGCGCAGTGTCACGGCGAATGGCGCTTAGACGGCTGTCGCTGTTCACGGCGGCCGGGACGCGCCTCCCCTCTGGGCCCGCACCGTCCCGTCTAGCCAGCGCACACGGCCCGTGGCATGGCGGCGGCGACATCCGGGGCTCACCATGACGCTCGACGCCAGCCTCCGCGACCGCATCGCGGCCTCCGTGGCGGAGGGGTTCGAGGTGCAGGTCGCCTTCACGCAGGAGCTGATCCGCTTCCCGTCGCTCCGGGGCGAGGAGCAGGCGATCCAGGATCACGTCTTCCGGGCTTTTCGGGCGCGCGGCCTCGCGACGGATCGCTTCGCGATGGATCGCGAGGCCATCGCGCGGCATCCCGGCGGGTCGAAGATCTCGGCCGGGCATTCCGAGGCCCCGATCGTGGTCGGCATCCACCGCCCCAGGAGCGAGACGGGCCGTTCGCTGATCCTGCAGTCGCATGTCGACGTCGTGCCGCCGGGGCCGGCCGACCTCTGGACGAACCCGGCCTTCGACCCGGTCATTCGGGGCGACTGGCTCTATGGCCGGGGCGGGGCCGACATGAAGGCCGGCGGCGCCGCGAACCTGTTCGTGCTGGACGCGCTCCGGCGCATCGGCCTCCAGCCCGCCGCGACCGTGACGGTGCAATCCGTGGTCGAGGAGGAATCCACCGGCAACGGCGCGCTCATGACCCATCTGCGCGGCTACCGGGCCGATGCGGTGCTGATCCCGGAGCCCGAGGACGAGAAGCTCGTCCGGGCGAATGCGGGCGTGCTCTGGTTCGAGGTCGAGGTCAGGGGCGTGCCGGTCCATGTGCGCGAGATGGGGGCCGGCGCGAACGCGATCGACGCCGCGTACCGGGTCGTCGGCGCGCTCCGGGCGCTCGAGGCGCGCTGGAACGAGGACCGGGCCGGCCGGCCGCATTTCGAGGCCGAGGACCACCCGATCAACCTGAACATCGGCCGGATCGAGGGCGGCGACTGGGCCTCCTCCGTGCCGGCCTGGTGCCGGCTGTCCTGCCGTATCGCGATCTATCCCGGGATCCGGGCCGCCGACGCCGCGCGCGAGATCGAGGCCGCGGTCGCGGGCTTCTCGCGAGGCGATCCGTTCCTCGCGAACAACCCGCCCCGGGTCACCTTCGACGGCTTCTTCGTCGAGGGCTACGTCCTGGAGGAGGGCTCCGAGGCCGAACGCATCCTGGGCGAGGCGCACCGGGGCGCGACCGGCGAGGCGCTCGAGAGCTTCATGACGGCCGGCTACCTCGATACCCGGGTCCACGCGCTCTACGACCGCGTCCCCGCCCTCTGCTACGGGCCGAAGAGCCGGAACATCCATGGCTATGACGAATGCGTGAGCCTCTCCTCGCTCAGGCGGATCACGACCGCGATGGCGCTCTTCGTGGCGGAATGGTGCGGCGTTGAGCCGATCGGCTGATCCCGACCTGCCGGTGCTGCAGGCCGATTCCCGCGTCGTCTGGTCGGAGGACGTGCTCCGGTTCTGCGACACGGACGCGAACGGGCACGTCAACAACGCGGCCTTCGCGGTCTTCTGCGAGAGCGGCCGCGTGAACTTCCTGCACGGCATCCTGCGGCCGGTGCGCGAGGCCGGCGGCTACTTCGTCATCGCGACCTTGACCATCGCGTTCCGGGGCGAGCTGATGTACCCGGGCCGGGTCCGGTGCGGCACCTGGCTGTCCCGCGTCGGCCGGACATCGGTCGTCTTCGCGCAGGTGCTGCTCGACGACGATGGGCGTCTCGTCGGCACGAGCGAGGCCGTGACGGTCGCGATGGACGGCGCGACCCGCCGGCCGATGCCGCTCGACGCCGCCACGCGGGCGATCGTCGACCCGCTGGTGCGGGCCGGCTGAGAGGCGGGGCCGGAATCGTGAGGTTGACGTCCTCATGCCGGAGCGTTTGCAGGCGCCACGGCTGTCATTCCGGGGCGGCGAAGCCGAGCCCGGAACCCATAAACGCTGACGATTGCGATCCTGACGGCGCGGGTGCCTCGTCGGAAACGTCGGCGTCTCTGGGTTCCGGGCTCGGCTGCGCCGCCCCGGAATGACATCTTTGGATCGACCCAGGAGAGAGCGACCATGTGGCAGCCCGCGACCTTCTACCCGGACCCCGCGATCGAGATCCTCGACGAGAGTTTCGCGCGCTATCGCCTCTTCTCCGCCGCGGTGGAGCGGCTCGCGACCGGCTTCCGATGGTGCGAGGGGCCGGTCTGGCTCGGCGACACGCGCCAGCTCCTCTGGAGCGACATCCCGAACGACCGCATGATGCGCTGGGACGAGGAGACCGGCGCGGTCTCGGTGTTCCGGAAGCCGTCGAACTTCGCGAACGGCAACACCCGCGACCGCCAAGGCCGGCTCGTCACCTGCGAGCACGGCAGGCGGGTCACCCGCACCGAGCACGACGGCGCGATCACGGTGCTGGCCGACCGGCACGAGGGCCGTCGCCTCAACTCGCCGAACGACGTCGTGGTGGCCCGCGACGGCGCGGTCTGGTTCACGGACCCGCCCTTCGGGATCCAGGGCAACTACGAGGGCCGGGTCGCCGAGCCCGAGCTGCCGCCCGCCGTCTACCGGCTCGATCCCGAGACGGGCGCGCTCGCGGTCGTGGCGGACGACGTGCCCGGTCCGAACGGGCTCGCCTTCTCGCCGGACGGCGGCATCCTCTACGTGGTCGCCTCGCGGGCGACACCGAACCGGCTGATCCTCGCCTACGACGTCGTGGACGGCGGGCACGGGCTCGCGAACCGGCGCGTCCTGATCGACGCCGGTCCCGGCACCCCGGACGGGTTCCGGGTCGACGTCGACGGCAATCTCTGGTGCGGCTGGGGCATGGGCAGCCCCGACCTCGATGGCGTGATGGTGTTCAACCCGGACGGGCGCCCGATCGGCCGCGTCCGGTTGCCGGAGCGCTGCGCCAACGTCTGCTTCGGCGGACCGATGCGGAACCGGCTGTTCATGGCCGCGAGCCAGTCGATCTACGCTCTCTCCGTGAACACGCAGGGCGTCGCCGGCGGATGACGGTCCGTCGCGGCCTCCCGGCGGAACGCGGCTCTCACAGATCGAAGCTCGCCGAGGCCAGGATCGTGCGCGGCGATCCGAGCGATAGGAGCGAGCGGCCCGACGTCTGCCAGTAGCGCGCGTCGGTCACGTTATCGATCCCGAGGCGGAACACGGCCGGGCGCCCGCTGACGAGCGTCGCGTAGCGCAGCGCGACGTCGAGGCGGGTCCATCCGGACAGGGGCTGCCGGTTGGCGACGTCGAAGAAGGCTCGGCTCGTATCGAGGACGCGCCCGACGGCCGTGAGCTTCGGCGCGAAGGGCAGGTCGTATTCGACCTGGAGCGAGACCTGGCGGTTCGGCACGCCGGGCGGTACGCGCCCGTCGTTCAGGCCGCCGAACGTGCCGGAGAGCCGCGCGTCGATGGTGGTCGCGCCGCCGAGGATGCGCAGCCCGGGCGCGATCTCGCCGAACAGCAGAAGCTCCGCCCCGCGGTTGCGCTGGCGCCCGATGAAGCCGAACGCGTTGCTCGCCGGATCGGTCGCGGCCGCCTGCTGGGCGATCTGGAACCAGGAGAGCTGCGCCCCGAACCCGCCGAGATCGAGCTTCATGCCGGCCTCGACCTGTTGCGCCGGGACGGGCGGCAGGATCTCGCCGCCGTTGCGGGTGCCGACCGGCGCGGTCGGTCCGAGGACCAGCCCTTGGATCGCGTTCGCATAGAACGCGATCGGATCGAACGGCCGCAGGAGCAGCCCATACGCCGGCGCCAGGCGATCGCCCTCGAAACGGTCGGTCCGCGCACCGGTCGCGATCGAATAGCCTTGCGTCTCGATCCATTGCTGCCGGGCCCCGACGGTGAGCTGCACGCGGCGGTCCTGTGTCGAGATCACGTCCGCGACCGCGACGCTGCCGAGCCGCGACTGGCTCGTCTTCGGCGGATCGAAATCGATCCCGGCGACGTTCGGCTCGGGCACCGCGAAGGGCCGATAGATGCTCTGCGTCGTGACCGGCCCGAGCGGGATGCGATAGGCGAAGGATTGCTGGACGAAGACCCGATTGGCCACGACCGCGACCTCGTGGGTCAGCGGGCCCGTGTCGAACCGCGTCCGGAGGCTCGCGTCGGCGCCCTCGCTGCGGCTCCAGAACGGGAAGGAGGCCGGCGTCGCGGTCACCGACCCCAGCGTGGTGAGGTTGGTCAGCACGGTCTGGACCGTGCGCTCGGACGCGTAGGACCGGCCGTAGCCGAGACCGAGCGTGGTGCGGTCGGACAGGTCGAACTCGACGCGGCCGAGGCCGTAGACACCCTCGATCGGGGCGCGTTGCCAGGGCGGCGACAGGGTGGTCGTGGCGGGCGGCGGCCGCGGCACGGACGCCCCAGGGGCCAGGCTGAGGATGACCTGGCTGTATTTGCGCTGCTCGAACGCGAAGGCGCCCCCGTCGAGGCTGAAGCGCATCCCGTCGCCGCGATGATCGAGCCCCGCGGAGACGTTGCCGACGCGCTCGGTCTCGCGGACGAGCGGCGTCGCGCCGTCCCGGAAC
>CAXTKM010000186.1:0-8493 GCA_964244795.1 uncultured Enterovirga sp.
TCAGCCCGGCCAGAACCTCGTCGGCCAGCGCCCGGATCGGCCGCAGCGGATGATCCGAAGGCACCCGCTGCTCCAACCCGACATAGCTGAACAGGCTCGCCGACCGTTCCTCGCGTCCACGCATCCTGCAACCCCGCCAAACTCGACGGCAGAGTAAATCATCTCCAAGGCCAAGCCGCTACGCACTTCTTCAGCAGCCTGCTAGAGCATGCTGCGGGAAAGTGGTGCCCGGTTTCCCGAAAACAGCATGCGTTACAAGAGGCTAGATGCAGCGGCCACCGTCGACGGCGAGGACGGTGCCGGTCACCATCTCGGCCTCGTCGGAGCAGAGGAAGAGGGCAGCGTTCGCGATGTCCTGCGGCGTCGAGAGCCGGCCCCAAGGGATGCTCGACCGGAAGGCGGCGCGCTTCTCCGGCGTGTCCTCGCCCATGAAGGAGGCGAGGAGCGGCGTCTCGCCCGCGACCGGCGCGATCGCGTTCACGCGGACGCGATCCGGGGCGAGCTCGATCGCCATGGCCTTCGACAGGAGGTTCACGGCACCCTTCGACGCGTTGTACCAGACGAGCCCGGGCCGGGGGCGCTCTCCGGCCGTCGACCCGATGTTCAGGATGATGCCGTGGCCGCGGCCGCGGAAATGCGGCACGACCGCGTGGGCGAACAGGAAGATGGACTTCACGTTAACGGCGAAGACGCGATCGAACTCGGCCTCGTCGACCTCCAGCATCGGGCGGTTCCGATGGGTCGTGCCCGCGTTGTTGACCAGGATGTCGAGCCCGCCGAGCGCCGTGATCGCTTCCGTCGCGACCCCGGCGACCGAGGCCGGATCCGCGACGTCGCAGCGATAGGGCAGAGCGGCAGGACCGAGAGCCTCCGCGGCCCTCGCGACAGCGTCGCCGTTGATGTCCAGCATGGCCACGAGTGCGCCCTCGCGCACGAACGTCTCCGCTATCCCGAGCCCGAAGCCCTGGGCGGCGCCGGTCACGATGGCGGTCCTGTTCCTCAGCCTCATGCCGTCCCCCGATGCGCCCGCCTGTCCGCGGCAGGATCGATCCGGTGTCCCGCCTCCCGCAGCGCCCGTCAACCCGAGTGGGACGTCCGACCCCTGGCCCCGGCTGGCCGGGCCTGGATCGAACGTCGGGCTTCTCCAGGAGTTGGTGGAGCGCCACCGAAGGAGATTCCATGGTCCGGGTCCGGCCTCGCCGCATGACGGCCCTCATCGTCGAGGACGACGAAACGCAGAGCGCGCTCGGGGCGGCGATGCTGGCCGAGTTCGATCTGGACGTCGCCCAGGTGCGGTCGGCGGAGGACGCGCTCGACCATCTCGTCCGCTGCGCGGGAGACGTCGGCGTGGTCCTGGTCGATATCCACCTCGGCGGCGGGATGGACGGTGTCGCCCTCGCCCACCGGATCGCGATCCTGTGGCCGGCCGTGAGCGTGATCGTCACCTCCGGCGACCCGCTCGCGGCGGTGCCCCCGCTGCCCGCGCACGCGACCTTCGTCGCGAAGCCGTGGCGGCCGCTCGACATCGTGTCGGTGGTCGAGCGCGCGGCGCGGGCCGACCACTCCGTGAGCGCCGTCCGGCTCTGACCCCGAACGCCGGCCGACCCGATCCGGCCGGATCCATGCGTCCGAGCCCCCGGCCTTAACCCGATCTCAAGCGAACGTCTCGTCCGCCCGTCGCGACCCCGCGCGCGTTAACGGCCCGTTAGACTTTGAGTGGTCAACTCAACACATCGTTTACCAGCCGACAAGAAGGCTTCGGTAGCCTGGCTGTTCTTCGTGGGGGCTTAATCGGGCGTTTGGAGGTGGATCGTGGGCAGACAATTGACCGTGCTTCTCGTTGCGAGTGACGGCCTGACGCGGCAGATCACCTCGAACGGGCTGAACATGTACGGGTACGAGCCCATCCTGGCGAAGGACGGGACCGAGGCGATGGCGGCCCTCAACGCGGATCGCCGGATCGACATCCTGGTCGTCGACGCCGATATCGGCGGCGAGGTGTCCGGCCTCGCGGTCGCGAAGGCCGCCCGGCTGGTCAATCCTCGCATCGACGTCATCTACACCTCGCGGATGCCGTTCCGGATCCCGGACGCCGCGAAGGTCAAGGGCGCGCCCTCGATCCGCACGCCCTACCAGCCGCAGCAGATCGTCGGCATGATCTCCGAGCTTCGCCACCGCGGCAGCGCCGACGATTTCGACCGCCGCGTCGCCTGAGCGCCGGTATCCGGCGTTCACGATTTCGGGCGGTCCCTTGCCAACCGACTCGCTTCCCGGCGAACCTGCGGGATGTCCGATGCCATCCGCCGCGTGATCCGGTGACGGGGCCTGTCGCCCTGCTGGATCTCCGTGCGCCCCGAAGCAGCCGCCGGACCCGGATGGGGTCTCTCCGGTCGACGATCGATGCGCGGCTCTGCGCCCTCGCGCCCGCCGAGGATCGCACGAACGCGCTGTCGCAGGCGATCCGCTACGCCCTGCTCGCGCCCGGCAAGCGGATCCGGCCTCTCCTCGTCCTCCTCGCGTCGCGCGAATGCGGCGGGAAGGATCGCCTCGCGCTGGATGCCGCCTGCGCGGTCGAGATGGTGCACGCGGCGTCCCTCGTCCTCGACGACCTCCCGGCCATGGACGATGCCGCGACGCGGCGCGGCCGATCCTCGACCCATGTCGTCTTCGGCGAGGACGTCGCGATCCTGGCCTCGATCTCTCTCCTCGGCTCCGCGTTCCGGGCGATCTCGGGCGCGGAGGGGCTCGACGCAGCGTGCCGGACCCGGATCGTCGCGATCCTGGCCCAGGCGATCGGCCACGAAGGGCTCTCGGCGGGTCAGCATGCCGACCTCAGCCGCACGGCGGCGCTGCGCCCGGTCGAGCGGATCGTCGAGACGAACCACCGGAAGACGGGTTCGCTCTTCATCGCCGCGGCCGAGATCGCGGCCGTCGTGGCCGGCGCTGACTCCGCCGGCATCGAGCGGCTGTCGCGCTATGCCGGCCACCTCGGGCAGGCCTTCCAGCTTCTCGATGACCTCGACGACGGAGAGGACGGGAGCGGAGAGGATTCCGGCAAGGCGACGCTCGTCACGATCGTCGGACGGGCGGATGTCCGGGCTCGGCTGGACGGCCACCTGCGCCAGGCCCTCGCCCCGCTCGATCCCGACGGAGAGCTCGCGCAGTTCACCCGCGGCATCTTTGACGCCGGCCTTCGGCAGGAGGCCGGCGTCGGCGAAAGCGCGCTCGACCACTCGCCCCGGGCGTGACAACCGCCCTCGCGATCACCACCTGCGGACGAGAGGGCTGCTGATGTCTTATCTCGTCAACGGCACGATCGTGTTCGCGACCGTCATGATCATGGAGCTCGTGGCCGAAGCCGTGCACCGTTTCGTGATGCATGGCCCGGGCTGGGGCTGGCACCGCTCGCACCACGAGCCGCACGAGGGCGTGTTCGAGCGGAACGACCTCTACGCCGTGGTCTTCGCCGCGCTGGCGCTCGCCCTGATCGTGTTCTCGTCCGTCGAGTTCGGGCCGCTCTACTGGATCGGCGTCGGGATGAGCCTCTACGGCCTCCTCTATTTCATCCTGCACGACGGCCTCGTGCACCAGCGCTGGCCGTTCCGGACGGTCACACCGAAGAATCCCTATCTCAAGCGGCTCGTGCAGGCGCATCGGCTCCACCACGCGGTGGAGGGCCGGGAGAAATGCGTCTCGTTCGGGTTCCTGTACGCGCCGCCCGTGCGTCGCCTGCGCGAGGAGCTGCGCGCGAAGCATGGCGGCACGCTGCGGCCCGGCCAGGACGCCGAGGCGTGAGCGCGCTTCCCCTCCGGGCCGGCGCGCCGCGCGTCGTCGCCGGTCAGGCCGCGATCGGGCTCTCGCTCGCGGGGCTCATCGTCGGGACCTGGCTCTGCCTCCACGTCTACGGGGTCTTCTTCCATCGCTGGACGCCGGTCGGGATCGTTGCTGCGCCGGTGCTGGTCGCGCTGCAATGCTGGCTGAACGTGGGCCTGTTCATCGTCGCGCACGATGCGATGCACGGCTCGCTCGCGCCGTTCCGGCCGGGGCTCAACCGGGCCGTCGGGCGGCTCTGCCTCGCGCTCTATGCGGGCTTCTCCTTCGACCGGCTGATCGGCAAGCATTTCGACCATCACCGTCACTCGGGGACGGCGGACGATCCTGATTTCCACGCCGACGGGCCGCGCCGGTTCTGGCCCTGGTTCGTGGCCTTCTTCCGACGCTACTTCGGCCTCCGGGAGTTCTTTACGCTCGGGTTCCTCATCATGGCCTACACGCTCGTCCTCGGGGCGGATCCGCTGAACATGGCGCTGCTCTGGGGCGTGCCGGCGCTGCTCTCAGCGGTGCAGCTCTTCTACTTCGGCACCTATCTGCCGCACCGGCACGAGGACGAGCCGTTCTCGGACGGGCACAACGCCCGGTCGAACGAGTTTTCCTGGCTCGTCTCGCTCCTGACCTGCTTCCACTTCGGCTACCACCACGAGCATCACGACCACCCGAATGTGCCCTGGTGGCGGCTCCCCGAGACGCGGGGTCAGAGCGGGCGGGCGTAGGGCAGCGTTCGGCGCGGTGCGGGGCGGCGCGACAGGGCTCGGGCGAAGAGCGAGGATGCGGCCCCGGTCGCGACGTGGCGGAGCTTCGCCGCCCGCGACGTCGAAACCCGCCGCTCCCAGGCCCGGTCGCCGCGCCTGACCACCTCCAGGCCGATCGCGCGGTAGAGGCCGCGCGCGGTCGCGACCGCCCAGGCGGCGCGAGGCGGCAGCGCCCGGATGCCGACATCGGCGGAGGCGTAATACGCTTCGGCGACCGCTACGAGGCGCGTCGCGACCGCCGCGATCCGTCCGCGGTGAGCGGGATCCAGCAGAGCGCGCGCCGCATCCCCGTCCGGGCCGAGGGGCAGGCCCTCCTCCCGCAGCCACGCGGCCGGCAGGTAGACGCGACCGTGCTCCGCGTCCTCGATCACGTCCCGGGCGATGTTCGTGAGCTGGAACGCGAGGCCGAGATCGCAGGCCCGGTCGAGGACAGCGGGATCGCGCACGCCCATGACGTGGGCCATCATGATCCCGACGACTCCGGCGACGTGATAGGCGTAGTCGAGCGTATCCTCGATCGTCTCGTAGCGACGGCCCTCGGCGTCCATCCGGAACCCGGCGAGGTGCTCGGCCGGATGACGCTCCGGGATCGCGTGCCGGCGGACGACCTCGGCGAGGCCCGCGAAGGCCGGATGCCGCGCGGGCTCGCCCCGCAGCGCCGCCGCCGTCTGCCCCTCCAGCGCCGCGACGCGATCGAGGGCCGATCCGGAGGCGCCAGCCCCCATCCGGAAGCCGAGCTCCTGCCCGTCGACGGCGTCGTCGCAATGCCGGCACCAGCCATAGAGCAGGATCGCGCCCTCGCGGGACGGGCGATCGAACAGCCGGGCCGCGGCCGCGAAGCTCTTCGAGCCTTTCCGGATCGCCTCGGAGGCGGCCGCGAGGGTTGCGGCGTCGGTCACGGTCCGAGCCCTGCATCCGCGAGCACGAGGCCGGCGGTCGCCTTGGCGGATCCCACGACGCCGGGAACGCCCGCGCCCGGATGGGTGCCCGCGCCCACGATGTAGAGGTTCGGGATCACGTCGTCCCGGTTGTGCGGCCGGAACCAGGCCGATTGGGTCAGGATCGGCTCGAGCGAGAAGGCCGACCCGACATGGGCGTTCAGCTCGTCCCGGAAATCGGTCGGCGCGAAGGTCCGGACCGTGACGAGGTCTTCGCGGAGGCCCGGCATGCAGCGCTGTTCCAGGTAGTCGAGGATCCGGTCGCGATAGCGCGGAGCCTCGCGCTCCCAGTCGATCGGCGCCGTGCCGAGATGCGGCACCGGCGCCAGCACGTAGAACGATCCCGCACCGGGCGGCGCCAGCGACGGATCGGTCGCGCAGGGCGAGTGCAGGTAGAGCGAGAAGTCGTCCGCCAGCGTCTCGCGCCGGAAGATGTCGTCGATGAGGTCGCGGTAGCGCGGCCCGAACAGGACCGTGTGGTGGCGCAGCTCCGGCCGGTGCCGCTTCAGCCCGAAATAGATCACGAAGAGCGACATCGAGAAACGCTTTCCCGTGAGCCGCTTCGCCTCCTGCCGGCCTCGTGCCTCGTCTCGTAGCAGATGCCCATAGGTGTGGACCACGTCGGCGTTCGAGGCGACCGCGTCGACGGCCGACGACCAGCCGTCCCGGCAGGTGATCCGGCTCGCCCGTCCGCCCTCGACCTCGATCCGGTCGACCTCGGCGTTCAGCCGGATCGTGCCGCCGCTCTCCTCGAAGAGGCTGACCATCCCGCGCACGAGCGCGCCCGTGCCGCCCTTCGGGAACCAGACGCCCCAGCGCCGCTCGAGCGCATGGATGAGCGCATAGATCGAGGAGGTCCTGAACGGGTTTCCGCCGACCAGGAGGGAGTGGAAGGAGAAGGCCTGCCTGAGCTCCTCGTCGGCGATGAAGCGCGACACGATCGAGTAGACGCTGCGCCAGGCCTGCAGCTTCGCGAGCTGCGGGCCGGCCTTCACCATGTCCCGGAAATGCAGGAACGGCACCGTGCCGAGCTTGAGGTATCCCTCCTCGAACACCTCGCCGGAATACGCGAAGAACTTCCTGTAACCCTCGACATCGCGAGGGCTTTTTGCCGCGATCTGGCGCTCCAAATCGTCCTGGTCGTTGGCGTAGTCGAAGGTGAAGCCGTTCTCCCACTGCAGGCGGTAGAAGGGCGTCACCGGCAGGAGTTCGACGTGCTCGGACATGCGCCGCCCGGCGGCCTGCCAGAGCTCCTCCAGGGCGGAGGGGTCGGTGATGACCGTCGGGCCGGCGTCGAAGACGAAGCCCTGGTCCTCGTAGACGTAGGCGCGGCCGCCGGGCTTGTCCCGCTTCTCGAGCAGCGTGACGTCGCAGCCGCCGGCCTGAAGCCGGATCGCGAGCGCGAGCCCGCCGAACCCGGCCCCGATGACGGCCACCTTGGGTCGGGCGCGGCCGCCACGTGGCCGCGGCCCCATGGGCCTGGCTGGAACGATGTCGATCGGGAGAGGGGTCTGGAGAGTTGTCATGGTCGGGACCGGGTCAAAGCCGGGAGGCGGGCGATTGGCAACCCGCGACGTCGCCACAGGTCTCCGGGGGTATCTGCGACGTGCGCGGCGTCGGGCCGCACCACAGGTCGCCCCGCCCGCAGCACCCCTTCGACGATGTCGGCCGCTCGTTGGACCCCTCCCGCCGCCGCGATCTCGCCGGCGAGCCGGCGCGCCGCGGCGCGGTATCTCGGCGCCTCGGCCACGTCGCGCATGACGCGCGCCAGTCGACCCGTCGCGAGGAACCGGCGCGAGACGCTCCGGCCCGCGCCTGCGGCGGCGAGCCGGGCCGCGATCGCGCCCTGCTCGAAGGCGATCGGAACCGCGACGATCGGGACCCCGGCCGCGAGCGCATCCATGACCGTGTTCAGGCCGCCGTTCAGGATCGCGAGGTCCGCCTCGGCCAGGACCGCGCCCTGCGGCACGAAGGCATGGACGGAGGGACGACCGGGCAGCGAGGCGACCTCGGCCGCCCCGAGCCGGCCGCCATGCGCGAGGACGAGCCGGAACCCGGCTTCGTCCGCAGCCGCGGCGATCCGGTGGAACAGCCGGACCCTGCCTCCCTGAAGCGTGCCGAGCGAGGCATAGGCGAGAGGTCGCCCGTCGCGCTCGGGCAGTCGGAACGGCGACGGGCCGACCGTGCGGTCGCGCAGGGGTCCGACGTGATGAAAGACGTCGGGCAGCTCGGCTCGCGGGAAATCGAACCCGGCGACGGTCTGGCTGAGCTGCGCCGAGGACGAGAGGCAATCCACGATCGTCCGACGGGAGCCGAGCCCCCAGCGCGCGGCCGCATCCGCGATCACGGCCCCCTGCCCGCGCATCAGGAGATCGGCGACCCGGTACCCGCCCTGGTTCCGCTCGACGCCCCAGCGCGACGGGTCGTAGCGCCACGCCGTGAAGGCCGGCGGGATCGCGGGCTCGCGGTTCAGCGGCAGCGCGTTCGCGACGGTCACGACCGGCATCCCGAGATGGGCCGCGACCAGCGCGCCCGCAGCCTCCGTGCCGTCGCAGAGGATGAGGTCGACCCCGCAGGCGGACAGCCGCGACGGCAGTTCGCGAAGCAGCATCGCGCTCATGGCGGTGACGTCCCGGATGATGCCCGGAAGGCCCCTGAACCCGTCGATCGCGGCCATCCTGGCCACCATGCCGGCGAGGTGCCCGGCCGGATGGCTCGCGAGGCCCACGGCCTCGAACCCGACTCCCTCGCCGGCGACGAGCGACCCGGCATCCGGGATGCCGAAGAACGTCGCGCGATGCCCGCGCCGAACGAGCTCGCGCGCCAGGACCCGCATCGGGTTCAGGTGGCCGAGGAAGGGCGGCGCGATGAAGGCGAGATGGGCCAAGAGAGATCCGGTCGGGAACGAGACGCTAGGTTCTGTGGACACTCATCGCAACCATAGAACGATGGCTGCGATGGTGACG
>CAXTKM010000187.1:0-8465 GCA_964244795.1 uncultured Enterovirga sp.
GACCGCGACCTCGGCGACCGCCGGCGGCACCGATACGTGGCAGCTCTATTACCAGACGAACGCCACCGCGACCGGCGCCGCGGCAGCCTTCGAGAAGATCGGCGCGCCCTCCACCTTCACGACGAGCGGCGCGCTCACCTCGGCGACGAGCGCGACGGTCCCGGCCATGACGGTCAACGGGACGGCGCTCGGCGCGGTCACGGTCAGCTTCGGCTCGGGCAAGCTCACGCAGTACAGCGAGGCGAGCGGACAGCTCTCGAACGGCGACATCCGCCAGGACGGCTACCCGACCGGAACCCTGACCTCGATCTCGGTCTCGAGCGACGGCCGCATCACCGGGAACTACAGCAACGGCGAGATCTCGACCCTGTCGCAGGTGCTGATCGCGCAGTTCAACGCGGACGATTCGCTGAAGCGCCTGGACGGCGGGACCTATGCCCAAACCGTCGAGTCGGGTGCTCCCAACTACGGCCTCCAGGGCTCCTCGCTCACCGGCGGCTCGGTCGAGATGTCGAACACCGACATCTCCGACGAGTTCTCGAAGATGATCGTCACGCAGCAGGCCTACTCGGCCAACACGCGCGTCCTGTCGACGGCGCAGCAGATGCTGCAGGACATCATCAACGTGATCCGCTGAGCGCGGCCAAGGATAGCGGCACTGGGCGATGAGCCTGACATCCTCCCTGAACGTCGCCTTCTCCGGGCTGCGCGCGGCGCAGGCCGGGATGGATGTCGTCGCCCAGAACGTCGCCAATTCCGGCACGGTCGGGTACACGCGCCGCTCGCTCGACACCGAGCAGCTCGTCGCCGGCGGGCAGACGATCGGGGTCGACATCCAGGGCACGAGCCGGACCCTGAACACGCTGATCCAGCGCCAGCTCAGGCTCGAGCAGGCGGGCGCCGCCTACACGTCCGTCCGGTCCTCCGCGCACGCCTCGCTCGACCAGCTCTTCGACAAGCCGGGCGGGGCCGGGGCGCTGCCCGCGCTCGTCGACACCTTCACGACCAAGCTCCGGGCGCTCGCGAACAACCCCTCGTCCGGGGTCGCGCAGGCCGAGGTCGTCTCCGCCGCGACCGACCTCGCCGGATCGCTGAACGATCTCTCGGGCCAGGTCCAGAGCCTTCGCCAGGACGCGGAGACCGCGCTCGGCAGCGCGGTCTCGAAGGCCGACGGCCTTCTCCAGCAGATCGCGGTCCTGAACGGCAAGATCGTCGGGGACAAGAGCGCCGCGCTGGCGGATCAGCGCGACGCGCTCGTCGACCAGCTCTCGACGCTCGTCGACGTGAAGGTGACCGCGCTCCCGTCCGGCTCGACCACGATCGCGACCACCGGCGGCCTGCAGCTCGTGGACGGGACCCGGGCGACGCGGCTCGCCTTCGACGCCCACCCGATCTCGCCCGAATCCGTCAACGATCCCGATCCCGCGAAGCGGAGCGTGGGCACGATCACGGCGACCGATGCCGGCGGCCAGAAGCGCGACGTGATCGCCGCCGGGCTGATCCGGTCGGGCGAGATCGCGGCCCAGATCGAGCTTCGGGACATCGTCCTGCCGCAGGCCCAGACGCAGCTCGACGAGCTCGCGGCCGGGCTCGCGGCCTCGCTGTCCGACCGGCCCGTCGCCGGCACCGCCGCGACCTCGGGCGCCGCGAGCGGCTTCGATCTCGACCTCTCGGGCCTGTCGGCCGGGAACCCGCTCACGGTCAGCGTGCGGGACGCGGGCGGCCAGGAGCGCACCCTGACCTTCGTCAAGGCGACCAGCCCTGCCGGGGTCGCGGCCGCGCAGGCCGCGGGCAAGGTCGCCGTCGACCTGTCCGGAGGCCTCGCGTCCGCGGTCTCCACCATCGCGGCCGCGCTCGGCTCGTCCTACGCCGTCTCGAACCCGGCCGGCTCGACGCTCCGGGTCCTGAACGACGGCGCGACCACCGCCGTCACCGGGCTCTCGGCCAGCGCGACCCAGACCGGGTTCGCGACCGGCGCCCCCGAGCTGCCGCTCTTCGTCGACGACGGGCGGGCGGGCGCGGTCTTCTCCGGCTCCTTCGAGGGCGGATCGCAGCGCGTCGGCTTCGCGGGCCGGATCGCGATCAACCCGGCCGTCACGAACGACCGCACGACGCTGGTCGGCTACGCGACCGGGATCCCGGCGGGCGACGCGACCCGTCCGCTCCTGATCCTCGACCGGCTGACGAACGCGACCCGCACCTTCTCGGGCGAGGCCGGGATCGGGGGGTCGAGCTCGGCCTGGCAGGGCAGCGTCACGGCGTTCGCGCGCGAGGTGGTCGCGACCCAGGCGGCCGAGGCGACCGCGGCCGCGAACCTCGACCAGGGCCAGCAGGTCGTCCGGAACGCGGTCGAGAGCCGGTTCTCGGAGAGCGCCGGCGTCAGCATCGACACCGAGCTGACCCAGCTCATCCAGCTCCAGACCGCCTACGGCGCGAACGCGCGCCTCATCACGGCCGCGAAGGACATGATGGACATGCTGCTGAGGATCGGCGGATGACGATCGGGGCCTACGGCACGAGCGCGATCGCGGCGAACCGCTCGGACGCGACCTTCCGGACGCTGAAATCCGAGCTGACCTCGCTTCAGGGCTCGCTCACGACCGGCCGGGTCTCGGAGACGTATGCGGGCCTCGGCACGGGCGCGGCGAAGAGCCTGTCGGGCCGATCGGTCCTGGCGACGCTCGAGAGCTACAGCGCGAACGTGTCCGACGCGGGGCTCCGGACGAAGCTCCTGTCGGTCGGGGTCACCCAGATCGGCAAGCTCGGCGCCGCGCTCGCGACCAGCCTCCCGGGAACCTACAACCAGAGCCCGATCGGGCAGACCAAGGTCGCGACCTCGGCCGAGGACGCGCTCCGGCAGAGCCTGTCGCTCCTCAACCAGGACCTCGACGGGCGCTACCTCTTCTCGGGCCGCGCCTCCGACACGGAGCCCGTGGTCAGCTACGAGCTCCTGATGGACGGCGATGCGGGCCGGGCCGGGCTGAAGCAGCTCGTGGCTGAGCGCAAGCAGGCCGATGCGGGCCCGGACGGGCTCGGCCGGCTCGCGCTCGGCGGCTCGGGCACGGCCGCGACGGTGACCGAGGAGGCCGCGGGCCTTCCCTTCGGGATCAAGCTCGCGTCCGCCTCGGCGACCGGCACCGGGCTCACGGCCTCGCTCGCGGCCGGGGCGCCCGCGTCCGCCTCGATCGCGGTCGCGGCGCAGCCGAACGACGGCGACGCGATCTCGATCGGGCTCACGCTGCCGGACGGCTCCGTGCAGACCCTCACCCTGACCGCGACCGCCAGCACCCCGGGCCAGAACGGCTTCGCGATCGGGGCGACCGCCGCCGACACGGCCACGAACCTCCGGGCCGCGCTGGACGGCGCCGTCCGGTCGACCGCCGCGACGACGCTCGCGTCCGCGTCCACCGTCGCGGCCTCGACCGCGTTCTTCGCCGGCTCGTCGTCGAACCCGCCGGTCCGGGTCGCGGGGCCGTCCTACGCGACCGCGACCGCGACGGTCCCGGGCACGGCCGCGAACACGGTCGTCTGGTACCTGGGCGACGACGGCGCGGGCTCGCCGCGCGAGACCGCCCCGGTCCGGATCGGCGACAACGCGACGGTGTCGATCGGGGCGCGGGCGAACGAGGCCCCGTTCCGCAGCATCCTGTCAGCCTTCGGGGCGCTCGCGGCGGACAGCTTCGCGACGACGGATCCGACCTCGCAGGCGCGCTACAGCGCGCTCGCGGACCGGGTCGCGAGCCAGGGCGGAGCCGAGCTGACGAAGCCGATCCAGGTCGATCTCTCGGTCGCGACCGCGACCCTCGGGGCGACGGGCTCGCGGCTGTCCACCGCGAAGGCCCAGCTCGAGGACACGATCGGGGCGGTCGAGATCGCCGACCCGAACGAGGTCGCGGCGAAGCTTCTCGCGACCCAGACCCGGCTGCAGGCGAGCTATCAGGCGACCGCGACGATCGCCCGGATGTCGCTCGTCGACTATCTCTGAGGGCGTCATTGCGAGGAGCGTGAGCGACGAAGCAACCCAGGGGTCGGCGCGCAGGCCTCTGGGTTGCTTCGCTCCGCTCGCAATGACGGGAGGGCTCAGATCGCATGTCGAGGCAGCAGCCTCTCCGGGGCGAGGTCCTGGGCCGTGGCCCCGAGATCGGCCCGGATCACGCCGCGCCGTGATCCGCCTTGACCCTGGCCCGATCCGGCGCGCCGGCCGGCGTGAGCGGCAGCGCGTCCACGAACACGACCGTCTTCGGACGCTTGTAGCGGGCGATCCTGTCGCCCGCGAAGGCGATCAGCGCGTCCGCGTCGAGCGTCTCGCCGGCATGCAGGACGCAGACCGCCCGCACGGCCTCGCCCCAGCGCGGGTCGGGGACGCCGAGCACGACCGCGGACGCGACGGCCGGGTGCTCGCGGAGCGCGCGCTCGACCTCGGCCGGATAGACGTTCTCGCCGCCGGTCTTGATCAGCTCCTTCGCGGGCGAGCGGCCGGCGTAGAAGAGGTATCCGTCGGGATCGAAGCGGCCGAGGTCGCCCGTGTGGTGCCAGCCGCCCCGGAGCGCTGCTGCGGTGTCCTGCTCGCGGCCCCAATAGCCCGCGAAGACGAGCGGGCCCCGGACCACGATCTCGCCGACCTCACCGGGTGCCGCGGGCCGGTCCTCCTCGTCGACGATCGCGATCCGGGCGAGCGCGACCGGGCGGCCGGCCGATCCCGGCCTGTCCCGGTGGGCCGCGAGGGTGACGAAGCCGGACGTCTCGGACTGGCCGAAGCCCGACCAGAAGCGGGCATCCGGGCAGGCCTGCTCGAACCGGGCGATCGTCTCCGGGGAATCGAGCCCCCAGACCGCCCGGAGGCTGCCGAGATCGCGGCCGGCCGCCTCCGCGGCGTCGAGGATCTGGCCGAGCATCGGGGCGAATTCGCAGAACACGGTCACCCGCTCGGCCCCGATCGCGTCCTGCGCCGCCGCCGGGTCGAATCGGCGCAGGAGCGCGCTCGCGCCGCCGGCCTGCTGGGCGGCGGCCGCGAGGCCGAGCCCGGCGACGTGGAACAGCGGCAGCGCACCGAGCGCGACGTCCTCCGGCCCGAGCCGCCAGGCCTGGGCCAGCATGAGGTTCTGGGCGACGAGGTTGCCGTGCGTCAGCACCGCGCCGCGCGCCTCGCCCGCGACCGCGGCCGTGTGGATCATCAGCAGCGGGTCGGCGGACGCGACCTCGATCTCGGGCGCGGGCGGGTGGCTCGCCTCCAGCAGGGCGCCGTAGGGCACGAACGGGGCGGGCGCGTCGCCGAGCCCGTACCAGGCCCGCACCGACGGCAACGTCCCGGCGAGCGGGGCGAGCACGGCCGCGTATTCGGGCTCGGACATCAGTGCGGCGGGCGCGCCGTCGGCCAGCACGTGGGCGATCTCGTCGGGGCCTAAGCGCCAGTTCACCGGGAGCAGGATGGCCCCGAGCCTCGCGCAGGCGGCCAGGGCGTCCATCATCTCGGGCCGGTTCTGGGACAGGATCGCGACGCGGTCGCCCCGGCCGATTCCGGCGGCCGCGAGCCCGGCCGCGAGCCGCTCCGCCCGACCGAAGAGAACGCGGTGCGTGAGCCTCTCGCCCTCGAACACGAGCGCCACGGCGTCGGGCCGCTCGCCCGCGTGGCGCCGCAGGACGTCGAACCACGTGAAATCCCGAACCGCCATCGGCCCCTCCCGTGAACCCTCGTGCCAGCTCCTTAGCAGGGGCCGGGCCCCTTTGCAGGGGTCAACACTGGGAGCGGCCGAAACGGGGGGCCTTTCGAGCGCTGACTCCGGAGGGAGCCTGGGGGACATCGGTCGAACGGATAGAAGTGCACCGACGCGCTCCTCGGCCCGGGGGCTCGAGCCACCTTCCTGCCGGGCATAGCCCGGTCCGCAAGGGGGGGAAGGCAGTCGGAGACGGTAGCACTCGCCTTCAAGCATTGACGCTGGCCAGGACACTCCTGCCTTGTGCGGCCGCCCGCGAGCCGCCAAGCTCGCCCCGTTCAACCGGAGACCATCCCTCGTGACCCCCTCCCGCTTCGCGTCCGCCCTTGCCTTTGCCCTGGCTCTCGCGGCCGCCGTCCCGGCCGTGGCCCAGCAGCCCGCCTCGACCGTCCCGCCGATCGCGCCCTCGACCGGCGACGGCTCGATGATGATGACGGTCTTCATGCGCCACGACCAGTCGAAGAACCTGAAGGAGATCAACGACGCGATCCACAAGCAGGGCTATTTCGACCAGTTCCCGCCCGCGGGCGTCGAGGTCGTGTCCTGGTACGTCGTGATGGGGATCGGCCAGATCGTGACGCTGAAGTTCCCGCCCGAGAAGCTGCGCGAGATCAACGTCGTGCTCGAGAACACGATGTGGGGTCCCTACCGGACCGACTTCTACCCGACCTACGAGTTCAAGGCGGTCTACGAGGCGCAGCGCAAGATGATGCAGGCGCGCCCGAAGCCGCAGTAGCGGCACGCGCCGCTCCGGCGGACAGCCCGTGCCCGACGGGCGGCCGGACGGCGGCCCGTCGCCAGGCGAACCCGACGCTGCCGATCCGCGCGGCGAACGCCGCTATTGGGCCTTCATCAGCTACAGCCGGGCCGACGCGGCCGCGGCCCGGCGGCTGCACGTCTTCCTCGAGACCTATCGCCTGCCGCGAAGGCTCGTCCGGGTCGGCCCGGGCAGGCGAGCGCTCCCGGCTCGTCTCGCGCCTGTCTTCCGGGACCGGGACGAGCTCGCGGGAAGCTCCGATCTCGGGGCGTCGCTGACACGCGCGCTGGCCGCGTCCCGCAGCCTGATCGTCCTGTGCTCGCCGGCCGCCTCGCGCTCGCGCTGGGTCGACCAGGAGGTCCGGACCTTCGCGGCGCTCGGCCGGGGCGCGGCCATCTTCGCGCTGATCGTGGCCGATCCGGATCCGGGGCCGGACGGCGACGCGGCATCGTTCCCGCCCTCGCTCCGCTTCGCGGTCGAGCCGGACGGCAGCCTCGGCGCCCGGACGGCCGAGCCGCTCGCGGCGGATGCTCGGCCGGGCAAGGACGGCTGGTCGAACGCCTGCCTGAAGCTCGTCGCGGGAATCCTCGACATCTCCTACGACGACCTCCGTCGACGGGAGGACGTCCGGCGCCGGAGACGGCATGTCCGCCGGGCGGCCGGCGGCGCGGCCCTTATGGCGGCCGCCGCCCTCGCCTATCTGGGTCTCGCCGATGCCGACCTCCCGGTGCCGGGCGGCGATACGCTCCGGCTCGGGCTCGACCGCCACGGCGTGACGCTGTTCCGGCCGGTCGAGGATGCGGCGGCGATCGCCCGCACGGCGGCTGCGGCCCGGACCGTGCTCGCGACCCGCGTCCGCGAGGTCATCGACAGCGGGTTCCTGACGTCCGGCCGCGTCGTGTCGCCCTGGGAGATCGGGCAGATCGCGGCCGCGATCCTGGCCGACCCGGCCTCCGCCAGCGACGATGCCCGGCGGGCGATCCGAATCCTCGACCTGATCTTCGGGCCGACGGTTCCCGGCGGCCTCGAGGACGTCGGACCCGGGCTCGTCGGCGGCACCACGCGGGCCGAGCACGTCTTCTGGACGGTGGTCGCGCTCGCGTCGGCGCTGGGCCGCCCCGACCTCGCGGATCTGGAGCTGAGAGCGTCGCTCGAGCGGCGGCTCGCGTCCGTGCAGGCCGTCGCGGAACTGTACCGGCCGCACCCGGACGGCGGCTGGAACCCCGTGCCCCGGCAGGTCGATCCGGGCGACCACTACATCTACACGACGGGCCTCGCGCTCCACATGCTGCTCGCCGTCCGGGCCGCCGGGGCCGGCTGGCGAGGCAGCCCCGAGATTCTCGACCGCATGATCGCCGGCACGGTCGGCTGGCTGTCCGGTGCCTTCGTGGATCAGCCGAACCGATCGGGGTGGCGGCGGAGCCTTTCGGACGACCGCGCGCCCGACGCCGGTATCACCCTCCTCATCAACGCCGCGCTCGGGCGAGCCTGCGCGGAGATCGGAACGGCGCTGCCCGAGCGCATCAGGGACGCGGCGCTGGCCTCCCAGATCGCCTTGCGACGGCGCGGCTACGATACCGCCGACCCCGACATCCGGTTCGACGTGCAGACCATCCCGGCCGCGGGCGAGCGGCGCGGGCTGGTCACGGTCACCCGGATGATCTGGTATCCGTGGGCAGTCTCGGGCGTCGCAAGCTGGCGGCGCTGCGCGGCCCGGGAACAGCTCGGCCCGGAGATCCGGCGACGGCTCGACCGAAGCCTCGGCCACCTCGTCGTCGGACTCTCCTCGGACATGCTGCGAGACGTCACCGATCCGCAGCGGCAGATCTTCGTCGGCGCGGAGACCTATTACGGCCTGGCCAGCGTTCCCTGATGCGCGGCGCCGGAGAGGGTCCCCGGCGCCGGCCGAAGGCTCAGCGGCTCTTCTTGTAGAGCTTGGACGCGACCTCGAACATCTCCTCGGGCGCGTAGTCCGGCGCGAAGGCGCCGTAATT
>CAXTKM010000188.1:0-8388 GCA_964244795.1 uncultured Enterovirga sp.
TTGAATCACAACCAACCCCGCATGAGAATCCCGAGAGTCCACAGGACCTAGAGCGGTCCCGACGCCGTGGCCAGGGCCGGCAGGTCGCCGGCAAGGACGGAGCCGTTCACGGCTCCGCGAGGGGAGTGGTTTGGCGGAACGTGATACTTTCGAAGGGCGACTCTCCATCACCGACGAGACCGCCAGCATCTGGTCGCCACGCCTCCAGCAACGCTCCGGCTCCATCGAGCGTCGATCGACCCCTGCCTTATAAGGCAACATCTTATAAGGCGAGTCGCCGCCATGTCTGGTCAGTGACCATGAAAGCGGGAGGGTGGCTCCGCCCGCCTCGGAGCGGGGTCGGGTCGACGTGTTTCGACGTCGGTCACGTTTCCGCGAGTCGAGCGATCGCCCCCTGTCCCGAGCCCGTGAGTTGACGCCGGGACGGATCCCGCGCCACGTCGCGCCTTGCCCGGACCCGCCCGTGACCCCTTCCCCGCGCCTCGCCGTACTGAAAGACCTGCCGCCTCGCGAGGGCGCGGCCTACGTCCTCTACTGGATGCAGCAGGCGATGCGGGCCGAGGGCAACCCGGCGCTCGACCACGCCGTATCCGTCGCGAACGGGCTCGGGCTTCCTGTCGTCGTGTGCTTCGGGCTGACCGGCCGGACGAGCCCGCCCTATCCGGACGCGAATGCGCGCCACTACACCTTCCTGCTGGAGGGGCTCGCCGATGTCGCGCGGACGCTCGAGCGGCGCGGCATCGCCTTCGTGACCCGCTACGGCGCGCCGCCGGACGTGGCGCTCGCGCTCAGCGGAGCGGCCGCGCTCGTGGTCGGCGACCGCGGCTATCTCCGGCCGCAACGGGAGTGGCACGCGGCGTTCCTGGAGCGCGCCGAGATCCGGTTCGAGCGCGTCGAGACGGACGCCGTCGTACCGGTCGACCTCGTCTCGACGAAGCACGAATTCGCGGCCCGGACGATCCGCCCGAAGATCCAGCGCCTCTGGGACGACCACCTCGTCGAGGCGCCCGCGCCGCGCCTCCTCCGCAAGGCGGACGGCCTCGAGCTGCGGTCGGACTTCGACCTCGCCGACCCGGCCCGGATCGTCGCGGGCCTCACGATCGACCACGAGGTGCGAGCCGTCCGGCGCTTCGCCGGTGGCCTCAAGGCCGCGCGGGCTCGGCTCTCCGCCTTCCTGGCGAACGGATTCGACGGCTACAAGGAGAAGCGCTCCGCGCCCGAACGGGCGACCGTCTCCCACCTCAGCCCCTATCTCCATTTCGGCCAGATCTCGCCGATCGAGATCGCGCTCGCGTCCCGGGCCGCGAAGGGCGGCCGCGACGATCACGAATCCTTCCTCGACGAGCTGATCGTGCGGCGCGAGCTCGCCTTCAACCACGTCCTGCACGAGCCGCATTATGACCGCTATGCCGGCATGCCGGCCTGGGCCCGGCGCGAGCTGGACGGGCGCGTGGACGACGAGCGGCCCTACCTCTACGGCCGGGCCGCGCTCGAGGCCGGGGAGACGCACGACCGATACTGGAACGGTGCCATACGGGAGATGCGCGAGACCGGCTACATGCACAACCGGTTGCGGATGTATTGGGGCAAGAAGATCGTCGAATGGTCGAAGACCCCGGAGGAGGCGTTCGACACGGCGCTCGCGATCAACAACAAATTCTTCGTCGACGGGCGGGACGCGAACTCCTTCACGAACGTCGGCTGGCTGTTCGGCCTGCACGACCGGCCCTGGTTCCGGCGGCCGGTCTTCGGTCTCGTGCGCTACATGGGCGACAACACGCTGAAGAAGTTCGACGCGGACGGGTATCTCCGATCGGTGGACGCGCTGGTCGCGGCCGAGGCAGGATGAGCCGGAACGCCGCCCTCGCGGCCGGGTTGAGGCACATCATGAGCGCGACCGTCCCGATCCTTGGCGCGACCACCCTCGCGGTCCTCGCGGCATCCGGGGTCGCCGCCGCTGCGCCGGGTTCGGCCGACCTCGATCGCTATCGCTGGAAGTCCCGCGTCGTCGTCGTGGTCGCGCCCGAACCGGGCGATCCGCGGCTGGCCGAGCAGCGCGCCATCCTGGAGGAGGCCGGCCGCGGAATGCGCGAGCGAGACCTCGTCCTCGTCGCGGAAGCGGGCTGGACGGCCGCCGCCGCGGCGCTGCGACGGCGCTTCGGCATCGCGGCGGACGCGTTCCGGGCGATCCTCCTCGGCAAGGACGGCGGCGCGAAGCTGAGCGAGGCGCGGCCGATCGGCCTCGATCGGCTGTTCGGCGAGATCGACCGGATGCCTATGCGGCGCGAAGAGATGCGCCGGTCGGGTGCCGGTCGGCCAGACGGCGGCCGGTGAGCGCCATGGCCCGCGCGCGCCACCTCCGCCACCGGCTCATCGTCCGGCCGCGAAAGACGGTCGACCTCACCGCATTCGATCCGGCCGACACGAGCCATGTCGGGGACAAGGACGACGCCAAGGAGCAGCTCGCGCAGGATGCCGCCGCGATCGACGCGCTCCAGGACCGCCTCTACGCCGAAGGCAAGCGCGCCCTGCTCGTGATCCTGCAGGGCACCGACACGAGCGGGAAGGACGGCACGGTCCGGGCGGTCTTCGGGACGACCGGGCCGACGGGAGTCGACCTCACCTCCTTCAAGCGCCCGAGCGAGGAAGAGCTCGCGCACGACTTCCTGTGGCGCGTCCACAAGGCCTGCCCCCTTCGGGGCACGATCGGCATCTTCAATCGCTCGCATTACGAGGACGTCCTGATCGGCCGCGTCCGGAAGCTCGCGCCGCCCGAGGTGATCGAGCACCGCTACGACCAGATCAACGCCTTCGAGGACATGATCTCCTCCTCGACCCGGATCGTGAAGTTCATGCTTCACATCTCGAAGGGCGAGCAGAAAGAGCGGTTGCAGGCCCGCCTCGACGAGCCGGACAAGCGCTGGAAGTTCAACGCGGGCGACATCGAGGAGCGCGCCTACTGGGACGACTACCAGAAGGCCTACGAGACCGTGCTCTCGCGCTGCTCGACCCGCAAAGCGCCCTGGTACGTGATCCCGGCCGACAAGAAGTGGGCCCGCAACGCCGCGATCGCGGCCATCGTCCGGGCGACCCTGGAGGACATGGACCCGCGCTATCCCGAGCCGGACTGGAAGCCTTCGGACTTCAAGCTCACGTGAGCCGACCTGGCGCGATCCTCGACGTCGTCGTCATCGGGGGAGGCCCGGCCGGCCTCAACGCGGCCCTGCTCCTCGGCCGCTGCCGCCGCAGCGTCCTCGTCCTCGACGCGGGCCGGCCCCGGAACGAGCGCTCGCGCTGGGTCGGGGGCTTCCTCTCGCGCGACGGCACCGTGCCGGCGGAGCTGCGCCGGCTCGGCCGCGAGGAGCTCGCCCGCTACCCGAGCGTGATGCTGCGAGACGGCTGCGAGGTGACGTCCGCCCGAGCCCAGGGCGGCGGGTTCGAGATCGTGATCGGCGGGCAGGAGCGGGTCCGGTCGAGGAAGCTGATCCTCGCGACCGGCCTGATGGACGATGTGCCGGACTTCCCGGGGGCGGCGGCGTTTCACGGCCGGGGCGTCTATCCCTGCCCCTATTGCGACGGCTGGGAGCACCGCGACGAGCCGATCCTCGCCTATGGCCGGGGCCGGCAGGGGCGCGGCATGGCGCTCGAGCTCACGCCCTGGAGCGATGCCGTCACGCTTCTGACCGACGGTCCGTCGGAGCTCCCGGTCGCGGAGCGGGACGAGCTGGCGGGATGCGGGATCGACGTCGTCGAGGACCGGATCGCGGCGCTCGAGGGTGATCCGGACGGCGCGGGCCTGGAACGCGTTCGCCTCGAGAGCGGGCTCGTCCTCGAGCGTCGCGCGCTGTTCTACGCGTTCGACGGGTGCCGCACGTCGCCGCTCGTGACCGAGCTCGGGTGCGAGCTCTCCGATACGGGCGCGGTCGAGACGGGCCATTGCGAGAGGACGAACGTGCCGGGCCTCTACGTCGCCGGCGACGCGTCCCGGCGCGTCAAGTTCGCGATCGTCGCGGCCGCGGAGGGCGCGATGGCGGCGTTCGGGGTCAACACCGAGCTTCTCAAGGAGACGGTTCGCGCCGCGAGAGAGGAGACGGCCGCATGACGGAACCGAAGATCGCGGGCGTCGAGACGCTCTACGACGGCTGGGGCAAGCTGCTCGGCGTCGACGTCCTGGAGGCGGACGGGAGCCGCCTCAAGCGCGAGGTCGAGGACCACGGCGATGCCGCCGGCCTTCTGGCCTACGATCCGGACCGGCGCGTGGCACTGCTGGTTCGGCAGCTCCGCGCCCCGATGCTGCTCGCGGCCGGTCTCGCGGACACGCTCGAGATCGTTGCGGGGCTTCTCGAAGGCGACGCGCCCGAGGCCTGCGCCCTCCGGGAGGCCGAGGAGGAAGCAGGCCTCACGCTGTCGCAGCTCGAGCCGGTCGTCGTGATGCACACGATGCCGGGCATCTCGACGGAGAGGATCCACCTCTTCTTCGCGCCCTATCGGCCCGACCAGAGGACCGGCCAGGGCGGCGGCCTCGCGAGCGAGAGCGAGCACATCACGGTGGTCGAGATGCCCCTCGCGGAACTCGCCCGCATGGCCGACGCGGGCACCCTGCACGACGCCAAGACGATGCTGCTGGTCCAGACGCTTCGGCTCCGCAGACCCGAGCTCTTCGCCGGCTGAGCGCCTCGCGATCGAGACTCGCCGCGTCCCCTCTCCCGAGAGGGAGAGGGTTAGGGTGAGGGATCGCCCTCGGCGGCGGAGCCCGAAGAGGTGGCCTGGCGGGCTCCGCCGCGGATGCTGGTCCCTCGCCCCCAATCCCTCTCCCGACCGGGACAGGGGGCTCGGTCGAGTTCTCCCTCAAGGGGCGAGGATGCCTCGTTGCGGCCCCATTTGCCCCGGATTGAGGCATCCTGTTTTCGGCCGGGGGGTTGATGTCTTCACGTCTGTGGCTGTGCGCCGTCTCCGTGCTCCTCGCGGGCCCGGCCGTCGCGGCACCCGATCCGGTGGTGGCTCCCCGATCCCTCTTCGGGCCTCTCGAACCCGCTCCCTCGGCCACGGCCGTGACGCCTCCCGGGCCGGTCGCGACGAAGCCGGCAGGACGGCGGCGGATGTCGCGGCGGCGAGCCGAGCCGGCCGCGGTCGAGCCCGGTGCGGAGGTCGAACCCGTCCAGCCGATGGAGGCGAGCCTGGTCCGGCGTTCGCGAGGCCGTCGCGCCGTCGGGCTCCTACCGCCCTCGCGGCCCGAAGGGGTGGGAGGTCCCGTCCCGTCCGTCGCCGCGGCCCCGACCGCGAGCCTCTTCGGATCGACCGGAGCGGCGGAACCCTCGACGAGCTGGTTCTCGACCTTCTTCGGCCAGGCACCGGCCCAGCCGCGCGGTACGCTGCTTCCAGCCGTCGCCGGCAGGGGCCAGATCGATGCGCTCATCGCCCACCACGCGAAGCTGAACGGCGTGCCTGAATCGCTCGTGCACAGGATCGTCGTCCGGGAGAGCCGGTACAACCCGCGCGCGGTCGGTCGCGGCGGCGCGATGGGCCTGATGCAGATCAAGACCGGGACGGCGCGTGCGCTCGGATACGGCGGCGGCCCGGCCGGGCTCCTGGATGCCGAGACGAACCTCACCTATGCCGTGAAGTACCTGGCCGGCGCCTACCGGACGGCCGGCGGCGATCACGACCGCGCCGTCTCGCATTACGCGCGCGGCTATTACTACGAGGCGAAGCGCAGGGGCACGCTGGAGACGGCGTCCGCCGACGGCGAGCCCCGAACCCGCCGTCGGGGTCGACGGCGGCAGGAGGCGAGCGCGGCCGCCGCGGAGCCGGTGGTGGCCGAGCCGGTCGTGGCCGAGCCGGCCCTCCCGGCCGCCCTCGTGCTCCGGACCGAGGATCGCGCGGCCCGCTGAGGCACGCGCGATCCGTTGCGGGTACCGCGAGGTGCCTCTCCGTGCATAAGGTCGCGTCCCCGCACGGACAGCGCCCATGACCGACCTTCTCTCCCTCGACATCGCCTCGCTCGGGTCCGGCTTCCGCGAGAAGCGGTTCTCTCCGGTCGAGGTCGCGGCGGCGGCGCTCGACGCGGCCGAGCGCGCGAACCCCGCCGTGAACGCCTTCGTGCTGATCGACCGCGACGGAGCGCTCGGGGCAGCGCGCGCCTCGGAGGCTCGGTGGGGGGCCGGCGCGCCGAAGAGCCCGCTCGACGGCGTGCCGTTCACGGTGAAGGACAACATCCTCTGGGCCGGCCATCCCGCCCGAAGGGGATCGCGCACCACGGACGCGACGCCGGCCGGCGAGAACGGGCCTGCCGTGGACCGCCTGATCGAGGCAGGAGCCGTGCCCTTCGCGAAGACGGCGCTGCCCGAGTTCGGCTGGAAGGGCCTCGGCGACTCGCCGCTTTACGGCATCACGCGGAACCCCTGGGACACGCGCACGACCTCCGGCGGCTCGTCGGCCGGCGCCGCGGTCGCGGCCGCGCTCGGCATTGGGCCGATCCATCTCGGGACGGACGGGGCGGGCTCGATCCGGATCCCGGCCGCGTTCTGCGGGGTCTTCGGCCTGAAGCCGTCCTTCGGCCGCGTGCCCGCGCATCCGCCCTCCCCGTTCGGGATCGTGTCGCATGTGGGCCCGATCACCCGCACCGTGACGGACGCCGCCCTCCTGCTGACGACGATCGCGGCGCCCGACCCGCGCGACATGGCCGCGCTCGTGACGCCCTCGCAGAACTACCTCGCTTCGCTGGAGGTCGGCATCAAGGGCGTCCGGATTGGCTGGAGCCCCCGCCTCGGCTACGCAGAGGGTCTCGACCCGGAGGTCGAGGCCCTCTGCCGGGAGGCGGTCCGGGTTCTGGAATCCTGCGGCGCCGTCGTCGAGGAGGCGGAGCCCGCCTTCGAGGATCCGACCGAGATCCTGCGTGTCCTCTGGCGCGTCGGCGCGTCGCTCGTGCTGGACACGATCCCGGAGGCGCGATGGCGGGAGATGGATCCGGGCTTCGTGGCCGAGGCGGAGCGCGGGCGGAGCCTGTCGGGTGCGGATTTCGTCAGGGCCGCGAACGCGCGCGGAGCGCTCTACGCGGCCATGGCCCGTTTCCACGAGCGCCACGACCTCCTGGTCACGCCGACGCTCTCGATCCCGGCCTTCGCGGCGGGCCACGACACGCCGCCGGACGGGCGCTACGGCACGGATTGGCTCGCCTGGACGCCCTACAGCTACCCGTTCAACCTGACCGGCCAGCCGGCCGCGACGGTCCCCTGCGGGCTGACGCGCGCGGGCCTTCCGGTCGGGCTGCAGATCGTCGGCCCGATGCATCGCGACGGCGCGGTGGTGCGCGCCGCCCGGGCCTACGAGGACGCGAAGCCCTGGGCCCGTCTCGACGGAGCCCTGGTCCGCCACTGACCTTTCGGGAGCGGGCCGCCTCTCAGGCGCGGGCAGCCTCGTACGCGGCCAGGAACGCGACGAGGTTGCAGGGCAGCGCGTCGCAGAGGTAGCCGCCCTCCTGCACGAGCGCCGTCGGCAGAGCGATCGCGGCGATCGCCTCCGCGGCGCGGCCGAAGCCGTCGGTCGTGACCCGGAACGCGCCGATCGGATCGTGCTCCGACGCGTCGAAGCCGAGCGCCACGACGAGGGCCGCGGGCCGGAAACCCCGGACGGCCGCGATCCCGTCCGCGACGGCCGCAAGCCAGGGCGCGTCCCCCGATCCCTCCGGCAGGACGAGGTTCCGGTTGCAGCCGCTGCCCGCGCCGTCCCCGGTCTCGTCCGCATAGCCCGCGTAGAACGGGAAGTAGTTCGAGGGGTCGGCATGGACCGAGACCGTCAGGACGTCCGGCCGGGTCCAGAAGATGCCCTGGGTGCCGTTGCCGTGATGGACGTCGATGTCGAGGATCGCGACGGGTGCGCCGGTCGCGGCCAGCATCCGCTCCGCCGCGATCGCGGTGTTGTTCAGGAAGCAGAACCCGCCGGCCGAGTCGGCATAGGCGTGATGGCCGGGCGGGCGGCAGAGGGCATAGGCCGAACCGCCCTCCAGCGCCGCGTCCGCCGCCCCGATCGCGGCCTGCGCGCTGCCGGAGATCGCGTCCCAGGTTCCGGCCCGGATCGCGGTCGAGGTGTCCGCCATGTGATAGCCGAGCTGCCCGAGGAGCCCCGCCGGCCGCCGGGCCATCTGGGGCCGGGCGAAATGTCCGGTCAGGACCTCGTCCCCGATGCCGGGAAGCTCGTCCCGCCGCGACCAGACGCTCGCCATGAGATCGAGGTAGCCGGCGTCGTGGACAGCCGCGATCGGCTCGCGGCCCCTGTCCTGCGCCTCGACCAGGCTGTGACCGGCCCCAGCCGCCGCGTCGCGCAGGATCGTGTAGCGGCTGGCCTGCTCGGGATGCTCGATGATCCGGCCGCGCCGGAAATAGGTGACGG
>CAXTKM010000189.1:0-8368 GCA_964244795.1 uncultured Enterovirga sp.
TGCCGGACAAGCGGATCCCATCGCGGCCGATGTCCTCCGCGCTGCGGCCGCGCTCCACGCGCTCCGGCGGAGGAGCCTCGAGAGCCTCGCGGTCGAGCGTCTGCTGCGGGCCTTCGTGACGCAGGTCTTGGCGTGGGCGCGCGAGAATGGCCGTGCCGAGACCCTCTCGACCGCCGTATCGCTCTTCGGTCGGGTCGAGGCCTACGAGCGCTCGCACGGACCCGTCGGGGAGGCCGTCCGGACCAATCCCGATCTGGCGGCGGCCTGGTCCGGCGTCGAGCGCCTTGGCCTGGACGCACGGCGCGTCGTCCGCAAGGGGTGCGGCATGCTCGTGAATGTCACCGCCGCAAACTTCGAAGAGCACGCCTATCTCGACAGCAATGCGGACATTCGAGACGCCGTCGCGAACGGCACGTTTCGGACCGGTCGCGAGCACTTCTCCGCGTTCGGGTTCGGAGAGGGACGTCAGATCCTCGATTTTTCCGACTCCTGATCGCCGATCATCGTATCGAAGCTCCGTGATGCGCCCATCTCCGTCCGGTGCCGACGCGATCCGGGCGGCGCTTCTCGTCCGACACGTCCCGGCGTCGGCCATCGATCGCCTGTTCGCCCGGGCCGCGCTCGCGACCGACTCGCGTCCCGCGGTGGTCGAGGGTTTCGAGGCCGGCGTGCTGCTCGACAGGATCGCGGCCGTCCTGACACAGGGAGCCGGAGATCGGCTTCCGGCTTTCGCCATCTTGGAGGTCGGCCGTGAGCTCGACTTCTTGGGCGAGACGCGGGGCGACGTGCGGGACGGCATCGCGTTTCTCCGAGATCTCGATCTCCTCGCCCAGGCTGATCGGCGCGCGACCAGGAAGGCCGCCGTCGTCGCCACGATCCGCAACGAAGGTCCCTACATCCTGGAATGGCTCGGCCATCTCCAGGCGGTCGGGTTCGAGCATGTGTTCGTCTATACGAACGACAATGCGGACAGCTCCGACACGCTTCTTCTCCGGCTCGCGGAGCATGGCGCGATCAGCCTGGTCGTCAACACGGTCGACCTGTCCTTCAACCCACAGATAAAGGCCTACGATCACGCGCTTCATTTTCTGCCGGAGCTGCGCGATTTCGAATGGGTCATGTTCCTCGACGCCGACGAGTTCTTCGTTCCTGCTGAGAGATACGGACATCAGGTGGGCCAGATGCTGGACGACGCCGTCGCGCGCTGCGCGTCGCAGGATGTCGCGAGCATCTCGTTCAACTGGATCTGGATGGGCAGCGGGGGCCACCGGAGCGAGAGGCTCGAGGAACCGCTCAGTCGCCGTTTCGTCAGCGGCCTGCCGCACTACTACGTCAAGTCGATCGTCCGGCCCGAGGCCGTGAAATCGATGGTGAGGGTGCATAAGCCCGTTCTGTTCGACCCCTATGTCGGCGTCGACGCCGCCTTCGCCAGGATCGAGATGTCCCGCTATCTGACGCCGTTCGCGGCCGAGGCCGGCGAGATCCGGCATTACTGGCACAAGTCCTTCGAGGAGTTCCTGGTCAAGCAGGCCCGTGGGACCGATCGTCCGATCTGGGAGCGGGGCGGCGAGCTGTTCTTCCTGTGGGATCACGGGGAGGCCGGGCGCCCCTACGGGATGCCGGACGTCCTGGTCGAGTGCGCCTCACGGGCGAAGGCGGAGTGGCTGGCCGTGCCGGCGATCGCCGAGGCGCATCGGGTCGTCCTGGACGGGTATCGGAGATTGGCCGCGCAGGCGCGGGGCGGGCGTCCGATCGAGGACCTCTACCGGGAGGCCGAGATCGAGGCCGACATCTTCCGCATCCTGGCCGAGGCCTCGCGGGAAGGAGGCGCAGTTCCGGAAGAGGATGCGAGCGCGCTCGCGCGGGCCTTGTCCGGCCTGCTGACCGGGCGGTGACCGCGCCGAGACCCGTGTCCGGAACGACGCACGCGCGGGAATAGTGCCGGGCGCGACCCTCGCCCCGATGGCGCCCGGGCCTCGCCGCCGTTAACGGTCCCTTCATCGTCGAGTGGGAGTACGGCATGTTCGGGCGACCGCGCATCGATTTCGGAAGGCGGTCCGGCGCGTGGCTCGCCGTGGTCGCCGCTCCCCTGATGGCCTGTCCCCTGGTGGCCGGCCTCCTGGTCACGGGTCCTTTGGTCGCGGGTCTCCTGGTCGCCGGACTCCTGGTCGCCGGTATTGGGCCGCTCGAGGCGCAGACCCGGCCGATGCCGCGCGTCGGCGGCAACGCGGTGTTCAGCCGCGTCAAGCTGACGATGAACAAGTCGCAGACGATCCGGGTCGCCTCCGGCTACGTCGACATCCTGGTCGGATCGTCCGACATCGCCGATGTCGTGCCGATCAGCGACCGCACGATCTACCTCCTCGGCAAGAAGATCGGGACCACCAACGTCTCGCTGATCGATGCCGACAAGAAGCTCATCGGGCTGATCGACGTCGAGGTTCAGCCGGACGTGCAGGCGATCGAGTCCCAGGTCCGCCAAAGCACCGGAGAGGGCCGTCTCCGGGTCGGCAGCGAGGGTGACAGGCTGATCCTCAGCGGCGTCGCGAACGACGCTCCCACCATCGATCGCGCCATGCAGGTCGCGCCGCCCGGCACCGTCAACACGACGCGCCTGAACTCGCCCCAGCAGGTGATGTTGAAGGTCCGCTTCGTCGAGGTGAACCGGAACGCGGGCCGGGAGCTCGGCGCACGGTTCGAGTTCGGCGGGCGCCGCACCCTCTTCAGCACGGGCTCCGTCGGGGCGTCGAACCCGATCAGCACGACACCGGCCCAGGGTGGCCTTCTGTCCGGGCTGGTCGGGACCGCGGTGAACGCCGCGACGACCGGCGGCGTGCCGTTCGCCTCGCTCGTGCAATCCTTCAGGGGCTCCTCGGGCCAGCTCGATCTCTTCATCAGCGCTCTCGAGACGAAAGGCCTTCTCCGCCGGCTCGCGGAGCCGAACCTGATCGCGACCTCGGGCGACCGGGCCGAGTTCCTGGCCGGCGGCGAGATCCCGATCCCGATCGCGAACCAGAGCATCAGCGGCGCGCCGCAGATCACTGTGTCGTATAAGGAATTCGGCGTGAAGCTCGCCTTCACGCCGACGGTGCTCAGGAACCGGAAGATCCATCTCCAGCTCGAGCCGGAGGTGAGCGAGATCGACCCGACGCTCGCGGTCGCGGTGGGCGGCGGCGTCTCCGTGCCCGGCCTGACGAAGCGCCGGGCCAAGACGAACGTCGAGCTGACCGACGGCCAGAGCTTCGCCATCGCCGGCCTGCTCCAGTCGCAGGCGAACCGCTCCATCGACCAGCTTCCCTATCTCGGCTCGATCCCGATCCTAGGCGCGCTCTTCCGCAGCACGGAGTTCCAGGAGCGCGAGACCGAGCTCGTCGTCATCGTGACGCCCGCGCTGGTCGATCCGGCGCGGCCCGGCCAGGTCCTCGCCTCGCCGCTCGACTCGACCCTGCCGGCGAACGACCTCGACCTGTTCCTCGGCGGCCAGATGGAGGTCCCGCGCGACCGGCGCACCTTCGTGACCTCGCGCCGCGGCGCGATCGGGCCGCGCGGCCACATCATCCCGGCCCCGCCCGGCGAGGCGCTGTCCGTCGAATGATCCGACCGAGGTCGTGCACGGGTCGGGCCGTCGCCCTCTCGGCCATCGCCTTTCTGGCGATCGTTGCCTGCAGTGCCTGCTCGCCCTACCTCGTTCGGCGCGACACCCTGTCCGACGCCTCCGGCGATGCCGTGGACGCCAACATCGCGAAACAGGTCATCGATCCCTGGCCGCGCGAGGCGTCGCGCATCGACCGCACCACGAGCGGCGAGCGGGCCGCGCGGGCCGTCGAGCGCTACCGAAACCCGCAGACCGGCCCGAACGCTTTCAGCCTCGGCGCAGCCCCGCCTCCGTCCGTCGCGGTCGGAGCGGCCCCGCCAGGACTGCGATGACCGGGAGCCGGAGGACCGGCGCCGCGTGGTGCTGATCGACGCCGCGATCGGCCTCGTCCTCGTCTGGGTCGCGCTGACGGACCTCCGGCACTACCGGATCCCGAACGCCGCGATCCTGGTCCTCGCGGCGCTGGTGCTGCTCTCCTGGCTCGACGGCCGCCACCCTTCGGTCTGGCCCTACTGCGTCATAGCGGGCGTCTCGCTGCTCCTCCTGTTCGGCGCCTTCGCGCAGGGCTGGATCGGCGGCGGCGACGCGAAGCTCCTCACCCTCGCGCTCGCCTTCATCGGGCCGTTCGGCGCAACCGTGTTCTCTCTGCTGCTGCTGCTCTGCGTCGGGCTCTACGCGCTCGGCGCCCGGCTCGGGCGGCTGCCGGCCCGCCGGGTCGGGCGGCGGCTGCAGATCCCTTTCGGGCCTGCGATCGCGGCCGCCTGGATCGGGTTCCTGGCGCTCTCGGCGGCGAGCTGACACGGCTCTCGCCGATCGCAGCGATTGACACCCCTGAACGGTTAAGGGACTCTTGCGTTGACCTCTGCCGAGCACCGTCCCGCGGTGCTGGCGACCGAGCAAGGAAAACGATCGTGATCGCAGTGCTGCGTCGGTTTCGCCGAGACGAAGAGGGTGCCGCGATGGTGGAGTATGCGCTCCTGGTCGCCCTGATCGCGCTCGTGGCGATCGTGGGCGTGTCCGTTACGGGAACCAGCATCAACGCGCAGTTCACGAAGATCAGCTGCAAGATCGCGACCCCGCAGGCGGCCTGCACGCCGTGAGGCTGTCCTCGGGGGTGTCGCTCCTCATCGCTGTGGTCCTCGGCGCGCTCGCCGTGGCCCTGGTTCGGGGTCTCGTCCTCGGCGCGGGCGGCGGGGTCGCGAGCCGCACCGTCGTGGTGGCCTCGGAGCCCATCACCTTCGGCGCGCCGCTCGGCACGGACAACCTGCGCGAGATCCCATGGCCTTCGGACGGAACGCTGGAGGGGTCGTTTTCCACGATCGCGGACGTCGTGCGCGATGGCAGGCGGCTCGCCCTCGTGAAGCTCGCCCGGAACGAGCCGATCCTCGCCTCCAAGATCACCGCTCCGAACCAGCGCACCACCCTCTCGACGCAGATCGACGAGGGCATGCGGGCCGTCACGGTCCGGGTGGACGAGGTTCGGGGCGTCGCGGGCTTCGTGCTTCCGGGCGACCGCGTCGACGTGATCCTCACGCGAGGGGAGGGTGCGGGCCAGGATACGGCGGCCTACGCCGACGTCCTCTTGCAGAACGCGAAGGTGCTGGCGATCGACCAGCTCGCGAACGAGCGTCAGGACAAGCCCGCCATCGCTCGGGCTGTCACGCTCGAGCTGTCGGTGCAGGAAGCCCAGAAGGTCGTGCTCGCGCAGGGGATCGGGCGTCTCTCGCTCGTGCTGCGCCAGGCGGGCCAAGTCGATGCCGGGCCGGCCCAGCGCGTGACCGCGAGCGATCTCGGCCTCGCCGATCTCACGCCGCGCGACCGCCTGGCCGAGTTCGAGAGCCGCCTCGAGGCGCAGGCGAAGGCGGCCGAGGCGTCGCGGGTCCAGGCCGAGGCCGCGGCAGCGCGGCGTCTCGCCGAGATCGAGAGCCGCATGGGTGAGATGGGCCGCCAGCCCGCCCTGCAGCCGGCCCAAGGCTTGGGCGCGGCCCCGAAGGCCGTGCCCGCGGGCCGCGTCGTGACCGTCACGCGGAACGGCGTGAAGACGGAACAATACACCATCCTTTCGGAACGCTGAGCACGGCGGAACGCCAGAGGATCAGGTGCGCTGTTTCATCGTCGGGCCGGATGACGAGGGCCGGGGCCGGGCGATGGCGCCGATCGCCGAAGGGCTCGGCTATTCCGTCGTTCCGCTCCCCTCGTTCGCCGCTCTCGCGGCGGACGGCCGCTTCGCGGACGATCTCCGGCCGCTCGTGCTGGCGATCGATCCCGACGACGTTCCCGCGGCGATCCGGCTCGCCCGCGAGGAGGGTGGCCGCGCCTTCGTGATCTGTGTCGCGGACACGATCGCGCCCGACCTCTACAAGGAACTCGTCAGGACCCGGGCCGGGGATTGGGTGACGCCGCGGTCCGCGACCGAGGAGCTGCCCGGCCTGGCCGCAAGCTTGGCCGCGATCGCCTCGCAGCGATCGGGAGCCAAGGTCGTGAGCTTCGCGCCGAGCAAGGGCGGCGTCGGCAACACGACCCTCGCGCTCGAGACCGCGATCCACCTCGCGACCTGCCGGCGCCGGGCCGGAGCCCGCGTCGCGCTGCTCGACCTGAATTTCCAGGGCGGGACCCTTGCGGACGCGCTCGACATCGAGCCGCGATTCGACGTGGCCGAGATCGCGGGACGGCCGGAGCGGCTCGACGAGCAGTTGATCGACGTGTTCACGAGCCGTCACGCGAGCGGCCTCCACGTCTTCGCGAGCCCGGCCGGTATCGGGACCGATGACCTCGATCCGCAGATCGTCTTCGGGGTCATCGACGCGCTCTCGGCCCGCTACGATTCGATCCTGCTCGACCTGCCGCAGCACCGGCTCGCCTGGACCGACGACCTCCTGCGCGGCTCGGACGCGATCGTGGTCGCGGGTGGGGGCGAGGTGCCCGCCCTGCGCCGCTTGACGGCGCGGCTCGCTCACCTCGACGCGCTCGGCGTCCCGGAGGGGCGGCTCGCCGCCGTCGTGAATCATTGCGCGGTGGATCTTTTCGGCCGCGTCTCGCATCGTCAGGAGATCGACCGGGCGCTGGCGGGTCGCCGCACCTTCTTCGTCCGCCGGGATTGGGACGGCGTCGCCAGCGCGTCGAACGTCGGAGGTTCGCTGATGGAGCTCAAGCCGAACAGCCGCATCCTGCGCGATATCAGGCGCCTCGCCGCCTGGGTCGAGACCCTCGCGGACGGCCGCGCCGCCGCGGCCCAGCCCGGGGTCGCGCCGTGAGCCCGGTCCCGGCCTCCCGCTGGCAGGTCGCCGCCGCCCGCCCGGCGACCGTTCCGCCGCTCGAGCCCTCGGCACCCTCGGCGCAGGCCCCCGTCTCGGTGCCGGAGCCCGTCGCGTTTCCGAACGCCGCGCTCGTGGACGCGAAGGTCAAGCTGCACGGCAAGCTCATCGACGAGTTCAACCTCGCGCTGATCGACCGCGTCTCCCCCGAGGACCTGTCCCGCCAGGTCGGCCGCTTCGTCGCCGACTACGCGCTTCGCGAGCGGCTGCCGCTGAACGGGCGCGAGCTCGAGGCGTTCTCGGCCGAGGTCCTGGACGAGATGGTGGGCCTCGGCCCGCTGGAGCCGCTGCTGAAGGACCCGACCGTCACGGACATCCTCGTGAACGCGCATATGTCGGTCTATGTCGAGCGCGCGGGCCAGCTTCATCTGACGCCGGTCCGGTTCAAGGACGAGGCGCATCTCCTACGGATCGTGAACAAGATGGTCGCGGCAGTGGGCCGGAGGGTCGACGAATCCTCGCCCATGGTCGACGCGCGCCTGCCGGACGGCTCGCGGGTGAACGTCGCGATCCGGCCCGTCGCGGTGGACGGGCCGCTGGTCTCGATCCGGAAGTTCGCGAAGCGCCCGATCTCGATGGATCGCCTCGTCGAGCTCGGCACGATCCGGCCCGCGATCGCGGACGTGCTCCGAGCCGCGGTCCGGGGCCGCATCTCGCTCGTCGTGTCCGGCGGTACCGGCTCCGGCAAGACCACGATGCTGAACGCGCTCTCGTCCTCGATCCGGCCGCACGAGCGCCTGATCACGATCGAGGACGCGGCCGAGCTGCAGCTTCAGCAGCCCCACGTCGCGCGGCTCGAGACCCGGCCGCCGAGCGTCGAGGGCAGGGGCGAGATCCGCCAGCGCGAGCTCCTGAAGAACGCGTTGCGGATGCGGCCGGACAGGATCATCCTCGGCGAGTGTCGCGGCGAGGAGGCCTTCGACATGATCCAGGCCATGAACACCGGTCACGAAGGCTCGATGACCACGATCCACGCGAATACGCCGCGCGACGCCCTGGGCCGGATCGAGCAGATGATCGGCATGGCGGCGGCCTCCATGTCGGTCGCCTCGATCCGCAGCCAGATCGCGTCCGGCATCCAGCTCGTCCTGCAGCTCCAGCGCATGAGCGACGGCAAGCGCCGGCTCACCAGCCTGTCGGAAATCACCGGCATGGAGGGAGACGTCGTGCAGATGCAGGAGATCTTCCGCTTCGCCCGCGAGGGGGTCGACGAGCGCGACGGCATCGTGGGTCATTTCCGTCCGACCGGGATCCGTCCGAAATTCCTCGGCGAGCTGAAGCAGCAGGGCGTCGACCTGCCGTCGGCGCTGTTCGACCCGCGGGCGGTCCTGTAACGGCCGATGCCCGACCCGATCCTGATCTACGTCCTCGTCTTCGCGATCGTCGCGCTCGCGGCCCTGCAGGCGCAGCGGGGTGGCGGCGGCCTGCCACCTGACCAGCCGGTCATGAAATTGGAACA
>CAXTKM010000190.1:0-8332 GCA_964244795.1 uncultured Enterovirga sp.
CGATCGCGATCGGCCACCCGATCGGCGCCTCGGGCGCGCGCGTCCTCGTCACGCTGCTGCACGAGATGGCGCGCCGCGACGCGAAGAAGGGCCTCGCCACCCTCTGCATCGGGGGCGGCATGGGCGTCGCCATGTGCCTCGAGCGGGACTGACTGCTGAGGAGGCTCGCCGCCCGGCGAAGCCGCCTTCCAGACGGGCCTCGACGGTTCGATCGCACCATCCGACGATCGAGCCTTCGGGCGGCGGGCGTGCCGCCGCCGTAGACGGGATGCCATGTGGCGGCGGAAGGCTCTCCCTACCCCGCCGGGATGGAGGCCGCGTCCGCCGCCGCGGACGGGCGCGAGGAACGAGGCCGATCGCCCGGCGACCCGAGCGCCCGCCTGACGGCCGGGGCGACCTCCCGGCCCAGGAGCTCGATCGAGCGAAGCGTCGCCGGGGCATTGCCCGAAGCGGCGCTCATCTGAAAGCTGACCCGGCTGAGCCCGCCGAGCGTCTCGCTCGCCTCCACCACCTTCGCGGCGACGGTCGCGGGATCCCCGACGAGGTAGGCTCCGCCGGGTCCGCAGGTCGCCTCGAAACGCCGGCGCGAGACGTCGAACCGGCCGCGGTCCCGACCGAGTTCCTCGAACATGTAGGCCCAGCCCGGATACAGGGCGTCGACCGCCTCGCCCGTGGTGTCGCCGACGAAACCCATCGCGTGCAGCCCGACCCGGAGGTCCTCCGGCGGGTGGCCGGCTCTCCGGCCGGCCTCGCGATAGAGATCGACCAGCGGCCGGAAGCGGTCGAACCCGCCGCCGATGATCGCGACCACGAGCGGCAGGCCGAGGGCGCCGGCCCTGGCGAAGGAGCCTGGCGTGCCGCCCACGCCGATCCAGACCGGCAGCTTCGCCTGCACGGGACGCGGGAACACGCCTTGGCCGGTGAGCGGCGCGCGGAACCGGCCCGACCAATGCACCTGCGTCTCCTCGCGAAGCCGCAGAAGCAGGCCGAGCTTCTCGATGAAGACATCGTCGTAATCGTCGAGGTCGAGCCCGAACAGCGGGAAGGCCTCCGTGAAGGAGCCGCGCCCGGCCACGATCTCGGCCCGACCGCCCGAGATGAGGTCGAGCGTCGCGTAGTCCTGGAACACCCGCACCGGATCGGCGGCGCCGAGCACCGTGACGGCGCTGTGCAGGCGGATGCGCGATGTCCGGGCCGCGGCCGCCGCGAGGATCACGGCCGGCGAGGAATCGAGGAAGTGATCGCGGTGGTGCTCGCCGAGACCGAACGCGTCGAGGCCGACCCGGTCGGCCGCCTCGATCTCGGCCAGGACCTCGGCCATCCGCTCGGCCGGCGCGGGAACGCGCCCGGCCGGGTTCGGCATCAGCGCCGCGAAGCTGTCGACCCCGATCTCCATGTCCCTTGCCTCCGCTTCCCTTGCCTCCGCTTCCCCATCCTGGTCCGGATCAGGCGGCCACGGGAAGGTCGGCGATCCGGTCGAGCGCGGCCCGCATGGCCGCCTCGCGCTGGTCGGCACCGACCGCGAGGCCCTCGGCCGCGACCACCTCGAGGCTCCTGATGCCCATGAAGCCGAACACCGTGCGGAGATAGCTCTCGGCGTGCTCGTAGGATTGAGCCGGGCTGCCGGACCCGTAGAAGCCGCCCCGCGCCACCGCCAGGATCACGCGCTTGCCGCCCGCGAGTCCTTCCGGGCCGGTCTCGGTGTAGCGGAAGGTCTTGCCCGCGATCGCGACCCGGTCGACCCATGCCTTGAGCTGGCTCGAAACGCTGAAATTGTAGAAGGCGACGCCGAGCACCACGACGTCGGCGGCGAGGAACTCCTCCAGCACGGTCGCGCCCAGCGCGAGCTCGTGGCGCAGGGCCGGCTCGTGCGGCCCTGCCGGGTTTCCGGCGGCTGCGAGATAGGAGGCGGACAGGTGCGCCAGCGGCTCGGCCGCGAGGTCGCGGTAGGTGACCTGCATCTCGGGGCTCGTGGCGCGGAGCTGCCCGACCACCGCCGCCGACAGCGCCCGGCTCGCCGAGTTGCCGCCGAGAATGCTGGAATCGAGATGGAGAAGATTCATGGATTTCGCCTCGCAAAGCGGTATCGCTTTGTTACCGAGGCAAATTAGGTGCCCTAACCGAACTCGCAAGAAGGCACAGGAAGGGAACCCACGCACATCCGTGTGCCCGCCCGCTGGGGACATCGCGCCGCTCCGGGCATCTCGATTCGATCAGCCCTCCCGGGCGAGCGGGGGAGCCGAGCGGAGATCGCGACGGCCCTCGGGCAGTCGCGCCCGCGAGCCGACGCCGTCGCCGCGGAACGGGGTTGTGCCGACGGGCGCGATCACGGAAGCTCGACGGGACGGATGAGCGGGGCGTACCCCGGAACGCAATGCGTCCGCACCTGGGGGAGAACGAGATGGCACGGGTCGCATTGGTCACCGGCGGAACGAGGGGGATCGGCGAGGCGATCTCGAAGGGCCTGAAGGAGGCCGGCTACAGGGTCGCTGCGAGCTATGCCGGGAATGACGAGGCGGCGCAGGCTTTCAAGGCCGCGACCGGCATCCCGGTGTTCCGGTTCGACGTCGGCGATCCGAAGGCCTGCGAGGAGGGCGTCAAGGCCGTCGAGGCCGAGGTCGGCCCGGTCGAGGTGCTCGTGAACAACGCCGGCATCACGAAGGACGGCATGTTCCATCGCATGACCTACGAGCAATGGTCGGCGGTGATCCGGACGAACCTCGATTCGGCCTTCACGGTGACCCGCCCGGTCATCGACGGCATGCGGGCGCGGGGCTTCGGCCGGATCGTGCTGATCTCCTCGATCAACGGCCAGAAGGGCCAGATGGGCCAGACGAACTACTCGGCCGCGAAAGCCGGCGTGATCGGCTTCGCGAAGGCGCTCGCGCAGGAGAACGCGAACAAGGGCGTCACCGTCAACGTCATCGCGCCGGGCTACGTCGCGACCGAGATGGTGCGCGCGATCCCGCAGGACGTGCTCAAGGCGAAGATCCTGCCGCACATCCCGGTCGGCCGGCTCGGCGAAGCCGAGGAGATCGCCCGCGCGGTCGTGTTCCTGGCCGGCGAGGATGCGGGCTTCATCACCGGGTCCACGCTCTCGATCAACGGCGGCCAGTACTGCAGCTGAGGAGCGGCCGACACCGTTCGCCTCGGCCGCGGAGATCAGCCGATCGCGAGCAGGCTCGCGTTGCCGCCCGCAGCCGCGGTGTTCGTCGTGACGACGCGCTCCTCGAGGAGCGCGTCCGCCCGGTAGGTCGCGCCCCGGGACAAAGCCTCCTCCGTGAGGGCCTGGACGGGCAGGATCGCGCCCGGCCTGTCCGCGAGCCGGCGGTTCAGCGCGACGAACTCGGAACCGCCGCCCTCGAACAGAACGCCGCGCAGGTCCGGCGCGAGGGTCCAATCCTCGACGACCTCGATCCGGGCCGAAACGGCGGCCGGCAGCCCGGCCAGGACGGCGCGGGCCGGATGGCCGCGCTCGATCACGGCGATGTTGCCTGTGGCGAGGAGCGCTCCGATCTGGGCGAGCAGCCCCTGCGGGGTCCGGGACAGGGCCGCGATCCGGCCCCGGGGATGGAGCGCGTAGACGTTCCGCTCGCCGACCGGCCCCGGCAGTTCGATCGAGACCCCGGCGGCCGCGGCCCCGGCGGACGAGGCCTGAAGCGTGTCCGCCAGCGCTGCGTGACCGCCGCCCCGCAGCCAATCGGCATAGGGCAGGGCCGCCGGATCGGGGCCGGACGGGGACGGGACGGCTCCACGCGGCTCGCGTCCGACCAGCCGGCCGAGGTAGAGCGGGCCGCCCGCCTTCGGGCCGGTCCCGGACAGGCCCGAGCCGCCGAAGGGCTGCACGCCCACGACCGCCCCGATGACGGTCCGGTTGACGTAGACGTTCCCGGCCCGGACGCGCCCAACGACGCGGGCGATCGTCTCGTCGATGCGGGTGTGGAGCCCGAAGGTGAGACCGTAGGCGGTCGCGTCGATGTCCCCGAGGAGGGCGTCGAGCTGGTCGCGCCGGAACCGGAGGACGTGCAGCACGGGGCCGAAGACCTCGCGCTCGACGTCCTGGACCCGGCCGATCTCGACGATCGTCGGCGCGACGAAGGTGCCGTCGGCCGTCGCGGCCGGGAGCGCGAGCGCCGAGACGGCGTGTCCGCGGCCCCGCATGGTCTCGATGTGCCGCGCGATCGACCGAGCCGCCTCCTCGCCGATGACGGGTCCGACATCGACCGAGAGGCGGTCGGGACGGCCGATCTCCAGCTCCGCCATGGCCTCCCGGAGCATCGCGAGCGTACGGTCGGCGATCTCCTCCTGCAGGCAGAGGATCCGGAGCGCGGAGCAGCGCTGCCCCGCGCTGTCGAACGCGGAGGCCACGACGTCGGCCACGACCTGCTCGGCAAGCGCCGAGGAATCGACGACGAGCGCGTTCTGGCCGCCGGTCTCGGCGACGAACGGGATCGGCCGCCCGTCCGGCCCGAGACGGTCGGCGAGCCGGGCCTGAATCAGGCGAGCGACGGCGGTCGAGCCGGTGAAGACGACGCCCTCGACGCGAGGATCGGCGACCAGCGCCGCCCCGACCTCGCCATCTCCGGGCACGAGGTGGAGCACATCCAGAGGGACGCCCGCCGCGTGCAGGATCCGGACGGCCTCGGCCGCGACGAGCGGCGTCTCCTCGGCGGGCTTCGCGAGAACCGGGTTTCCGGCCGCGAGCGCAGCCGCGACCTGGCCCGTGAAGATCGCGAGCGGGAAGTTCCAGGGACTGATGCAGCAGACGGGACCCAGCGGCGCGGGCACGCCGATCGCGAGCGTGCGGACGGCTTCGGCCGCGTAGTAGCGCAGGAAGTCGACGGCCTCCCGAACCTCGCCGACAGCGTTCGGGATCGACTTTCCGGCCTCCCGGACGATCAGGCCGATCAGGACCGGCATGCGGCCCTCGAGCCTGTCGGCGGCGCGACGGAGGCACGCCGCCCGGTCCCCGACCGGGGTCGCGGCCCAGCCGGACGCCACCGATGCGGCTTCGGCCAGGGCCGCCTCGATCTCCGCGGGACCGGAGGGCCGGACGCGGCCCACGACGTCGCGCCGGTCCGCCGGGTTGAAAACCGGGATGGAGCCGTCGTCGCCCAGCGCCGTCGCGCCCGCCCTCGCGAAGGCCCTCCAGGCCGTGGCCCCGCTCTCGTCGAGGCTCGTCGCGAGCCGGGCCAGCGCGTGCTCGTCGCTGAGGTCGAGCCCTCTCGCGTTGCGCCGGCTCTCCCCGAACAGGTCGAGAGGATGCGCGATCCCCTCGTGCGGCGCGCCGACCGGCACGATCGCGTCCGCGACCGCCACCGGATCGGCCACGAGATCGTCGACCGACATCGTGGCGTCGGCGATGCGGTTCACGAAGGAGGAGTTCGCGCCGTTCTCGAGAAGGCGCCGCACGAGATAGGCGAGCAGCGTCTCGTGCGTGCCGACCGGCGCGTAGATCCGGCAAGGCCGGTCGAGCTTGCCCGGCCCGACGACCTCCTCGTAGAGCGGCTCGCCCATGCCGTGCAGGCATTGGAACTCGTACTGCCCGCGCGCGAAGCGAGGTCCGGCCATCTCCATCACGGCCGCGAGCGTCTGGGCGTTGTGGGTCGCGAATTGCGGGAACACCGCGTCCGGCGCCGCGAGCAGCTTTCGCGCGCAGGCGAGGTAGGAGACGTCCGTGTGCACCTTCCGGGTGAAGACCGGGAAACCGTCCTGCCCGTCGACCTGGGCGCGCTTGATCTCGCTGTCCCAGTAGGCGCCCTTCACGAGCCGGACCATCAGCCGCCTGTTCGAGCGCCGGGCGAGGTCGATCAGCACGTCCACCGCCGCGAAGCAGCGTTTCCCGTAGGCCTGCACCACGAAGCCGAGGCCGTTCCAGTCCGCGAGGTCCGGGTCGAGCGAGAGCGCCTCGAGAAGGTCGAGCGAGAGCTCCAGCCGGTCGGCCTCCTCGGCGTCGATGTTCAGCCCGATCCCGTAGCCGCGCGCGAGCAGCGCCAGCGCTTTCACGCGCGGCAGGAGCTCGGCCATGACCCGCTCGATCTTCGCCCGGCCGTAGCGCGGGTGAAGCGCGGAGAGCTTGATCGAGATGCCAGGCCCCTCGTAGACGCCCCGGCCGTCCGAGGCGCGCCCGATGGCGTGGATCGCGGCCTCGTAATCGGCGAAGTACCGGGCCGCGTCGCGGGCGCCGGTCGCGGCCTCGCCCAGCATGTCGTAGGAGTAGAGGAAGCCCCTGGCCTCCATGCGGCGGCTGTTCGCGAGCGCCTCCGCGATCGTCTGGCCGGTCACGAACTGCTCGCCCATCATCCGCATCGCGAGATCGACGCCGCGCCGGATCAGCGGCTCGCCGCCGCGCCCGATCAGCCGGGCCAGCGCCGAGGCCATGCCGGCCTCGCTCGTCGTCGCGGTGAGCCGTCCCGTGACCACGAGGCCCCAGGTGGCCGCGTTCACGAAGAGCGACGGGCTGTGCCCGAGATGCGCCCGCCAATCCCCGCCCGCGATCTTGTCCCGGATCAGCGCGTCGCGCGTGGCCGGGTCCGGGATCCGGAGCAGGGCTTCGGCGAGGCACATCAGCGCGACGCCCTCGTGGGTCGACAGGGAGTATTCCTGGATCAGCCCCTCGACCCCGCCCCGCCCACCCTTCGCCCGCAAGGCCTCGACCAGCGAGCGGGCACGCCGTCGCACGGCGAGCGCCGCCTCCGGAGGGAGCCGCGCCGCATCGAGAAGGGCCGGCAGGCATTCCGGCTCGGCACGCCTGTAGGCGGCCGTGACGGCGGTCCGGAGCGCGCCCTGGATCCCGATCCCGGCCGCGAAGCGCGCGAACGGGGCCTCGTCGAGCCCGAGGTCCGGGTGTCGGCCGCCCGGAGCCGTCGTCGCGCTCACTGGATGCTGGTCCCGTCCCGCGACCGGATCGCGTGCTGGAGCGCCTCCTCGGCCGCGTCCCCGATCTCGATCAGCATGCCGATCGGGATCGGGATGTCGACGCGCTGGCCGTCGATCGTCTCGAAGCGCAGGACGGCCAGGCTCTCGCCGACCGCGATCTCCTTCAGGTCCGTGCAGATCGGGAGCTGGAACGGCCCGTCTCCGAGGAGCGGAATCTCGATCGGATCGGCCGAGCTCGGTCTCGGCTTCGCGTCGTCGTCGCTCATGCTGCCCTCGATTCTCGAACGGAAGATCCGAGGATAGCATCCCGTCGCGGCCGGCGCGCCGCTCCGAAAGGGGCTTCCCGGGCCTGGTCTTTGCATCGATGATGCAGGCTCGATCGATCGAAGAGGCTTCGGTGAACATGCTTGCGAGACTGCTCTGTGCCTGCCTGGCGCTCACCCTTCTCCCCGTCTCCGCCCAGGCGGCCGACCCGGCCTACGGGACGGCGCGATATTACTACCCCCATTGCAAGGCGTCGCTCGACGACAACAACTCGAAGGAGCTCTTCAGCCAGGGCGAGTGCATCGGCATGCTGCAGGCGGTGAGCTTCTTCAGCGAGCAGCTCTCGAAGGAGTACAAGTTCTGCAGTCCGAGCGGTGTCATCGGCTCGAAGCTCGCGACGGTGCTGATCGCCTATATGGACGCGAACCAGAACAAGATGGAATCGCCGATGCTCGAGCTCGCGATCGGGGCGTTCCGGGCCGAATGGCCCTGCCGATAGCGGCCGGCGCGACGGAGCACGGCACGCCCTCGCTTGCCTCGCCGGGTCGCGGCCCGTAGAGGCCGCTCCTTCGGGGCGAGGTGGTGATGAGCGCGTTCAAGGAACTGATCTTTTCGGGCGTTCAGCCGACCGGGGAGATCCACATCGGGACCTATCTCGGTGCGATCAAGCGGTTCGTGGCCCTGCAGGCGACCTTCGATTGCATGTATTGCATCGTCGACCTGCACGCGATCACGGCGCAGCTCCGTCAGCCCGACCTGCCCGCCCAGACCCGCAGCGTGACGGCGGCCTATCTCGCGGCCGGCGTCGATCCCGTCCACCATATCGTGTTCAACCAGAGCCAGGTCTCCGGCCACGCCGAGCTCGCCTGGATCTTCAACTGCGTGGCCCGGATGGGCTGGCTGAACCGGATGACGCAGTTCAAGGAGAAGGCCGGCAAGGATCGCGAGAACGCCTCCGTCGGGCTCTACGACTACCCCTGCCTGATGGCGGCCGACATCCTGGTCTACCGGGCGACGCATGTCCCGGTCGGCGAGGACCAGAAGCAGCATCTCGAGCTGACGCGGGACATCGCGGGGAAGTTCAACAACGACTTCTCGGACGCGATCGCCGCGCGCGGCTTCGAGGACGGCTATTTCCCGCTGACCGAGCCGCTGATCGGCGGACCGGCCGCGCGCGTGATGTCGCTCC
>CAXTKM010000191.1:0-8319 GCA_964244795.1 uncultured Enterovirga sp.
GCCGAGCGGGGCGGCCGCGAAGGCGATGTTCTGCGGCAGGCCGAGCCGGCCGAGCACGGTCGCGTAGGCCGCGGCCCCGAACAGCCGGAGCGGCGCGACCGCCCGGACGATCGAGATCAGCCCCGCCGACAGGCCGTAGCCGACCGAGAACGCGAGCGCGCCCGCGGGCGAGCTCCCGAACGCGAGGAGCGCCGCCAGCGCGAGCGGCATCATGGCGGCCGACCCGATCCCGACCGTCAGGATGCCGAGCCGCCGCCCGCCGGCCATCTCGAACGCGCGGGCGAGCACCTGGCCCGGCCCGAACATCGAGCCGATGAACACGGCCGCAGCCTCCGAATGCCCGAAATCGCGCAGGATCCCGATCATGTGGAGCGGCAGGCCCCAGGTCAGCATGCCGGCGAGCGAGAAGGTAACGGCCGCGAGCGCATAGACGCCCGGCACGGGGCTCGGCGGCGACGGCGCCGGATCGCCGCCGGGGCCGAGGGGCAGCGGCTCGGCCATGGCGCGGCCGGCCGGCAGGCACGCGAAGTGCAGCGGGAGGCAGACGAAGACCTGGAGCCCGACCAGGACCAGGAGGGCGTGGCGATAGCCGAGAAGCCCGTCGAGCCCGATCAGGACCGGCCAGGCGAGCGTCGAGGAGACGCCCGTGAGGAGCAGAAGCCAGGCGATCGCGCGCCGGGCCCGGTCCGGCGCGATCTGGACGAGCGCCGTCGACGCGCCCTGGTTCAGGGCGAACGGCATCGCGGCCCCGAACACGATCCAGGCGAGCCCGAACACGAGAGGCCCGTCCGCGATCGACAGGAGCGCGAGCCCGAGCGCGGTCAGCGCCGACCCGAGCATCATCCAGCGCCGCGCGCCGTCGCGATCGAGGACGCGCCCGACGGCCGGCGAGATCGCGGCCGCGACGAGGAGCATGACGGTGATCCCGCCGAAGACCATCTCGGTCGGCAGGCCCGTGCCCGCGGCGAGCCGCCCGGACAGCACCGCCGGGACGTGGAAGGTCGATCCCCAGCCGATGATCTGCGTGACGGTGAGCGCGCCGACCGCCTTCGCGAGACCCTGCGGCCCCGAAGCCCTCCCCGGGCCCGCGATGCTCACCCGGACAGCCTCCCTCGCGGGCGGTGGTGCGCCCAGGGGTCGGCGCTCGCATGCGGCTGCGGGTGGGGTCAAGGCTGTCAAGGCTGGAGAGAGACTCGACAGAAATCCTCTCCCCGTCGGGGAGAGGTCGAGTCGGACGCGGCAGCGGCCGACCGGGTGAGGGGGTGCGGGCTTACCGGCGAGGACGCACCCCCTCACCCGGTCGGCTTACGCCGACTCGACCTCTCCCTGACGGGGAGAGGATTTCCGTCGAGTCGTCCCGCGCCGCTTATCGCGTGCGATCCCGGCCCGCTTGCGCTACAGGCGTCGCGTCCCACCGCGATCCAGACCAGCCCCATGCCCGACGCCCGCTCCGCCGTCCCGATGCCCCGTGCGGGCATCCTCGACATCCAGGCCTATGTTCCGGGCCGCGACCATGTCGAGGGCGTCGCGCGGGTCTACAAGCTGTCCTCGAACGAGACGCCGGTCGGGCCGAGCCCGAAGGCGATCGAGGCGTTCCGGCGGGCGGCGGACTCGCTCGAGATCTACCCGGACGGCGCCGCGACGGCGCTGCGCGAGGCGATCGCCGCCCGCTACGGGCTGGACTCGGGCCGGATCGTCTGCGGCACGGGCTCGGACGAGCTCCTGTCGCTCATCGCCAGCGCCTATCTCGCGCCGGGCGACGAGGCGGTCTACAGCCGGCACGGCTTCCTCGTGTACCGCATCAACATCCTGGCCGCGGGCGCGACGCCCGTCGTCGCCGAGGAGAGCGACCTCACGGCGAACGTGGACGCCATGCTGGCCGCCGTCACGCCTCGCACCAGGATCGTGTTCCTCGCGAACCCGAACAACCCGACCGGCACCTACCTGCCCTTCGACGAGGTGCGCCGCCTTCACGCCGCCCTGCCCCCACAGGTCCTGCTCGTGCTGGACGCGGCCTATGCGGAGTACGTCCGCCGCAACGATTACGGCTCGGGCCTGGAGCTCGCGCTCACCGCCCCGAACGTCGTCATGGTCCGGACCTTCTCGAAGGTCCACGGCCTCGCGGCGCTCCGGCTCGGCTGGCTCGTCGGACCGGCGCACGTGGTCGACGCGCTGAACCGCATCCGCGGCCCCTTCAACGTGAACGCGCCCGCGATCGCGGCCGGCGCCGCCGCCATCGCGGACGAGGCCCATGTCGCGGCGGCGCTCGCCCATAACGACGAATGGCTGCCGCGCCTCGCCCAGGCCTTCGAGGACATCGGCCTCGAGGTGACCCCGAGCGTCGGCAACTTCCTCCTGATCCACTTCCCCGAGACGGGCGGCCGGAGCGCAGCCGAGGCCGACGCCTATCTCTGCGCCCGCGGCCTCGTGCTCCGGGCGGTCCGGGCCTACGGGCTCCCGAACGCGCTCCGCATGACGGTCGGCCCGGCCGAGGCGAACGGGCTCGTGATCGAGGCGCTGACGGCGTTCATGGCGGGGCGCCGGGCCGATGCCTGACGGCACGGCCGACCTCCTCGCGCAGGAGCACCCGCTCGGACCACCCCTGGCGCAACCGCTCTTCGGCCGGATCGCGATCGTCGGGCTCGGCCTCGTCGGCTCATCGATCGCCCGCGCGGTCCGGGCACTCGGCATCGCGGGCACGATCGTCGCGATCGACCGCGACCCGGGCGTGCTGACCCGGGTGCGCGCCCTCGGCCTCGCGGACGAGGCGACGGCGGACTCGGCCGGCGTCGCGGGCGCCGACCTCGTCGTGCTCTGCATCCCGGTCGGCGCCTTCGCGGCTTGCGCCGAGGCGATCGGCCCACATCTCGCGCCGGGCGCGATCGTGAGCGACACGGGCTCCGTGAAGGCCTCCGTCGTGGCCCAGGTCGCGCCGCACCTGCCGTCCGGCGTGCACCTCGTGCCGGCCCACCCGGTCGCCGGCACCGAGCATTCCGGCCCGGACGCCGGCTTCGCGACGCTGTTCCACCGCCGCTGGTGCATCCTGACGCCGCCCGACGGCCAGGATCCCGAGGCCGTGGCCCGGGTCGAGGCGTTCTGGAGCGCCATGGGCGCGAATGTCGAGCGGATGACGCCCGAGCACCACGACCTCGTGCTCGCGATCACGAGCCACGTCCCGCACCTCATCGCCTACAACATCGTCGGCACGGCGGCGGACCTCGAGACCGTGACGCAATCCGAGGTGGTCAAGTTCTCGGCCGGCGGCTTTCGCGACTTCACCCGCATCGCGGCCTCCGACCCGACGATGTGGCGCGACGTCTTCCTGCACAACAAACCCGCCGTGCTGGAAATGCTCGGCCGCCTGAACGAGGACATCGCGGTCCTCGCCCGCGCGATCCGCTGGGGCGACGGCGACGCCCTGTTCGACCTGTTCACACGGACGCGGGCGATCCGGCGCGGGATCATCGAGCAGGGTCAGGAGACGGCGGAGCCGGATTTCGGAAGGAGGCGGGAGGGCGGCGGGGTCGGGTCGCCCTGATGTTGGGCGGGTCCGGCGACCGGGTTCAGAACTGCATCGGCGGTGGTGCGTCGGACCGGTCGTGGTGTGTCCGAGATCGCTGAAGCGGAACGCCCGCTCCGGGCGAGCAACGCGTCCAGGCGAAGATGCGCCCGGAAATCAAGGCTCGGCTTCAGAACGACGTCCGGATCAAGCCCGTCGTGCTCCCGTACGCATTCCAGACCTCGAAGCGCCTCAGGCCCTGATCGCCCCGGGCACATCGCCGGCCGTCGAGACGTTTCCGTCCTTCAGCAGAGCCCGCTGACGATCGAACATCAGCCGATCGGTTTCGGCCTGTGCGGACCGGTCCAGGATGGATACGACATAGCAGGTCACGAGGGCGAGGGGCAGCGTGATCAGCGTCGGGGGGTCGAGCGGAACGATCGGCTGCGCGAACCCCAAGACCTTCACCCAGATCGCCGGACCGAGGATCGTCAGCACGAGCGCGCTCACGAGACCGACCGTCCCGCCCACGACTGCGCCACGCGTGGTGAACCCTTTCCAGTACATGGCCAGGATCAGGACCGGGAAGTTCGAGCTCGCGCTGATCGAGAAGGCGAGGCCCACCATGTAGGCGATGTTCTGCCGCTCGAAGGCGATCCCGAGCAGCACGGCCACGACGCCGATGGCGAGCGTCGCGATCTTCGCGACCCGCACCTCGTCGCCGTCGCTGGCACGACCGCGCTTGATGACGTTCGCGTAGAGATCGTGCGAGACGGCCGAGGCCGCGGCGAGGGTCAGCCCGGCCACGACCGCGAGGATGGTCGCGAAGCCGATGGCGGAGTTCAGCCCGAGCAGGATGTTGCCGCCGAGCGCGTGCGAGAGGTGGATCGCCACCATGTTGCCGCCGCCGATCGGGGCGCCGTTCGGCCCGAGGTACTCGGGCGAGGAGCCGACGATCGCGAGCGCTCCGAACCCGATGATGAAGATCAACGAGAAGAAATAGGCCACGATCGCGCAGCCCCAGAACACCGAGTTGCGGGCGGCGCGTGCGTCCGGGACCGTGAAGATGCGCATCAGGAAATGCGGCAGGCCGGCCGCCCCGACGAAGAGCGCCACGGCCAGCGAGAGCGTCGAGAACGGCGAGGCCGCGAAGGTGGCGGGCTGCAGGATGGCGCCGTGCTTGGCATGGGCCTCGACGGCCTTCGCGATGAGCCGGTCGTAGCTGAAGTCGAAATACGCCAGCACCAGCAATGCCGTGAAGGTCGCGGTGCAGAGCAGCAGCACGGCCTTGATGATCTGCACCCAGGTCGTCGCCACCATCCCGCCGAACATGACGTAGCAGATCATCAGGATGCCGACGCCCAGCACGGCATAGATGTAGGGCAGGCCGAAGAGGAGCTGGATGAGCTGTCCCGCTCCGACGAGCTGGGCGATGAGATAGAACGACACGATCGACAGCGACGACATTGCGGCGAGCGTGCGAACGGGCCGCGGCGCGAGCCGGAAGGCGATCACGTCCGAGAACGTGTACTTCCCGAGCCGGCGAAGCTGATCGGCCAGGAAGAAGATGATGAGCGGATAGCCGAGCGTGTAGCCGACAGCGTAGACGAGGCCGTCGAACCCTGTCCCGAAGATCAGGCCGGACAGCCCCAGGAAGGCGCCGGCGGAGATCAGGTCTCCCGCGAGCGCGAAGCCGTTCTGCGTGCTCGTGACCTGACCGCTCGCCGTGTAATAGTCGGCGGCCGATCGCGTGCGGCCCGCCGCCCAATACGTGATGCCGAGCGTGATCGCGACGAAGAAGACGAACAGGCCGATCGCCGTGATATTCAGGCCGTTCGCCGGCGTCCGGGTGGCGGCCTGGGCAAAGGCCGCGCCGGTGCAGGCGAGGAGCGCGAGCCCGCTTGTCGCGACGCGGATCATGACCTGTCCTCCGCGGCGTTCGCGACCAGGACGTGGAGGCCCGTGCACAGCACCGACGTCCAGATCAAGCCGATCGCATACAGAAACCAGAGACTGACGGTCCCGCCCTGCATGATGGGACCGGCGAGAAGACCTGGCGCGAACGCAGCCAACCCCATGAAGAGGAAGAACAGACAGCCCAGGAACACGAGCAGGCCGATACCTAGGCGGTTCGGTTTCATATCCATGTGCGAAGTCCCGGCGACTGTGCCGGTACGCTAGCCACGGGCTGGCGGAAGGTCGATGCCCATGTCGCGTAATCGAGCGTCAGCACTGCCGGAAATTCGCTCAGATCGCCCGCAGAACGATCATCGGATGACCACGTCGCTTGTTGATCACGGCTCTCGTTCGCTCATAGATGCAGAGAAAGCGTCTCTGTGAAGAGGTCAGACCATGTACCGGCTCATCAGCGCGACCCCCAGTCCGTATGCCCGCAAGGTCCGCATCCAGCTGGCCGAGAAAGACATTCCGTTCGAGCTGATCACGGAGGTGCCGTGGAACAGGGACACGTCCACGCCCAAGTACAACCCGCTCGAGAAGCTGCCTGTCCTGATTTGCGAGAACGGCGAGAGCGTCTACGAGTCCCGCTTCATCAACGAATGGATCGAGCTGAAGCATCCCGACCCTTCGCTCGTGCGTGAGAGCCGGGAGGAGATCATCCTCACCAAGCGTTTCGAGGTGCTGAGCGACGGGATATGCGACGCGTGCGTGCTCGTATTCTGGGAACGCGCTCGGGTCGAGGCTGCCCAGAGCAGGGAGTGGACGGCCCGTCAGCTCAGGAAGGCCGAAGGCGGCTTGCGGGAGATTTCGCGACTTCTCGGCACCCACGAATACTGTGTCGGCGACAGGCTGACACTGGCCGACATCGCGGTCGGCAGTTGCCTCGGCTGGCTCAACGTGCGGATGCCGGAGATGCCGTGGCGAGAGAACCATCCCAATCTCGCGGCGCTCCACGACCGGCTCGAGCAACGACCCTCGTTCAAGGGCTCCGTGCCGTATGCTCAGGTCATCAGCGACCCGGTGGTCTGACCGCCGGGCGCTCGGCTTTCGTCCAGATCGCGAGCCGACCGGCCATCGACCCGAGCCGGACGCATGAGGGACCGGTCGTGGGCGGTGTCGACCGTTGACCCCACTCGCCAACCCTGCCACGTTCCCGTCATGAACGCGTCCCGCCCCGTCCCTTCGTGGTGGCGCCCCGTCTAGGGGCTTGCCGGCGAACGTGCGTCTGGCCGCCCCGTCCTCGAGGGCGGCCCACCTTCCCACCAGCGGTCGACCTTCGGGACGGGACTCATCCCGAGAGGAAAGATCGTGACCTCATCCACCTACAGGACGGCCGGCGGGATCGCGGTGAGTGTCGCGGTCGAGGACATGCCGGTCGAGGGGGCCTGCGACGGGCTGATCGAGGCGCTCGATCGCTCGCGCGGCTTGCTGCTCTCGTCCGGCGTCGAGACGCCCGGGCGCTACGCGCGCTGGGACATGGGCTTCGTCGATCCGCCGCTCGTGCTGACCTCGGTCGGCCGCGCCTTCACGCTCGAGGCTCTGAACGCGCGCGGTCGGCTGCTGCTGCCCGGCATCCTCGCGGCGCTCCGGGATTGCGACGCCGTGGGCGCGCTCGACCGTGCGGGTGACGTCGTCGCGGGCGAGGTCCGGCCCTCGACGGAGCGCTTTCCGGAGGAGGAGCGGAGCCGGCAGCCCTCGATCTTCTCCGTCGTCCGCCGGCTCCGCGATCTCTTCTGCAGCGACGAGGACCGCCATCTCGGCCTCTACGGCGCCTTCGGTTACGACCTCGCCTACCAGTTCGAGCCCGTGCCGCAGCGGATCGTGCGCGGCGCCGATCAGCGCGACCTCGTGCTGTACCTGCCGGACCGGCTCGTGATCGTGGACCGGGCCAGAGGCGTGGCCGAGGTGCGGTCCTATGAGTTCGCGTTCGGGGATGCGTCCACGCAGGGACTGACGCGGGCTCCTTCTCCCCTTGCGGGAGAAGGTGGCCCTGCGGTCCAACCTCTAGGTTGGCCGCAGGGTCGGATGAGGGGTGCGCTGGGGCCGCGCGAGCCATCTCCGGACGCCGCCCGCGTGGCCTCGGCCGACCCCTCATCCGTCATGGCTTCGCGATGCCAACTTCTTGCCGGCGAAGCCGGCCCGCAAGGGGAGAAGGGGAGCGCCGCGGTCAGCGACCACGCGCCGGGCGACTACGTCGCGACGGTCGCGCGCGCCAAGGAGTGCTTCGCGCGCGGCGACCTGTTCGAGGTCGTGCCCGGGCAGACGTTCCGGGCCTCCTGCCCGGACGCGCCGTCCGCCGTGTTCCGGCGGCTCGTGGCCGCGAACCCAGCTCCCTACGGGGCGCTGATCAACCTCGGCGAGGACGAGTTCCTGGTCGCGGCCTCGCCCGAGATGTTCGTTCGGGTCAGGGGCCAGCGGGTCGAGACCTGCCCGATCTCGGGCACGATCGCGCGCGGCCGCGACGCGTTCGAGGATGCCGACCAGATCCGGGCGCTGCTCGCCTCGTCGAAGGACGAGGCCGAGCTCACGATGTGCACGGACGTCGACCGGAACGACAAGGCCCGCATCTGCGAGCCGGGCTCGGTCCGGGTCATCGCCCGCCGGCAGATCGAGACGTACTCGCGCCTGTTCCACACGGTGGACCACGTCGAGGGACGGCTCCGCCCCGAGATGGACGCGCTCGACGCCTTCCTCAGCCACGCATGGGCCGTGACGGTGACGGGCGCGCCTAAGCGGGGCGCGATGGACTTCATCGAGCGGAACGAGCGCTCGGCCCGGCGGTGGTACGGCGGCGCGATCGGGCGCGTCACCTTCGACGGCAACATGGACACCGGCATCACGATCCGGACCGTGCGGCTGAA
>CAXTKM010000192.1:0-8315 GCA_964244795.1 uncultured Enterovirga sp.
TGCGGAAGTCGCAGGCGAGCGCCAGCGACATGCCCGCCCCGAACGCGCTGCCGTTCACCGCAGCGACGACGGGCTTCGGGCCGCAGACGATCGCCCGCACGAGCGCGTGCGAGCGCTTGAGGCGCGCGCGCGCGGCGCCGGGATCGCGGCTCGGCATGCTGGACAGGTCCCCGCCGGCGCAGAAGCTGCCGGCGGTGCCGGTCAGGACGATCGCGCGGCATTCGGGATCGTCCGCGAGGGCTGCGAACGCCTGCACCAATCCCTCCCGCAGATCCGGGGAGAGGGCGTTGCGTCGCTCCGGCATGTTCATCGTGACGAGCGCGAGCGCGCCCCGTCGCTCCGTGAGAACCGGCTCGCTCATGCGGCTTCCTCCTCGATGGCCCCGGGCCGCATGTCGACCGGCGCGGCCAGGAAGCTGCCGCCGTCGATGCGCAGCATCTGACCGGTTATCATCCCGGCCGCGGCCGACATCAGGAAGGCCGTCAGCTCGGCGACCTCGCCGGGCTCCACCAGGCGCGGGATCGGCGACTGGCGTCGGAGACGGTCGCGACGCTCGGCCGTGCTGTTCGCCGCGAAGGCCGGGGTCGCGACCGTGCCGGGTGCGAGGCAGTTCACCCGGATCCGGTCGGCGCCCCATTCGAGCGCGAGCGCCTTGGTCAGGCCGGCGACGCCCGAGCGTGCCGCGACGGCATGCGCCATCCCGAGCGCGCCCCGCTCGGCGCCCGTCACCGAGATCGACAGGATGCTGCCGCCGCGCTCGCGCATGAGCGGACGGGCGGCCTGGCACAGGGTGAAGACGGCCGTGAGGTTGAGGTCGATCACGGCCTGCCAGCCGCGCGGCCGGATGTCGGCCGCGGCGGCGTAGAACTGCCCGCCCGCATTGTTGACGAGACCTGTGAGGCCGTGCGCCCCGGCGAAGCGCTCCAGCGCCGCGCGTGCCGCGTCTGCGTCCCGCACGTCGCACGGCACGGGGACGAACGTTCCTCCCGCCGCCGCGATCGCGTCCCCGGTCGCCGCCAGAGCCTCCGGCCGGCGGCCGCAGCCTCCGACGACCGCGCCCAGCGCCGCGAGCCTCTCCGCGATCGCGCGGCCGATGCCCGAGCCGGCTCCCGTCACGAAGACGGCCGAGCCGTCCAGGGCGCCGTCGCGCAGGACGCCGGCGGGGCGCATCAATCGTCCACCCGCACGAGACGCTTCGCCTTGTGGGTCGTGCGCTCGAGGGTGCCGGGCGGCAGGAGATCGATCTCGGCCCGGATCGACAGGCGCTGCTTGATCGCCTCGGAGAGGCGGGCGGCCACGTCGGCATCCGTCCCCTCGACCCGGAGCCGGATGCCTTTGAGGAAGCCCGTCGCCACGTCCCGGACGGAGTGGTCCACGACGATCTGATATTCGTCGCCGAGACCCGGGGTGGCCCGGACCACGTCCTCGACCGCGGACGGGAAGACGTTGACGCCGCGCACGATCAGCATGTCGTCGGCCCGTCCGCGCACGCCGCCGATCAGGCGCGCATGGGTCCGGCCGCAGGCGCAACAGGACCGGTCGCGCACCACGATGTCGCCGGTCCACCAGCGCACGAGCGGCCCGGCCTGCTTGTCGAGATGCGTGACCACGAGGACGCCCGGCTCGCCGTCCGGAACGGCGGCTTTCGTGTCGGGGTCCACGATCTCGGAGCAGACGAAGTCGTCCGCGATGTGCAGGCCGTCCTGCGCCTCGCATTCGCCGGCGATCGGCTGGAATTCCAGGCAGCCGTAGAAATCGTAGCAGCGGGCGCCCCAGAGCTGCTGGATGCGGGCCCGCGTCGCCGGGACGCTGGCGCCCGGCTCGCCGCCGACCATGATCGTGCGGACCTTCGACGCTGCCGGGGAGAGCCCTCGCTTCTCGATCTCCTCGCCGAGATGGACGATGAAGGACGGGGTGCCGCAGAGCGCGGTCGTTCCGTAGTCGAAGATCGTGGAGATCTGCCGCGCCGTGTCCTGGCTCCCGGCCGGGATGCAGGTCGCGCCGGCACGCCCGTAGCCGAGCGTCGCCCCGAGGCCGCCGACGAACCACGTGTAGGTGAACAGGCACTGGAAGACGTCGCCCGGCCCGACGCCCTGCGCCCGCGCCGTGCGGGCGTAGAGATCGGCCCAGCGATCGAGGTCCTGTTGCGTCCAGTATTGCGGCGCGGGTTTCGCGGTCGTGCCGGACGAGAAATGAATCCGCCGCACCTCCGACATCGGGACCGACACGAACCGGCCATGCGGCGGCGAGGCGGCCACGGACGCGACGTAGTCGGCCTTATGGGTGAACGGCAAAGCCGACAGGTCGGAGAGGCCACGAAGGCTCGCCGGCTCGAAGCCGATGCCGGCGAACAGCTCCCCGTAATGGCCGCCGGACCGGGCGAGCCGAGCGAGCTGATCGCGAAGCCGCTCCATCTGGAACGCCTCGATCCTGTCCCGGCTCCAGGACTCGACGGGGCTCCAATGGCCGGCGGCGGAGGTCTGCCGAAGAGCGGCGTTCATCGCACCGTCCTCGATCCGGGCGTTCCCAGTCCGGGCGTTCCCAGTCCAGCCATGGCGAAGTCGACGATCGTGTCGGCGAGCGCCTGGCGGTCCGCGGCCGACTGGTTGCGGCGCGGGCGGTACCAGAGCGTCGTCCAGTTCAGCGCCCCGAAGAAGGCCTTGACGACGATGCGGACGTTCTGCTCTGGGATCGCGCCCTCCCGCACGGCGTGCTCGATCGTGTCCGAGAACAGCCGCTCGTATTCGTCGCGAAGCGTGAGGATGTGCTTCAGGGTCGCCCGCTGCTGCTCGGTCGTCTGGCCGGCGAGATGCATCTCCAATCCCTGGACCGCCACCCGCTGATAGGCGAAGTTCTGGAAGATCACCGCGAGGTGCGCGCCGGCCATGCGGCGCAGCCGCTCGATGGCCGCGCCCTCCCACCTGGCCGCCTCCTTCACGGCCGCCAGATCCATGTCCATGCCCCGCAGGTGCACGTCGAAGAACAGGTCCGTCTTGCTGCGGTAGTGGTGGTAGACGCGGCCCTTCGTGGCGCCCAGGAGATCGCTGACGTCGTCGATGCTGGTCGCCGCGAAGCCTCTCTGCATGAAGGCTTCCGCGGCCGCATCCAGGATCTCGGTCCGGCTCGCGCTGTCCGCCCCGGCGGCGGGCGGGCGACGCAGGCTCGTCACTCCGCCGCGCATAGGCGCTCCTCCACGATCGTGAACTCCGCCTTGATCGCGCGGGCGAGGACGAGGCGCTGGATCTCGGAGGTCCCCTCGTAGATCTCGGTCGCCTTCTGGTCGCGGTAGATCCGCTCGACGAGCGTCGGCTTCACGAAGCCCTGCCCGCCGAAGACCTGCACGCCGACATTCGCGGCCTCGTGCGCGACCTCGCTGCAGAACAGCTTCGCCTGGGCGCCGATCGTCGCGACGTCCTCGCCCGCGTCGTAGGTCCGGGCGGCCTCGTAGGCCAGCATGCGGGCGGCCGAGATCCGGGTCGCGAGATCGGCGAGCTTGAACCCGATGCCCTGGTGATCGACGAGCGGCGTGCCGAACGTCGTCCGCTCGACGGCGCGCCGGCAGGCGGCCTCGTAGGCCGCCATCGCGAGGCCGACCGATTGCGCCGCCACCGTCACGCGGCCGATGTTCAGGGTCGCGAGCGCCAGCCGCAGCGCCGTGCCGGGAGCTGCGAGGAGACGATCCGCCGGAACCCAGGTGTCCAGGATCACGGAGGCGTTCACCGTGCCCCGCATCCCCATCTTGTCCTCGCGGGCCCGGTCGTCGACGCCGTCCGCGGCGCGGTCGACCAGAAAGGCCGCGATGCCCCGGCGGCCCGACCCCGCCGCGGTCTGCGCGAACACGACGTAGAGGTCGCAGATCCCGGCGTTGCCGACCCAGCATTTCTCGCCCCGGATGCGCCAGCCGCCAGCCTCCCGGGTCGCGAGTGTCGCCATGCCGGCCGGGTCGGAGCCCGCTCCCCGCTCGCTCAGCGCGAACGAGACCGCCTGGCGGTCGCGGGCGACCGAGCCGAGGAACGTCTCCTTCTGCTCGGCCGAGCCCGCGAGCAGGATCGGGGTCGCGCCGAGCTGGAGCGTCGCCGCGATCCCGCTGGTCGAGGCGCACCCACCCGCGATCTGCTCGATCGCCGCGCAGAACGCGGTGAGCGAGGCGCCCCGGCCCCCATGCGCGACGGGAAGGAACATCGTCGCGATGCCGGACTCGTAGAGGAGCTCCGCGTTCTCGGCCGCGTAGCGCTGGTCTCGATCGATCCCGACGGCCCGGGGTGCGAAGTATCGCGCCGTCAGATCGGCCGCGACGTCGCGCCACGTGCGCGCCTCCTGGTCCAGCCGAGGTGTCCAGATCGTCCCCATCTCGTCTGCCGTTCCCGCGCCGCGGCCACATCTTCTGGCTTGCAAACAACGTACTCGGTAGTATGTAGACCGTCAACGGCGGCAGGCCCGGCGGGCCGCGTCGATGGGAGAGAATCGTCGTGGCGGGCATGTTGGAGGGCAGGGTCGTGGCCGTGACAGGCGCGGCGCGGGGCATCGGCCGCGAGGTGGCGCTCCTCAGCGCCCGCGAGGGGGCGGCGGTGGTCGTGAACGACTTCGGCGGGTCCGCCCATGGCGAGGGCGCCGACGAAACGCCCGCCCGGGAGGTCGTCCGCGAGATCGAGGCCGCGGGCGGACGGGCCTGCGCGAACGCGGCCTCGATCTCCGACCCGGCCGGAGCGACATCGATCATCGAGGACGCGGTGTCCCGGTTCGGTCGCATCGACGCCGTCGTGAACAACGCGGGCTTCCTCCGCGACGCGATCTTCCACAAGATGTCGATCGCGGATTGGCGCGCGGTCATCGACGTCCATCTGAACGGATATTTCTACGTGGCGAAGGCCGCGGCCCAGCATTTCCGCGAGCAGGGCTCCGGCTCCTACGTCAACTTCACGTCGACCTCGGGACTGATCGGGAATTTCGGCCAGGCGAACTACTCGGCCGCCAAGATGGGCGTCGTCGGCCTGTCGAACTCGATCGCGCTCGACATGGGCCGGTTCGGCGTCCGCTCGAACTGCATCGCGCCGTTCGCCTGGAGCCGCATGACCGCCACCATCCCGGCCGAGACGGAGGCGGAGAGGCTGAGGGTCGAGCGCTTCAAGTCGATGAGCGCCGACAAGATCGCCCCGCTCGCCGCCTTCCTGTGCTCGGACGCGAGCCGCGACGTGACGGGGCAGATCTTCTCGGTTCGCAAGAACGAGATCTTCCTGTTCAACAGGCCCCTGCCGATCCGCTCCGCCCACCGGTCGGAGGGCTGGACGGTCGCATCCATCGCCGAGGGGCTGATCCCCGCGATGCAGCCGAGCTTCCAGCCCCTGAAGCGCTCGTCCGAGGTCTTCGCCTGGGATCCCATCTGAGGCTCCGCCGATGCCGCTCGATCCCGATCTCCTCGCGAGCCACATGCCGCTCCTGACGCGGCACGAACTCACGCGCCGCGACACGATCCTGTACGCGCTCGGTATCGGGGTCGGACTCGATCGGCCGACCGAGGCGGAGACCCTGCGGTTCGCCTACGAGCCCGACCTCGTCGCCCTCCCGACCACGGCGACGATCCTCGCCTATCCGGGGTTCTGGCAGAAGGAGCCCCGCTTCGGGCTCGACTGGCGCCGGATCCTGCACGGCGAGCAATCGATCCGGATCCACCGGCCGCTTCCGGTCGAGGGCTGGCTCACGGGCCGGACGGAGATCGAGGGCATCTTCGACAAGGGCGCCGACAAGGGCGCGCTCGTGTATTCGCGCCGCGAGGTCCGGGAGGAGGCGACCGGCGCTCTCCTGGCCACGATCGTGCAGGGCTCGTTCCTGCGCGGCGACGGCGGCTTCGGCGGAACGCAGGACGGCGCCCCGAAACCGCATCCCGTGCCCGAGCGCGCCCCGGACCTGACGATCGCGCTGCCGACGCGCCCGGAACAGGCGCTGATCTACCGGCTGTCGGGCGACACGAACCCGCTCCACATCGATCCGGCGGTGGCCTCGTCCGCCGGCTTCGCCCGACCGATCCTGCACGGCCTGTGCACCTACGGGATCGCCGGCCGAGCCCTCCTGTCCGGCCTGTGCGAGGGGCGGCCCGAACGGCTGACCCGGATCGATTGCCGCTTCACGAGCCCGGTCTACCCGGGCGAGACCGTCCGTACGGAGATCTGGCGCGAAGGCGACGGGCGGGCTGCCTTCCGGTCGAGCGTCCCCGAGCGGTCGGTCGTCGTCCTGAACAACGGTCTCGCGGAATACACATGAGCGTCACCGTCGGCATCGCGGCGCTCGGCGCCTACATCCCCCGGCTGCGCCTGCAGCGCTCCGCGATCGCGGCGGCCCATGGCTGGTTCAATCCGGCCCTCAAGGGGCTCGCGAAGGGCGAGCGCTCCTTCGCGAGCTGGGACGAGGACGCGGTCACGATGGCGGTCGAGGCGGCGCGCGACTGCCTGGAGGGACGCGACAGGGCCGAGATCGCGACCCTGATGCTGAGCTCGACGACCGCACCCTTCGCGGATCGGCAGAATGCCGGGATCGTGAAGGAGGCGCTGAACCTCGACGACGGGATGGCCACGCTCGATCTCGGGGGAAGCCAGCGCGCCGGGCTCTCGGGCCTGATCCAGGCCGTCCGCTCGGCCGCGAGCGGCCCCGTGCTGTGCATCGCGTCCGAGAAGCGCGCGACCCGCCCGGGCTCCGATAGCGAGATGACGAGCGGCGACGCCGCGGCCTGCCTGCTGATCGCGCCGGGCGAGGGACTCGCGCGTCACCTCGCCGATCACAGCATCTCGGCCGATTTCGTCGATCACTTCCGGGCCGAGGGCCGGGACTTCGACTACGGCTGGGAGGCGCGATGGATCCGGGACGAGGGCTACGGGCGGCTCGTCCCGCAGGCCATCGCGGGCGCGCTCGCCAAGGCCGGCCTCTCGGCGGGGGAGATCAACACCTTCATCCTGCCATCCCCGATGCGCGGGGTCCCGGAGGCCATGGCCAAGGCTGCCGGGATCCGGCCGGACGCGGTGGCCGACGCGCTCGCGGCCACGGTCGGAGAGACCGGGGTGGCCCACCCGCTCCTGATGCTCGCGCACGCGCTCGAGGTCGCGACCGTGGGGCAGCGCATCCTGGTCGCGAGCTTCGGCTCCGGCTGCGAGGTGGCGATCTTCGAGCGCACCAACGCCGCGGCCGCGCCGCGCCTTGGCGTCGCCGGCTGGCTCCGGCGCCGCAAGGCGGACCCGAACTACATGAAGTATCTCGTGTTCAACGGTCTCCTCGAGATCGAGCGCGGAATGCGGGCCGAGTTCGATCAGAAGCAGCCCCTGACGGCGCTGTGGCGCAACCGCAAGACGGTGCTGGGCCTCGTCGGCGGCCGCTGCACGAAGACCGGCACGATCCAGTTTCCACGAAGCGACATCGGCGTGAACCCGAACGACCGCTCGATCGGCACGCAGGAGGATTACCCGCTGGCCGACCGCCCGGCCCGGATCCTCACCCACACGGCCGACCGGCTGACCTACACGCTCGATCCGCCGGCCTATTACGGGATGGTCGAGTTCGATGAGGGCGGGCGCATGAACGCCGAGTTCTGCGACGTCGAGCCCGAGGATGTCGAGGTCGGGCGCCCGATGAGGATGATGTTCCGGATCAAGGCGATCGACGAGCAGCGCGGCTTCAAGCGCTACTTCTGGAAAGCGGCACCGGCGAACTGAGGCGCGAGGAGCGGACAGGATGGCCACGGGCATCAAGGACAAGGTCGCGATCCTCGGCATGGGCTGCGCCAAGTTCGGCGAGCGCTGGGACGCGGACGCCGACACCCTCATGGTCGAGGCGTACCTGGAGGCGATGGGCGACGCCGGCATCGAGACCTCGATGATCGACGCCGCGTGGCTCTCGGTCGCGTTCGACTCGATCAATGTCGGGCCCTCCGGGATCCCGGCCGCGATGGCGCTGCGGCTCGACAACGTGCCGGTCACGAAGGTCGAGAACTACTGCGCGTCCGGCACGGAGGCGTTTCGGGGCGCGGTCTATGCCGTCGCGAGCGGGGCCGCCGACATCGCGCTCGCGATCGGGGTCGAGAAGCTGAAGGACACGGGCTACGGGGGATTGCCGGTCCGCACCCGCGGCACGACGTTCGACATGGTCGGCGTGGTGGGCTCCGCCCCGGGCAACTTCGCGCAGCTCGCGGGTGCCTACCGGGCCCGGCACAAGGTCGCCCCGCAGGATCTCAAGCGGGCCATGGCGCATATCTCGGTCAAGAGCCACGCGAACGGCGCGAAGAACCCGAAGGCGCATCTCCGCAAGGCGATCGACATGGACACGGTGCTGAA
>CAXTKM010000193.1:0-8216 GCA_964244795.1 uncultured Enterovirga sp.
GCGACCGAGACCGAGGCGCTGCTGCTCGAGGCGAACCTCATCAAGCAGCTCCGGCCGCGCTACAACGTGGTGCTGCGGGACGACAAGTCGCTGCCCTACATCCTGCTGACCGCGGATTCGGAGGCGCCCCAGGTCGTGAAGCATCGCGGCGCCCGCAACCGGAAGGGCGCCTATTTCGGCCCCTTCGCGAGCGTCTGGGCCGTGAACCGGACGATCAACGCGCTCCAGCGCGCCTTCCTGCTGCGCTCGTGCTCGGACAGCTACTACGAGAACCGGACGAGGCCCTGCCTCCTCTACCAGATCAAGCGCTGCTCCGGCCCCTGCACGGGCGAGATCGCGCTTCCGGATTACGGGCGTCTCGCCGAGGAGGCGAACGGGTTCCTGTCCGGCCGCTCCTCGGCCGTGAAGCACAGGCTCGCGGCCGACATGCAGCGTGCCTCCGACGAGCTCGAGTTCGAGCGCGCGGCCCGCTACCGGGACCGGCTGGCCGCGCTGTCGGCGGTGCAATCGACGCAGGGGATCAACACGCAGACGGTCGAGGAGGCCGACGTGTTCGCGCTGGACGAGCAGGCGGGGCAGTTCTGCGTCGAGGTGTTCTTCTTCCGGAACCACCAGAACTGGGGCAACCGCGCCTATTTTCCCCGTGCCGACAAATCCATCGCCCGGGCGGAGGTGATGGGCTCGTTCCTGGCCCAGTTCTACGACGACAAGCCGCCGCCGCGTCTCGTCCTCCTGTCGGAGGAGATGGAGGAGGAGGCGCTGCTGGCGGAGGCGCTCTCCGTGAAGGCGGGCCGCAAGGTCGAGATCGCGGTCCCGAAACGCGGCGAGCGCCGGCTCCTGACCGAGGCCGCCTGCCGCAACGCCAAGGAGGCGCTCGGCCGCCGCCTCGCGGAGACGAGCTCCCAGGCCCGCCTTCTCCAGTCGCTCGGCCAGGCCTTCGGGCTCGCGCGCGCCCCGCGCCGGATCGAGGTCTACGACAACTCGCACATCATGGGCACGAACGCGGTCGGGGCGATGATCGTGGCCGGCCCGTCCGGATTCATGAGGACGCATTACCGCACCTTCACGATGCGGTCGGAGGAGCTCGTCCCGGGCGACGATTACGGGATGATGCGCGAGATGCTGCTCCGGCGGTTCGCGAGGCTGGTGAAGGAGGCCCCGCGGGAGGTCTCCTCTCCCCGTGCCAACGGGGAGAGGTCGAGTCCGCCGTCAGGCGGACCGGGTGAGGGGCAAGGAGACTCCTTGGCTGACGGCGAGCCTGCGCTGATGCCTCCTTCCGGTCACGTCGAGTCTCCTGGCCCCTCACCCGGTCGCGCTGACGCGCGACTCGACCTCTCCCCGCAAGCGAGGAGAGGTGACGACGTTCCGTCCGACCCCGATGCCTTCCCGGCCTGGCCCGACCTCGTCCTGATCGACGGCGGCAAGGGCCAGCTCGAGGCGGCCCGCTCGGCGCTGGCCGAGATCGGCGTCGAGGACGTCCCGCTCGTCGGCGTGGCGAAGGGCCGCGACCGCGACGCCGGACGGGAAACCTTCTTCATGATCGGCTCCGCCCCGATCCGGCTCCCGCCGCGCGACCCGGCGCTCTATTTCGTGCAGCGGCTCCGCGACGAGGCGCACCGCTTCGCGATCGGGGCGCATCGGGCGAAGCGGAAGCGCGACTTCACGGCGAGCCCCCTCGACGAGATCCCCGGCATCGGCCCGTCGCGCAAGCGCGCGCTGCTCCACCATTTCGGGACCCTGAAGGCGATCCAGCGCGCCGCGCTCGAGGACCTGATGCGGGCGCCCGGCGTGAACGCCGCGACAGCCCGCACCGTCTACGACTTCTTCCAGTCGCGCTGAGGACCCGGCTCGGGCTCGTCCCGGGCGCCGTCCTCGGGCGCGAGGCGGTTGACGGTTCCCGGACACGCATGCTCTGTCCCCGCATGCTCTCGACACCGGCCCCGGGGCGGTCACAGGTCTTCAACCTTCCGAACCTCCTCACCTACGGCCGTGTGGTCGCGGTGCCGATCGTGGTCGGTCTCCTGTTCTGGCCGCAGGAGATGTGGCCGCGCTGGACCGCGCTCGCGGTCTTCATCGTGGCCGGCATCACGGACTACTTCGACGGCTACTTCGCCCGCATGTATGCCCAGCACTCGCAGCTCGGCCGCATGCTCGATCCGATCGCGGACAAGCTCCTGGTCGCGGCCTGCCTCCTGATCCTGGCCGCGGATCACACGATCGCGGGCGCGTCGCTCTGGGCCGCGATCGTGATCCTGTGCCGGGAAATCCTGGTCTCGGGCCTGCGCGAGTACCTGGCCGAGCTGAAGGTCGGCGTCCCGGTCTCGCGCGTCGCGAAGTGGAAGACGATGTTCCAGCTCGTCGCGATCGGGTTCCTGATCGCCGGCCCGGCCGGCGAGACGGTCCTGCCGGGCACGACGACGATCGGGCTCGTTCTCCTGTGGACCGCGGCCGCGCTCACCATCTACACGGGCTGGGACTACCTCAAGGTCGGCATCGCGACGGTGGTCGACCGGGATTCTCCCTGAAGGGGGCGCGCGTGCGGCTCGTCTATTTCGCCTGGGTCCGCGAGCGGATCGGGCTCGCCGAGGAGCAGGTCGAGCCGCCCCCGGACGTCGAGACCGTGGCCGGGCTCGTGGCCTGGCTCAAGGCGCGCGGCGAGGGCTACGCCCACGCCTTCGAGAACGCCGACGTGGTCCGGGCGGCCCTCGACCGGGTCCACGCGAAGCCGGATGCGGCGCTGGCCGGCGCCCGCGAGGTCGCGTTCTTTCCCCCGATGACGGGGGGGTAGCTCACCCCATGACGAGGACACGCGCATGAAGATCGGATTGGCCGGGCTCGGCCGGATGGGCGCCGCGATGGCGCTGCGGCTCGGCGAGAGCGGGCACGCGATGACGGTCTGGAACCGCTCGGTCGACAAGACCCGGCCGCTGACGGAGGCCGGCGCCGTCGCGGTCGACACCCCGGCCCTCCTGGCCGGCTCGGTCGACGTCGTGATCACCATGCTGACGGACGCGGCCGCGATCGAGGCCGTCTATCGCGGCCAGGACGGCATCCTCGCGGCCGATCTCGGCGGCAAGCTCGTGATCGAGATGAGCACGGTCCAGCCCGCGACCGAGATCACGCTCGCGACCGAGGTCCGGGCGAAGGGCGCGGCCTTCGTGGAGTGCCCGGTCGGCGGCACGGTCGCGCCGGCCCGGACGGGCCAGCTCGTCGGGCTCGCGGGCGGCGAGGCCCAGGATGTCGAGCGGGCGCGTCCCATCCTCGACCGGCTGTGCCGCAGGCTCGACCATGTCGGGCCGGTCGGGGCCGGGTCGAGCTTCAAGCTCGCCGTGAACCTGCCCTTGATGATCTACTACCAGGCGCTCGGCGAGGCCTACGCGCTCTGCCGCCATGTCGGCATGGACGAGACCGCCATGATGGCGCTGTTCGCGGACACGTCCGGCGGCCCGAACGTGCTCAAGGCGCGCGGCCCGGTGATCGCGAAGGCGCTCGCGGGCGAGCTCGCGATCCCGCCCGCCTTCGACGTCGACTCGATCCGCAAGGACCTCCGGACCATGGCAGCCGAAGGCCGCGAGCGCGGCGTCGAGCTGCCGCTCGTGGAGCGCACGCTCGCGATCTTCGACGAGGCGGCCGGTGCGGGCTGGGGCGCCCGCGACGGCTCGACCCTGCCGGCCTACTGGACGCGCCGGCAGGCGAAGGCCGTCTGACGGGCCGTCCCTTCGGTCACGCCAGCCAGGCGACGATCCGCCGGGCGGACATCAGGGCCTCGTCCTGCGAGGGATAGGCCATCGCGGAATAGTGCTGGACCGGAACCCACTGACCCTGGTCCTCCACGTCGCGGCGGAACTCCTCGAAGCCGAACGTCCCGTCGCCGCGCTGGAAGACGTCGACGCATCGCGTGTGGTCTTCGTTCTCGAGGCTCGCGAGCACGGTCCACGTCCTGTCGATCCGCCTCGACATCGCGGCTCAGCCGAACGGCTCCGCCGCACCCTCCGGGATCGGCACCTCGAAGGCGTTGATCGTCATCGAGATCAGCCCGTAATAGCCCAGCACGCCGACGAGCTCGACCACGGCCTGCGTGCCGAGCAGCGCCGTCGCGCGCTCGTAGGTCGCGGGCGACACCCGATGCTCGCCCACGAGCTCGGACGCGAAGGCGTGCACCGCCGCCTCGTCCGGCCTGTCGAACCCGGGCGCGACGCCGGTCCTGATCGCCTCGACCGCGGCCGGGTCGAGCCCCGCCTCGATCCCGATCGGGGCATGGACATGCCACTCGAACCCGGCCCGCCAATGCGCGCCCGTCACCAGGATCGCGAGCTCAGAGAGGCGCGCCGGGAGCGAGGTGCCGTAGCGGCAGAAGGCGCCGAGCGCCTGGGCCCGCTCGGCGAGCGCAGGCGAGGCGAGCCAGACCCGGAGCGGGCCCTGCACGACGCCGCGCGGTCCGGACGCGATCTGGTCGTGGACGCGGCGCGCCTCGGGCGACAGGGTGGCGGGATCGATGTCGGGCAGGCGCGGCATGGGTGTCCTCCTGTGAGCCGTCGGGCTGCCCGGGCTATGGACCGCGAGGCCGCGTTTGACGATGGCTGACGAGAAGGAGGCGGGCATGTTCGATCTGACCGGCAAGGTGGCCCTCGTGACCGGAGGCAACGGCGGGATCGGGCTCGGCATGGCGACGGGCTTGGCCGAAGCCGGCGCCGACGTCGTGGTCTGGGGCGGCAACCCCGCGAAGAACGCGGCCGCCGAGGTGCAGCTCGCCCGGCACGGACGGGGCGTGCTGGTGCAGGCCTGCGACGTCTCGGACGAGGCCGCGGTCGAAGCCGGGATGGCCGAGATCCTCGAGCGCTTCGGCCGGCTCGACGGCTGCTTCGCGAATGCCGGGCGCTCGATGCCCCGCACGCCGTTCCACGAGATCACGACGGAGGCGTGGCGCGGCCTCATGGCCGTGAACCTCGACGGCACCTTCTTCTCGCTGCGGGCGGCCGCGCGCCACATGGTCGGGCGCGCGAAGGCGGGCGACCCGGGCGGCCGCCTCGTCGCGACCTCGTCCACCTCGACGATCCACGGCCCGGCCGGCGCGGTCCCGTACGGGGCCAGCAAGGGCGCCCTCCTGCCGATGATCAGGGCGCTCGCGGTCGAGCTCGCCCGCTACGGCATCACCGCGAACGCGATCGTGCCGGGCTGGATCGAGACCGACATGACGGCTGGCAAGATCGCCGAGAGCCGCTTCGCGGACGCGGTCCTGCCCCGGATCCCGCAGCGGCGCTGGGGCCGGGGCGACGACTTCGCCGGGATAGCGGTCTACCTCATGAGCGACGAGAGCCGCTACCACACGGGCGACAGCCTCGTGATCGACGGGGCCTACACGCTGTTCTGAGGGGTTCGCGGTGTCATCGCCTGGCTCGTCCCGGCCATCCCGACCACCGGCTCTGCTCGGACCGGGATGGCCGGGACGAGCCCGGCCATGAGACCGTAGAGCGGACCCGAGCGCTCCGTGGCCAGGCGCTCAGGAGGCAGGGGTGGGTGCCTGGGCCGGCACCGAATCCTCCCGGACCGGCATGAAGATCCCGGTCGCCGTGGCCACGAGCGCGCCGTCCTCCTCGCGCCGGACCTCGCCGGCGCAGAAGAAGATCGTGCGTCCGCCGCGCGTCACACGGCCTTCCGCGACCAGCGTGCCCCGGCCCGGGCCGACGAAGGCGATCTGCATGTCGAGCGTCATCACGGGGCGCCCGATCGCCGTCCTGGCCGCCGTCGCGAGCGCGATGTCGAGCAGCGTGCAGGTGAGGCCGCCATGGACCATGCCGAGATTGTTCGCGTGCTGCGGGCCCGCCACGACCCGGAGCCGGGTCACGCCGCCGTCCACTCCGAGCGCCTCGATCCCGCAATGGTCGGCGAAAGGGATGTCGGATCCGAAGATGGGCATGGCGGCCAGGCTCGGCCGGGCGGCCCGGCGGGACGATGCGGGCCGGGACGTCCGGCGGGATTTGCCGCTTGATGGGCCGGCCCGATCGGTGTTTCAAGCCCTGACCGCCCTCCCGCGCCCGAGGCCCAGCCCGTGAAGCTCTATTTCTCTCCCGCCTCGCCCTTCGCCCGCAAAGTGATGGCGGTCGCGCACGAGGTCGGGCTCGCCGACCGGATCGAGATCGAGACGACCGGCGCGCATCCGGTGAACCGCAGCGACCTGATCCGGGCCGAGAACCCGCTCGGCCAGATCCCGACGCTGGTCACGGACGACGGCACGGCGCTCTACGACAGCCGCGTCATCTGCGAATATCTCGACGCGACCGGCGGCGGCCACCTGTTCGGAACCGGCCCGTCCCGCTGGCGCGCCCTGACCGACCAGGCGCTGGCGGACGGCCTCATGGGGGCCGCGATCCTCTGCCGCTACGAGGCGACGGTCCGGCCCGAGCCGCAGCGCTGGACCGACTGGACGGCCGGCCAGATGGGCAAGATCACGGACGCTCTCGACCGCTTCGAGCGGATGCTGCCCGAGGCCGGCGCGCGGGTCGACATCGGGACGATCGCGATCGCCTGCGCGCTGGGATACCTCGACTTCCGCTTCGCGGATCTCGATTGGCGTCAGGGCCGCCCTGACACGGCCGCCTGGTTCGAGCGCGTCGACGCGCGCCCCGCAATGGTCGCGACCCGGCCGCCCGCGTGAGCCAGCCCTTCTCCGTCGAGGCCGCGGCCGCGGCGCTCCTCGCGGCGCGGCGGACGCGGGTCGCGATTCCCTTGCCGGAGCGTGGCCCGGCGGGGCCGGACGAGGCCTTTGCGGTGCAGGCCCGGGTCGCCTCGAGCCTAGGGCCCGCCGCCGCCTGGAAGGTCGGAGGCCCGGGCAAGACCGGCCCCTACACGGCCGCTCCGATCGCGGCCTCGCTCGTGCGGCCCTCGCCCTGCATCTGGCCCGCGGGCGAGTTCCTGCGGCGCGGGATCGAGGTCGAGATCGCGTTCCGGATCGGCCGCGACCTGCCGGCCGGCGAGCCGCCCGCCGCCGACGCGGTCCGGGCTGCGATCGGCTCGGTCCACGCCGCGATCGAGATCGCGGACAGCCGCTTCGACACCTGGCCCGTCCCGGACCCGCTCTGGGCGCTCGCCGACAACCAGAGCAACGGCGGCTTCGTCTACGAGCCAGAAGGCCGGCCCTGGGCCGGCGAGCCGCTCGGCCGCGCCGCGGTCACGCTGACCGTGGATGGAGAGACCGCGTTCTCGGGCGAAGGCGTGAACCTCGCGGGCGATCCCTTCGCGCTCCTGGTCCGGCTCGCCGCGCATGCCGCCCGGCACGGCGGGCTCGCGGCCGGGACCTTCGTCACGACGGGCTCTCTCACGGGCATGCTGTTCGTCCAGCCGGGGGCCGAGGTCGTGGCCGAGGTCGCGGGCTTCGGGCGGGTCGCGCTGCGGCTGCCGGGTTAGACGTGGCTCCTCATCCGGAGAGCCTAGCCGAAGACTCGACGGCGTCATCCTGAGGAGGCCCGCGCAGCGGGTCGTCTCGAAGGACGCACGGCGGTCGTGCGTGCCTCGAGACGCGCCTTCAGCGCTCCTCAGGACGACGCAGGGAGGTGGATCGCAGGCCCTCGATCGGGCCCAGCCGCCCGGATCACCTCGCGTTCCGTCACGACGAGGTCCAGCCTGCGATCGTGACCGTCCATCGGCACGGCCGGGATCTCCTGGACCGAGAAGGCGAGCCCGATCGTGACGAGCCGGTGCCGCGCCGCCAGCCCGGCGATCGCGCGATCGAAATGGCCCTTGCCGTAGCCGAGCCGGCCGCCGGTCCGGTCGAAGGCACAGAGGGGAACCAGGAGCGCGTGAGGAAAGACCTCCGGGGCGTCCGGCCCGGGCTCGCGCACGCCGAACCCGCCATGAATCAGGACGTCGCCCGGTCGCCAGGCGCGCCAGGACAGCTCGGGATGGCGGATCTGGGAGAGCGCCACGACGAGCCCTTGTCCCAGGAGCGCGTCCAGGATCGGCCGCGGATCGACTTCGCTCCGCATCGGCCAATAGGCGCCGACCGGCTCCGTCTCGGCGAGCTCCGGCAGCGCCAGCGCGAACCTCGCGATCGCCCGCGACCCCTGGTCGCGAAAGGAAGCGTCGAGCGCGTCCCGCCGGGCGAAGCCTTCGGCCCGGAGCCTCGTCTTCGCGTCGTCGAGCGGGGCGTCGGTCATGAGAGAGCGTGCGGAGCCACGAGAGCCGTTGGAGATCGATCCCGGGAACCTACAACGTAGGTG
>CAXTKM010000194.1:0-8166 GCA_964244795.1 uncultured Enterovirga sp.
CCTCGAAATGATGCGAGGCGAGCCGGCCGCCCGTCAGGTTCACGATGACCGACTGGATCTCGACCTTGGCCATCCGCTCGGCCGAGTGGATGGCCTGCCGGATCGCGGTCTCGGCCGCCTCCAGGTCGACGACGGCGCCGCCCTTGAGGCCGAGCGAGCGCTGGTGGCCGATCCCGAGGATGCGGGCGAGGTGCGTCCGTCCACGCAACGCCTCGCCCGGCGCGACCGGACGCAGCTCGGCGATGAGGCAGACGACCTTCGAGGTTCCGATGTCCAGCACCGACAGCGTCGCGCTCCGACGCGTCGGCAGAGGACGCAGACGTGGGGTGAGACCGTGATCCTGGAGGCTCACGTGTCGATCCCCTTCAGGCCGCGCTGGATCTTCTTCTTCACGCCTTCGGTCCGGGCGGCCGCGGCCTCTTCCGTCAAACGAACCACGATCCGGTCCTGCATGCGCAGGTCGATCGCGAGCACGTCCTTGTCGAGGAGACCCGACTCCCGGTCGAGCCGGACGAGCCGGGCCATCGCGGCGCGCGCGCCCTCCTCCGGCATCCGGACGTCGAGCCCGTTCTGCATCTTCAGGGTCCAGCGCCGGCCGGACACGAGCGTGCCGGCCCGGATCTTCGACCGGAGCGGCCCGGCGGCGTCGAGCAGCGCGAGGTACTCCGCGGCCCGGAGGTTCGCGCCCTCGCCGACCACGAGCGGCAGGGTCGCGAGCGTCGGATCGCGCAGGCGGTCGATCGGGGTGCCGTCGGCCGCGACCACGAAGAGCTCGCCGTTCAACTGCCAGAGCCCGTAGGGCTCGCGCTCGACCAGCGTGATCGCGAGGGCGTTCGGGTAGAGCTTGCGGACATCGGCCGACTTGATGAAGGGCTCGGCGAGGAGCCGCTCGCGGATGTCGGCCGCTCCGATGAAGGGGAGCGAGGTCCGGGGCGTGATGCCGGCGAGGCGCAGGATCTCCCGCTCGGGCAGCCGCGCGATGCCCGAGATCGTGATCTTGTCGAGCCCGAAGCCGAGTGCGGCGGCGATCCGGTCGCGCGGCTCGCCGTATTGGCGGACGAGCTCGGCGTAGCCGCCGTTCGCGACGAGGCCGTAGCCCCCGATCCCGGCGAAGAAGGCGAGGACGAGGCCCGTCCCGGTCAGGCTCGGCAGGCGCCGGGCGAGCGGCACCGCGACGGACGATCGGCGCCGGCGGCCGAGGAACAGGCGGGGAGAGGCCCGGAAAAGCCGGCCCGGGAGGCTGGCGAGGTGGCCGCCTGCCGCGCAACCGCGAGCCAGGATGCCGCGTGCGGGGAGACCGCCCGCCTGTCCACCGTCGGACCGGCGGCCCGTGGCGGCGCGCGCGGGGGCGCCGCCGGAGGATCCGGTCTTCAGCGGTTCAGCGACGCGTCCTCCACCATCCATCTCAGAAGCTCGCCGAACGAATAGCCTGCATAGGCCGCCAATTCGGGCACCAAGGACGTTGCCGTCATTCCGGGCTGCGTGTTGACCTCCAGGACCACGAGCGCGCCCGTGCCATCGGGCGTGTCGTCGTATCGAAGGTCGGCACGGCTTACGCCGCGACAGCCGAGTGCTTGATGCGCCGTTAACGCCAACTCTTGGACCTGTTGGTAAATATTCGGTTTAATTTCGGCCGGCAGGACGTGGACGGATCCGCCCTCGGCGTACTTCGCGTCGTAGTCGTAGAAGAGGCCGGTGGCCGGCTGGATGTCGATCACGCCGAGCGCCCTGTCGCCGATCACGGCGCAGGTGAGCTCGCGCCCGGGGATGAAGCGCTCGACCATCACGCGCTCGCCATAGGCCCAATCCTCGCGGCCGAGCTCCTGTGGCGGGTGGGTGCGGTCCTCGCGCACGATGATCACGCCCTTGGACGATCCTTCGCTCACGGGCTTCACGACGTAGGGCGGCGGCAGGACGTGCCGGGACGCGGCGTCGTGGCGCGACACGACGACGCCCTCCGGGACGGGAACGCCGGCCGCCCGCATGATCTCCTTCGCCTTCTCCTTGTTCATCGCGAGCGCGGAGGCGAGGACGCCCGAGTGGGTGTAGGGCAGCCGCAGGATCTCGAGGAGGCCCTGGATCGTGCCGTCCTCGCCATGGGGCCCGTGCAGGGCGTTGAACACGACGTCCGGCCGAACCGCCTGCAGGACGCGCGCGACGTCCGGCTGCACGTCGATCGGCGTCACCCGGTAGCCGCCCTCCTCCAGCGCCTTCGAGCAGGCCCGCCCCGAGCTCAGCGATACCTCCCGCTCCGCGGACCACCCGCCCATCAGGACGGCGACGTGTTTGGCGCTGTGGGACATCGGGGTTCCTTATGGTCCCGGGAGTGGTGGGGCGATCAGAGAATGGACACGAGAGAGAACGATGCCCAGTGTCGAAGGCCTTAACGAACCCGCGCGCCTGACGACGCGCGAAGGCTCAATGCAGGCGATCTTGGTGGGTCGGACGACGCACGCCACGGACAGGCCGGCCGCGGACGGTTCATCGACAGGGATGTCGAGAGCCGTGACGCCACGCTTCGCCGTCGTGATCATGAGGACCCAGAGAAGCCCGGTCCGCTCGATCTCGGAGACGCTGACCACCACGGCCGGCCGCCTCTTCTCCGACAACCGGTCCGAATACGGGAACGGCACCACGACCACCGTACCGGCCGCGTAGTCGCTCGGATCAGAGATCGGCGAAGGCTTCTTCATCGTCGGCGCTTGCCCATTCCGTGAACGTCGCGAAAGGATCGTCCATCGGATCGGGATCGGCCTTCTCGATGATGATCCCGGCCCGGCTCACCCGATAGCGGAGCCGGTCGCCGGCCGCGATCCCGAGCCTCTCGCGGATCTCGCGCGGCAGGACGGTCTGGCTCTTCACCGAGATCGTGGAATAGGCGATCTTTCCGGGCATGCACCACCTCCGGTAAGACGACTTACCGACTTACGACGTGACGGGCAAGATTTCGTGCGAGGCCCCGATCCCCACCCGCGCGATCTCCCACTCCAGCTCCACCCCGCTCGTCTCCCGCACCCGTCGCCGCACCTCTTCGCCGAGCGCCTCGATCTCGGCTGCGGTCGCGCCGCCGCGGTTGACCAGGAAGTTGCAATGGAGCTCCGAGACCTGAGCCGCCCCGATCGCGAGGCCGCGGCAGCCGGCGCGGTCGACCAGTTCCCAGGCCCTCCGGCCGGGCGGGTTCTTGAAGGTCGAGCCGCCGGTCCTCGTGTTCACGGGCTGGGTGGCCGAGCGTGCCTCGGTGATCTCGCTCATCGCGGCCAGGATCGCGTCGGGGACGCCCGGCCGGCCCTGGAACAGCGCTTCGGTGAAGACGAGGTTCTCGGGCGCGCCGCAATGCCGGTACGTGAAGCCCATCTCGGCCGCCCCGAGCCGGACCGTGCGGCCCGTGCGATCGAGCGCCCGGGCTTCGACCAGAACGTGCGCCGTCTCGCCCCCATAGGCGCCGCCGTTCATCCGGAGCGCGCCCCCGATCGTGCCCGGGATGCCGCGCAGGAAGGCGAGCCCGTCGATCCCGGCCTCGGCCGCTGCGCGCGCGACCTTCACGTCGGCCGCGCCAGCGCCGGCCCGCACCCGATGGCCGGCCTCGATCGCGATCGTCGCGAAAGCCCGCCCGAGCCGGATCACCACGCCCGGCACGCCGCCGTCGCGGATCAGGAGGTTCGAGCCGAGCCCGACCACCAGCACCGGGACCTCGGCCGGGCAGCCGGCCAGGAACAGGGCGAGGTCGGCCTCGTCGGCGGGCGTGAACAGCACCTCGGCCGGCCCTCCGGTCCGGAACCACGAGAGCCGCGCGGTCGGGGCATCGGCCTCGATCGTGCCGCGAAGCCCCGGGATGTCGGCCCGGAGCGCACCCGCGAGATCGATTCTTCTCCCCGCTTGCGGGGAGACGTCGAGTCGCGCGTCAGCGCGACCGGATGAGGGGCGTTGGACACGCCACGAGGTCGGAGGATCGCCCCTCACCCGGTCGGCTTCGCCCAATTGACCACTCCCCGCGAGCGGGGAGTGGAGGCGGATCGCGCTTTCTTCGAGGGCCGCGAAGATCGTGTCGAGTACGCCCGCAAGGTTCGCATTCACCTCGCCGTTCCAGAAGCGGAGAACCCGATAGCCACTACGGGATAGATACGCGTCGCGCACGACGTCACGTTCGCTCTCGATGTGCTGGCTGCCGTCCAGCTCGACGACGATCTTGCGCTCCCGGCAGGCGAAATCTGCGAAATACGGACCGATGGGCTCTTGGCGTACGAATTTGCAGCCGGCGACCTGTCGGTTGCTCAAACGGCTCCAAAGCTTCCGTTCGACATCGGTCTGCACCCGACGAAGTCCGCGCGCTCGATCGGTCTGTCGCGTCTTGGGGCCGCGCATCGTCAGGTCTAACGCACGCCTCTTCTCCCCGCTCGCGGGGAGAAGTCGAGTCGCGCGTCAGCGCGACCGGATGAGGGGCAAGGAAACGCGACGGAGCCGGGTGCCTGCCCCTCACCCGGTCGGCTGCCGCCGACTCGACCTCTCCCCGCGAGCGGGGAGAGGAGGCGCGTGCGGCCCCTCACGACGCGCCCGGGCTCCCCAGCCCCTCGAGCTCGCCCGGCAGGGCATAGGCCCATTGCGTGATGTTGCCGGCGCCCAGGCAGATGACGTAGTCGCCGGGGCGCGCCTGTCCGCGGACCAGGGCCGCGAGATCCTCGGAGCGCTCCAGCGTCGCGACGTTCCGGTGGCCGCGCGCCTTCAGTCCGGCTACCAGGCTGTCGCGGTCGATGCCCTCGATCGGCGCCTCGCCGGCCGCGTAGACGGGTGCCACGATCACGAAGTCGGCGTCGTTGAAGCAGGTGCAGAAATCCTCGAACAGCGAGGCGAGCCGCGTGTAGCGGTGCGGCTGCACGACCGCGATCACCTGGTCGTCGGTCGAGGCGCGGGCGGCCTTCAGGACGGCCCTGATCTCGACGGGATGGTGCCCGTAATCGTCGAAGATCGTGACGCCGTTCCACTCGCCGGTCCGGGTGAAGCGACGCTTCACTCCGGCAAACCCCTTGATGCCCTTGCGGATCGCGTCCGGCGCGATGCCGAGCTCATGCGCGACCGCGATCGCGGCGGTCGCGTTCAGCGCATTGTGCTTTCCCGGCATCGGCATCTCGAGGTCGTCGAGCTCGAGCCGGAAGCCCGGGCGACGGTCGCGGATCAGCACGCGGAACCGGCTCCTGCCGCCCTTCTGGTCGATGTCGATCAGCCGGACGTCGGCCTGCGGGTTCTCGCCGTACGTGATGACGCGCCGGTCCTCGATCCGGCCGACCATGTCCTGCACGACCGGGTGGTCGATGCACATGACCGCGAAGCCGTAGAACGGGATGTTGTCGATGAAGTGCCGGAAGGCGTCCTTGATCGCGTCGAAGGACCCGAAATGGTCGAGGTGCTCCGGGTCGATGTTCGTCACGATCGCGACGTCGGCCGGAAGCTTCAGGAAGGTGCCATCGGATTCGTCGGCCTCGACCACCATCCAGTCGCCCGTGCCCATCCGGGCGTTGGTCCCGTAGGCGTTGATGATGCCGCCGTTGATCACGGTCGGGTCGAGCCCGCCGGCGTCGAGCAGGGTCGCGACGAGCGAGGTGGTCGTGGTCTTGCCGTGGGTGCCGGCGACCGCGACGCAGCTCTTGAACCGCATCAGCTCGGCCAGCATCTCGGCCCGACGGACGACCGGGAGGCGCCGCTCGCGGGCGGCCGCAAGCTCGGGGTTGTCGCGCCGGATCGCGGTCGACACCACCACGACGGCCGCGTTCTCGACGTTCCGGGCCTCGTGCCCGATGAAGGTCTGGACGCCCTTCTCGGCCAGGCGCCGGACGTTGTAGTTGTCGGCCGCGTCCGAGCCCTGAACGGTGTAGCCGAGGTTGTGCATCACCTCGGCGATCCCGGACATGCCGATGCCGCCAAGCCCGATGAAGTGGATGGGTCCGAGCTTCGGGGGGAGTTTCATCGCTCAGGCCTCATATCGAATGGACTCCTGCAGCGTCATGCTGAGGAGCGACGCGCAGCGGCGCGTCTCGAAGCACGCGGGACCGCCGTGCGTCCTTCGAGACGGCGCGTCGCGCCTCCTCAGGATGACGATGTCTCGTTACCAGCACCGTCACGCCCGTTCGGAACGGGCAGCCGGGCAAGGCTCATGACCAACGCCGCGAGGCGCTGCGCCGCGTCGAGGATTCCGGCGCTCTTCGCCGCCGCAGCGGCTTCGGTCAAGCCGGCCGAGTCGGCGAGGCGCCCCGCGATCTCGGCCGCGAGCCGCTCCGGGGTGAAGTCCGCCTGCGGCAGGACGAGCGCCGCCCCGATCTCGGACAGCGAGAGCGCGTTCGCGGCCTGATCGCCGTCGAGCGCTCCCGGCAAGGGTACGAGGATCGAGGGCCGGCCGATCGCGGCGAGCTCGGCCACGGTCGACGCGCCGGACCGGGCGACGACGAGATGCGCCTCCGCCACCCGAGCCGGAAGATCGGCGAAGAACGGCGCGACGACGGCGTCGATGCCGGCCGCAGCATAAGCCGACCGCACGGCGGCGAGGTCCTCCGGCCGAGCCTGCTGCACGACCCGGAGGCGCGCCCGCGCCTCCTCGGCGAGCGACGCCAGCGCCGCGGGCACGACCTCGCTCATCACGCGCGCCCCCTGGCTGCCGCCGAACACCGCGAGCCGGAGCGCGCCGCCGGGCTCCGGCGCCCGATACGGAATCAGGGCCGCCTCCACCACGGCGGGCCGGACCGGGTTCCCGGTCCGGTAGGTCTTCCGGGCCATCCCGTCCGGGATGCCCCGCACGACCGGGAAGCCCGTCGCGATCGCGGCGACACGGCCGAGAAGGAAACGGTTCGCCCGGCCCACGACGCCGTTCTGCTCATGGACCAGGGTCGGGATCTGCAGGATCGTCGCGGCGAAAACGGGCGGCACCGTCGGATAGCCGCCGAAGCCCACGGCGCAGGCCGGCCGCATCGCCCGGAGCACCGAGAGCGAGCGCATCACGCCGCGCCCGAGCCTGAGCGCCGCGAGCGCCTTCGAGGCGAGCGAGCCCCCCGACGGCGTCGCGGACGGGATCAGGACGACGCGCTCGGCCGGAAACGTCTTCGCGATCTCGTCGACCCGCCCGTCCGTCGCGAGCGCGACCCGGACGCCCAGCGCCCGCAGCGCGACCGCGAGCGCCTCGGCCGGGAAGAGGTGCCCTCCCGTCCCGCCGGCCGCGATCAGGACCAGCCGCTGGACGGGTCGATCCGTCACCGATCGCCTCGCTGCGGCGAGAGCCGGTCCAGCATCTCGGCCCTCGGCCGCCGGCGGGTGAGCGCGATGAGGAAGCCCATCCCGAGCGCGAGCGAGAGCAGCGACGAGCCGCCGTAGGAGATGAAGGGCAGCGTCATGCCCTTCGCGGGCATCAGGTGCACGTTGACCATCATGTTGATGCAGGCCTGGAGACCGAACATCAGGACGAGGCCGGTGATCGCGAGCCGGCAGAACGTGTCCTCGCTCCTGCGCGCGAGGGACAGCCCCCGCAGCACGATGAAGGCGAAGACCCCGAGCAGCGCGAGGCAGACCACGACCCCGAACTCCTCGCCCGTGACGGAGAAGATGAAGTCCGTATGCGCGTCCGGCAGGATGCGCTTGATCGTGCCCTCGCCCGGGCCGCGGCCGAACCAGCCGCCCTTGGTGAAGCTCTCGAGCGCGGTCGCGACCTGGAAGCTGTCGCCGGAATCCTTGTTCAGGAAGCGCTCGAAGCGGTCGCGCACGTGCGGCAAGAGCGTGTAGGCGGCCCCGACCCCGATGACGCCCGCCCCGAACAGGCCCGCGACCCAGAGCCAGTGCAGGCCGGCGACGAAGAACAGCCCGCCCCAGGTGATCGCGACCAGCATCGTCTGCCCGAAATCCGGCTGCAGGATGAGCGGCACCACCGTCGCGGGCAGGAGCAGGATCGCGACCAGCGCGCCCGGCACGTCCTTCCGGCGCGCGCCCTCGGAGAAGGCCCAGGCGGCCAGGACCACGAAGGCCGGCTTCACGAACTCGGAGGGCTGGATCCCGAAGGCGCCGAGCTGGACCCAGTAGCCGCGGCCGGCACGGGTCAGGGCCGGCTGCGGTGGCGCGACGGCGACCGGGGTGGCGTCGGTCGGGGTGGCTGCGACGAAGGCCACGGTCGATTCCGGCACCGGGACCGAGACC
>CAXTKM010000195.1:0-8111 GCA_964244795.1 uncultured Enterovirga sp.
CGCCCTTCCCGTTCGACCTCCTCTACTGGAACTCGGACGCGACCCGGATGCCGGCCGCGAACCACTCCTTCTACCTGCGGAACTGCTATCTCGAGAACAAGCTGTCCCGGGGCGAGATGGTGGTCGACGGCGTCCGGCTCGACCTCGGCCGGGTCACCGTGCCGATCTTCAACCTCGCGACCCGCGAGGACCACATCGCGCCCGCGAAATCGGTCCATCTCGGCTCGCAGGTCTTCGGCGGCCCGGTGGATTTCGTGGTCGCGGGATCGGGCCACATCGCAGGCGTCGTGAACCCGCCCGCGAAGCCGAAATACGGCTACCGCGTCGGTCCCATCGTGCCGGGCGCCTCGCTGGAGGACTGGTTCGGGGCCGCCGAGGAGCATCCCGGCTCGTGGTGGCCGCACTGGTTCCGGTGGGTCGAGGCCCAGTCTCCGGAGCGGACAGCCCCGCGCGAACCCGGATCGGGCCCGCTCCCGGCGCTCGCGGACGCGCCGGGGCTCTACGTCACCGTCCAGGCCTGAATCGTCCTCGAGATCCTGTCCCGGCCACCGACGTCCTGATCCTGGGTGCGTAGTGGCGTTCCGCCCGAAACTCAGAACTTGCGGATGATCGGCGCGGCCTCCGCCACCTGGGGGCTGTCCCAGCGATAGCGGAGGGACAGCGACACGACGTCGACCGAGGCACGGGACTCGGCGAAGAAGGAGAGGCCGTTGTATTGCGGGTCGCCCGGTCGGATCCGGATCGCGCTGTCGCCGATCGCGAAGTAATGGGCGTAGGCGGCGCTGACCGTGAGCTTCTCGTTGTAGTTGTAGCTCGCGCCGACGGTCGTGTAGAGCCGGTCGACGTCGGGCAGTCGGGTCGATCGGTTGGAATTGTCGATCGGCGAGGTCTCGTAGCCGAGGCCGGCCCGGATCGCGAGGTCGCGGTAGAGCTGGTACTCGAAGCCGACCGAGTAGAGATACCCGTCCCGGTAGTTCAGCGGGAACGGCGCGACCGGAACCCCGAGCTGCGCCGACTGGATCGCCTGCGTGCCGAGCCGGCTCCAGTTCATCCACTCGAACCCGAGGCTCGCCTTCAGCTCGGGCGTGATCTGCTGCGTGATGCCGAACGTCACCGTCTCGGGCAGGTTCAGGTTGACCTTGATCGGCGTCACGGTTCCGCCCGTGAGGGTCGGGACCCGGAGCGTGCCGTCGAGTTCGTGGTGGATGGAGGACTTGTAGCCGACACCGATCGTCGTGCCCTCGAACGGCGTGATCGTCACGCCGGTCGTGAGCCCGGCCGCCCAGTCGTCGCCTTCGAGGATGACGCCGCGGCCGGTCGGACCGGGGGCGGCGGCCGAGTTCAGACGGACCTTGAAATACTGCAGCGTCGGCCCGATGCCGAAAGACAGGTAGTCGTTGAACTTGATGCCCAAGATCGGCGAGAAGCTGAGCGAGGTGACGCGCGAGGAGCGCGAATAGGTCTGGCCGGCCCAGACGTCGTTCGGCTTCGTGATGCTGCCGAACTGCGACCCGCTCGCGAGCCCGAGCCAGATGTTCTCGTTCACCTGATAGGCCGAGTAGCTCGCCGGGACGAAGGCGTCCTGGCCGATGTTGCCCGACGGCCCGAAGGCGGCGGTCGGCGTGCCGACCACGGGCCTGACGTTCACGTCGGGCGCGACGAAGCTGAAATTGTACTCGCTCGTGTAGCCCGGGTTCATCGTGATCGTGGCCGGGTTCGAGAACATCGACGAGATCCCGGCCATTCCGGAGGCGCTGCCCGCGAAAGAGGCCCCGAGGGCCGTCGCGCTCTGGGTGCGAAGCCCGAACGCGCCCGCATGAGCGGCCGAACCGGCACCGATCAGCGCGCCGGCCGACAATCCAGCCAGGGCCAGCGCCCGGATGTTTCCCTTCGTCATGCCGCTTCCTCGATCGTTCTTGTCTTGGCTTGCAGTCATGATGACGCCGCCATGAGGCGGCCACAATCGCGGCTCCGCCACAGGGCGCGGGATTGTCTGGAAAACGGTGCCGATTGCCCGAAAATGATGCTTTGTCACACGAGCGTTGCCTGAACGACACACTCGCATCGCCCTGCCGATCCGAACGGGGTTGCGGTCGCGGGCTCAATCGATAGACATCGGCCGACAGGGGGGCGCGACATGAAGCTGGTGCGATACGGACAGCCGGGCGAGGAGAAGCCGGGCCTCGTCGATTCGAGCGGCACGATCCGCGACCTGTCCGGTTCCGTCGCGGACATCGACGGCGCGTTCCTCGCGTCCTGCGGGCTCGCCGCGCTGGCGAAGCTCGACCACGAGCTCCTGCCGAAGGTCGCGGCCGGCACGCGCCTCGGATCGCCGCTGGCCGGGGTCCGGAACTTCATCGCGGTCGGGCTGAACTACGCCGACCATGCCGCCGAGACCGGCGCCGCGATCCCGTCCGAGCCGATCCTGTTCAACAAGGCGCCCTCCTGCATCGTCGGCCCGAACGACGACGTGATGCTGCCGAAGGGCTCGAAGAAGACCGACTGGGAGGTCGAGATCGCGATCGTGATCGGCCGGCGGGCGTCCTACGTCCACGCGAACGACGCGCTCGATTCCGTGGCCGGGTACTGCATCTGCAACGACGTCTCCGAGCGCGAATACCAGATCGAGCGCGGCGGGCAGTGGATGAAGGGCAAGAGCGCGCCGACCTTCGGGCCGCTCGGACCGTGGCTCGTCACTCCGGACGAGCTCGGCGACGTCCAGGACCTGTCGATGTGGCTCGACGTCAACGGGGAGAAGGCGCAGCGCGGCTCGACCAAGACGATGATCTTCGATTGCGCGAAGATCGTGTCCTACGCCTCGCATTTCATGCTGCTGGAGCCCGGCGACGTGATCACCACCGGAACCCCGCCCGGCGTCGGGCTCGGCATGAAGCCGCCGCGCTTCCTCAAGGCGGGAGACGTGATGACGCTCGGCATCCAGGGACTCGGCGAGCAGCGCCAGACCGTGGTCGGCTTCTCGGGCTGAGCAGGGAGGCGGATCGCCGCCGACGGCCCCGGAGGCATCGATGTTCACAGGGCTCTCGGCCTTCCCGATCACGCCGGCCGACGCGGCCGGTCGGGTCGACGTCGCGGGCCTCCGCCGGCTGCTCGCACGGCTCGTCGAGGCGGGCGTCGATTCGATCGGGCTGCTGGGCAGCACCGGCACCTACGCGTATCTCACCCGCGAGGAGCGCCGGCGCGCGGTCGAGGCCGCGGCCGAGACGATCGCCGGCCGGGCGCCGCTTCTGGTCGGCATCGGGGCGCTCCGGACCGACGAGGCCGTGCGGCTCGCCCGGGACGCCCGGGAGGCGGGCGCCGATGCCGGGCTCCTCGCGCCGGTCTCCTACACGCCGCTGACCGAGGACGAGGTGTTCGAGCACGTCGGGGAGGTCGCGAGGTCCGTCGACCTGCCTGTCTGCCTCTACAACAACCCCGGCACCACGCATTTCACGATCACGCCCGAGCTCGTGGCGCGCCTCGCGGCGGTGCCGGGCGTCGTCGCGGTGAAGAACCCGGCGGCCGGACCCGAGGCCGTGGCGGCCCAGCACGCGGATCTTCGCGCCCGCGTGCCGGGGACCTTCTCGCTCGGCTACAGCGTCGACGCGCACGCCGCGGAGGCGCTGCTCGCCGGCGGCGCGTGCTGGTACAGCGTCGCGGGCGGCCTGTTCCCCGCGCCCTGCCTCGCGATCGTCCGGGCCGCAGAGCGCCGCGACGCCGAAGAGGCGCGCCGGCTCAACGCCGCGCTCGCGCCGCTCTGGCAGCTCTTCGCGCGGCACAGCAGCATCCGGGTCGTGTACGCGGCGGCCGGGCTGCTCGGCCTCACGGATGCCGAGCCGCCCCGACCTGTCCAGCCGCTCCCGGCGGCCGTCCGCGAGGAGATCGCGACCGTGCTGGCCCGACTCGGGCTCGCATGACCTCTCCGCCAGCGATCCCCTCACGCCGATGACAACGCTCCTGTTCCGCGACGACGCGTATCTGCGGACGTGCCGGGCCGAGGTCGTGGCGATCCTGCCCGAGGGGATCGTGCTCGACCGGACCGTCTTCTACGCCCAGGGCGGCGGCCAGCCGGGCGACGCCGGCCTGATCGCGCGCGGCGATCTCGAAGCGGTCGTCGCGAACGCGGTCTACGGGCCGGACCGGACCGCCGTCGTGCACCTGACGGACCGGGCCGCGGCTTTCGCGGTCGGCGACGGGGTCGACGCGACGCTCGACTGGGAGCGACGCCTCGCCCGCATGAAGGTGCACACGGCGCTCCACCTCCTCAGTGTCGTCCTGCCCTATCCGGTCTCGGGCGGGTCGATCGGCGACGGCGACGGACGGCTCGACTTCGACATCCCGGATGCGGGGCTCGACAAGGCCGAGATCACGGCGAGACTGCAGGCGCTGGTCGACCGGGATGCCGAAGTCTCGACGCGCTGGATCACGGATGCCGAGCTCGACGCCCAGCCGGAGCTCGTGAAGACCATGGCCGTGAAGCCGCCGCGCGGCTCCGGCCGCGTGCGCCTCGTCGAGATCGCCGGCATCGACCTCCAGCCCTGCGGCGGCACCCATGTCCGGCGCACGGGCGAGATCGGCACCGTGTCGGTGACCGACATCGAGAAGAAGGGCCGGCAGAACCGGCGCGTCAGGATCAGGTTGGGGTAGGCGGTGAGCCTCGTCACCAACGAGCGCATCAAGCTGACGGCCGGCCTGATGAACACAATCGCGGGCTTCTCCCTGACCGCGGGCGGCGTAGGACCGCTGATCGCGCTCTCTTTCGGGCTGAACGCCACCTCGCCGCTCGGCCCCTGGGCGCTATCCCTCATCGTTGCCATCTGGCTCTTCGTCGGATTAGCCTTCCACTGGGCAGCGCGACGTCTTCTCGGGAGATTGCAGCCATGAGCACCACTCAGTTCATCGCCATCGTCGGAGCCCCCTTGAGCCTGCTCGCGGTAGGAATCGGCCTTTTCCTCTGGTCGAGCTACGCGGACCGCTGATCGAGCGATGAACCCCATCGCGATCGTCTCTCCAGCCTGGCTCGCCGATCACCTGTCCGATCCGAACCTCGTCGTGCTCGACGGGTCCTACTACCTGCCCGCGCACGGGCGCGATCCGGAGGCGGAGTACCGGGCCGGGCACGTCCCGGGCGCGCTCCGGTTCGACATCGATGCCGTGAAGGATCGCGGCTCGGCGCTGCCGCACATGCTGCCGGACCCGGCGAGCTTCGCGCAAGCGGTCGGCCAGATGGGGATCGATGCCGCGACCCTCGTCGTCTGCTACGACGGGATGGGCCTGTTCTCGGCGCCCCGGGTCGCCTGGACGTTCCGGGCCTTCGGGACGGAGCGGGTCGCGGTGCTGGACGGCGGGCTGCCGGCCTGGATCGCGGACGGCCGCCCGACGGAGAGCGGCGGCCCGGCGCCCCGCTCCGCCAAGACCTTCGTGCCTGGCTTCGATCCGGCCGCGGTCGCCGGGATCGCGGACGTCCGCCACGCGCTCGCGTCCGGGACGGCGCAGGTGCTGGATGCCCGCTCCGCCGCGCGCTTCACGGGCGAGGAGCAGGAGCCCCGCGCCGGCATGCGGTCCGGGCACATGCCGGGCGCCCTGAACCTGCACTACGGCGCCGTGCTGCGCGACGGGCGCCTCGCCGACGCGGCCACGATCGAGGCCGCGCTGGAGCGGGCCGGCGCGGTCCGGGGCGCCCCGGTGATCGCGAGCTGCGGATCGGGCGTCACGGCCGCGATCCTGGCGCTCGCGATGGAGCGGGCCGGCTGGCCGCGGCCTGCGATCTACGACGGGTCCTGGGCCGAATGGGGCTCGCGCGGGGACACCCCGGTCGCGACCGGGCCGGCCTGAGCCGCTCCGCCGCCCGTCAGGCTGCGTCCGCGAGCGGGTTCTCGTCCCGGGGGCGATCGTGCAGGTGGCAGGCCGCCGATTGCCCGGCCGCGACGGGCTTCAGGATGGGCTCCTCGCTCCGGCAGCGGTCGAACACGAAGGGGCAGCGCGTGTGGAAGCGGCAGCCCGCCGGCGGGTTGATCGGCGATGGCACGTCGCCCTTGAGCACGATGCGGGTGCGGGCCTTGCCGGGCTCGGGCACCGGCACGGCGGACAGGAGCGCGTAGGTATAGGGGTGCTTCGGCGACCCGAAGGTGCGCTCGCGCGAGGCCACTTCGACGATCTTGCCGAGATACATCACGGCGACCCGATGCGTCATGTGCTCGACGATCGCGAGGTCGTGGCTGATGAACAGGAGCGCGAGCCCGAGGTCGCGCTGCAGGTCCTGCAGGAGGTTCACGACCTGCGCCTTCACGGACACGTCGAGCGCCGAGACCGCCTCGTCGCAGATGATGAGGTCCGGCTCGGCCGCGAGCGCGCGCGCGATGCCGATCCGCTGGCGCTGTCCGCCCGAGAACTCGTGCGGGAACCGGCCCGCCGCGTCGGCCGGCAGCCGCACGGTGTCGAGCAGCGTCGCGACCCTGGTCTCGAGCGAGGCCCCGGTCTTCGCGAGGCCGAAGTTCCGGATCGGCTCGCCCAGGATGTCCCGCACCCGCATGCGCGGGTTCAGGCTCGAGAACGGGTCCTGGAAGACGACCTGCATGCGGCGCCGCATCGGCCGGAGCGCGCCGGGCGACAGCGCGTCGATGCGGCTCCCGTCCAGCACGACCTGCCCGCTCGTCAGCGGCACGAGGCGGAGCACGGCCCGGCCGACGGTCGACTTGCCGCAGCCCGATTCGCCGACGAGCGACAGCGTCTCGCCGCGATCGACATGGAACGAGACGCCGTCGACCGCCCGCACGAGCGCGCCCTTGCCGCCGTAATGCTTGACGAGGTCGTTCACCTCGAGGAGCGGCCGGGTCATGGGACGCCCTCTTCTCCCCGCTTGCGGGGAGAAGTCGAGCGATGCGAAGCATCGACCGGATGAGGGGCGATCCACAATCCGCGTCGCGTGTCCCGGCCCCTCACCCGGTCGCACTGACGTGCGACTCGACCTCTCCCCGCTCGCGGGGAGAGGAGACCAGAGCGCTGCAGGTTTCTCACGCCGCCACCGCCTCGATCGCCGCGTAGTGGCACGCCGCGAGGTGGGCCGGGGCCTTCGCCTCGAGCGCCGGCGCGACCTTGCGGCAGAGGTCCGTCGCGAGCGGGCAGCGGCCGGCGAAGACGCAGCCCGCGATCCGGGTCTTCAGGCTCGGCACGAGGCCGGGGATCTCCGCGAGCCGGGTCCGGCCGCCCCCGAGCGAGGAGCCGAGCTTCGGCACGGCCCCGATCAGCCCTTGCGTGTAGGGGTGCTTCGGGGCCCGGAACAGCTCGGCGACCGGCGCCTCCTCGACCTTGCGGCCGGCATACATGACGACCACCCGGGCCGCGACCTCGGCCACGACGCCGAGGTCGTGCGTGATCAGGATGATGGCCGCCCCGACCCGGGTCTTCAGGTCGCGCATGAGGTCGAGGATCTGCGCCTGGATCGTCACGTCGAGCGCCGTCGTCGGCTCGTCCGCGATCAGGAGCTTCGGCGAGCAGGCGAGCGCCATCGCGATCATCACGCGCTGACGCATGCCACCCGAGAGCTGGTGCGGGTACTGCGCGACGCGCCGGACCGGCTCCGGGATGCCGACCAGCGTCAGCATCTCGACCGCCCGCGCGAGCGCGGCCGCCTTGTCGAGCCCCTGGTGCAGCCTGAGCGTCTCGCCGAGCTGGCGGCCGATCGACAGGACGGGGTTCAGCGACGTCATCGGCTCCTGGAAGATCATCGAGATGTCGTTGCCGCGGATCTGCCGCATGGCCCGGTCCGAGAGCGTCAGGAGATCCCGGCCCTCGAACAGGATCCGGCCCGCGATCTTCCCCGGTGGCTCGGGGATGAGCCGAAGGATCGCGTTCGCGGTCACCGACTTCCCGCAGCCCGATTCGCCCACGATCGCGAGCGTCTCGCCCGGTTCGACCGTGAACGAGACGCCGTCGACGGCGCGGTTCACGCCGTCCGGCGTGCGGAAGTGGGTCTGGAGGTCTTCGACGGAGAGGAGGGGCATCTAGGCAGCTCCTCCGTCATCGCGAGCGAAGCGAAGCAACCCAGAGCCGGCGCGCGCCCTCCTGGGTTGCTTCGCTTCGCTCGCAATGACGGGCGTCCTCACAGCCGCTTC
>CAXTKM010000196.1:0-8029 GCA_964244795.1 uncultured Enterovirga sp.
CGCCCCCGACGATCGCGACGACCGGGTGCTCGGGCGCGTCGAGACCCTTCGCCAGCGCCTCGAGCTCCGCCTGCATGGCGCGGCCCGCGAAGGCCGGCAGGAGATGGGCGATGCCCTCGGTCGAGGCGTGCGCCCGGTGCGCGGCCGAGAAGGCGTCGTTGACGTAGAGGTCGCCCAACGCCGCGAGCTGCCGGGCGAAGGCCGGATCGTTCCGCTCCTCCTCGGGGTGGAAACGCGTGCTCTCGAGCAGCAGCACGTCGCCGTCGCCCAGCGCCGCGACCGCGGCCTCTGCGGACGGGCCGACGCAATCCTCCGCGAAGGCGACCGGCCGGCCGAAGATGCGGGACAGCTCCCGGCCGACCGGCCGAAGCGTGTCGGCCTCGGTGCGCCTGCCCTTCGGCCGGCCGAAATGCGCGAGCAGCACGACCCGCCCGCCCCGATCGGAGATCTCCCGGAGGGTCGGCAGGACGCGCTCGATCCGGGTCGCGTCCGTGACGCGGCCGTTCTCGGTCGGAACGTTCACGTCGACCCGGACCAGGACGCGCCTGCCCTCGAGGTCGCCGGCATCGTCGAGGGTCCGGAAGGCGGACTCGCTCATCGGGGTCGTGTCTCCGTCACGCGTATCGATCGGGCGGGTTCAGCGCCCGAGCAGGGCCGGCATGTAGCGGATGATCACGACCGTGAGGACGGCGGTGAGAACCGCCGTGATCACGGAGGAGAGGATCAGGGCCGAGAAGCCGGGCAGGTTCTTCGCCCGGCGGGCGACGAACTTCACGTCGCCCCGCATGGCCATCAGGTCGGATTGCTGCGCGACCTCGCTCATCCGGTGCGAAGACGCCTCGAACCGGTCGACGACCCGCTGCGTCGAGGCCTCCGCCCGGGCGAGCTTCTCCTCGATGCGCGAGGTCTTGTCCTCCAGCCTGGCGAGCTGATCGGACAGCGACGAGGGCCGCTCGTGTTGCGCGACGGGAGTCTCGACGGGCACGGCCCGAGGCATCGGCGACACGTCGCGGCGCTCCTCGGTCGCGTACGGCACGGGAGGCGGAGGGGCAGCGGAGGCGGGGCCGGGATCGAGGATCGGCTCGACCCGCGAGGTCGTGATGGTGTCGGACATGCTGAATCTCTACCGTTCAGGGTCGCGCATAGCGAAGAAGCGTAAACACGATCGCGGCACCTGCGCCCCAAGTCATCACGATAGCGCTAAACATCGTCCAAGCCGTAGGAATTTGCGACATTCGACCATCCAGGCGAGCTATGTCTGCCTTGAGGGTTGCATAGTCTGACGCCGTTGGAAGATACTTTATGGGGACCAAAGCGCTCTCGATCGCCTTGAAGCTAGCCTTCACCTCGATCATGTCGTCTTTTAATCGGCCGATCCGCGTTTCAAGCATCGGGTCCTCCGGACCTCCCGACGAGCCTTGTACCGTCCTGGACATCGAGAATGGCACGGGCTCAACCACCAGATGAATCCCTGGATCGTTTCACAGCCAGCGATCTGATCGCATCCTCTGCAAAGGTCGAAGCGTAGCCGCAATTGTTACAGATCAAAACGAGTGTCGGAACGAATTTTTCGGCGGTTGGACTATCGTCACCCTGAAGAACGATCTTCGTTCTTAAGTTGTGCTCGAACTCGCCAATCATCGATACGTGTTCGTCGCCACAAGCCGGGCATTTGAACGATGGAAGCGCGATGTTGAAGGCATCCCGCGCTTCTTCGAACGTCTCGAAGCGTGTTGGAGCGCCGCTCACGTCCTAGCACTCCTGTGCAAGCATGTCAGCCGAGCTTCGCCATGGCGACGGCGGTGTCGGCCATGCGGTTCGAGAAGCCCCACTCATTGTCGTACCAGGCCAGGACCCGAACGAAGGTGCCGTCGATCACCTTGGTCTGATCCATGTGGAAGGTCGCGGAATGCGGGTCGTGGTTGAAGTCGTGCGACACGTTCGGGGCGTCCGTCGTGTTCAGCACGCCGCGCAGCTCCTGCCCGGATGCCCGCTTCATGGCGGCGTTGACGGCGTCGACCGAGGTGGCGCGGGTCGCCACGATCTTGAGATCGATGAGCGAGACGTTCGGGGTCGGGATCCGGATCGCGGAGCCGTCGAGCCTGCCCTTCAGCTCGGGCAGCACGAGCCCGATCGCCTTCGCGGCCCCGGTCGAGGTCGGAATCGCCGAGAGCGCCGCCGCGCGGCCGCGGTACAGGTCCTTGTGCATCGTATCGAGGGTCGGCTGGTCGCCCGTGTAGGAGTGGACGGTCGTCATGTAGCCGCGCTCGATCCCGACCAGCCCGTGCAGAACCTTCGCGACGGGCGCGAGGCAGTTCGTCGTGCACGAGCCGTTCGACACGACGAGATGGTCGGCCATCAGCTCGTCGTGGTTCACGCCGTAGACGACGGTGAGGTCTGCGCCGTCCGCCGGGGCGGAGACGAGCACGCGCTTCGCGCCGGCGTCGAGATGGGCCTTGGCCTTGTCGCGCGACGTGAAGATGCCGGTGCATTCGAGCGCGATATCGACGCCCATCTCGCGATGCGGCAGCTCGGCCGGGTTCTTGATCGCGGTGACCCGGATGCGCCGGCCGTCGACCACGATCGCGTCTCCGTCGACCTCGACCGTGCCCGGGTAGCGGCCATGGACCGAATCGAAGCGCAGGAGGTGTGCGTTCGTCTCGACGGGACCGAGGTCGTTCACGGCCACGACCTCGATGTCCCGACGGCCGCTCTCGTGGATCGCCCGCAGGATGTTGCGCCCGATCCGCCCGAACCCGTTGATCGCAACCTTCACGCTCATCTCGTCCTCCGCAGGCCGGCACGCCGCATTCGGGGCGGGCTGGTTCCCGTCGCTCTTTATGGGATCTCGCGACCCCCTTCGCCACCCACCGCGCGGCTTCGTCGGATCGAGCCCGGCGCTTAACAAGCACCGCTTCGCAAATCAAACGCGGCGCGCTACATCCTGGACGTTGCGTTGGAGGCCGCGATGAATCCCGAGCTCGCAGCGGCGCTGGCCCGCATGGATGCGGCGGTGGGTCGGCTCGAGTCGACCGTCGCGCGCCACCTCGACACCGACACGCGGCGCAGCGACCTCGAGATCGAGCTCCAGGTGATGGCCGACGACCGCGGCCGGCTCGCGACCGAGCTCGAGAGCGCGAGCGCCCGCGTCCAGCAGCTCGAGACCGCCTCCGACCATGTCGGGCTGCGGCTCGACGCGGCCATCGGGACGATCCGGACGGTTCTCGGCGGCGCTCCCGGCGCCGCTCCGGTCGCGGGCTGAGCCGTGGCGTCCGTGCAGGTCACGATCGCGGGGCGTCAGTACCGCATGGCCTGCGGGCCGGGCGAGGAGAAGCACCTCGAGGCGCTGGCGGCGGCCTTCGACGTCCGGATCTCCGAGATGCGGACCGCCTTCGGCGAGATCGGCGACATGCGGCTGCACGTGATGGCGGCTCTCACCACGGCGGACGAGCTGGCCGAGGTCCGGCGTCGCGTCGAGGCGCTGGAGGGCGAGATCGCCGCCATGCGGGCGCTCGCGGCCGCCGGGACCGAGCGCTCGGACGCGGCCGAGCGGCAGGTCGCCGAGGTCCTGCGCCGCTCGGCGGACCGGATCGAGCGGCTCGCCACGAGCTTCGGCCCCGCCGGGCGCGCATCCTCCTGAGCGTCGGGCTGGACCGACCGGTGCGGCGCATCGGGGCGGCGCTCGCGCGCCGGATCGCGCTCGCGGCGGCCGGGTTCCGGGACGAACGGGTCGAGGGCGCCGGGCCGCGTCACCTCCGACGCGTGGTCGACCGGCTCGGGCTGATCCAGATCGATTCCGTGAACGTCCTCGCGCGCGCCCACACGATGCCATTCTTCTCCCGGCTCGGTCCCTACGACCCGGCCCTGCTCGACCGGGCGGCCTATGGCGGCGCTCGGGACCGCTCGCTCTTCGAATACTGGGCGCACGAGGCGTCGCTGGTCCGGCTCGACCTGCAGCCGATGCTGCGCTGGCGCATGGCGGAGGCCCGGGCCGGCCGCGGCATCTACACCGGGCTCGCCCGGTTCGGGGCGGAGCGGCGGCCCTATATCGACACCGTGCTGCGCGAGGTCGAGGCCGGCGGTCCGGTGACGGCCGGGGAGCTCGCTGCCGGGCGCGCGCCTGCCCGCGCAAGCGCGGGGGACGGCAGCGCGGGGGAGGAGCCGATGACCGGCAGGCTCGGGGCGACCACGTCCTGGTGGGGCTGGTCGGACGAGAAGCGCGCGCTCGAATGGCTGTTCTGGGCCGGGTTCCTGACCACCCGCACGCGGCGCGGCTTCGCCCGCGTGTACGATCTCACCGAGCGCGTCCTGCCGGCCACGATCATCTCTCAGCCGACGCCCGAGCCGGCCGAGGCGCATCGCGCGCTGGTCCGGGTCGCAGCCCGAGCGCTCGGGATCGCGACCGAGCCGGATCTGCGCGACTACTTCCGGCTCGACCCGGCGGCGTCGAAAACCGCGGTCTCGGCGCTGGTCGAGGCGGGCGACCTCCTGCCGGTCGCGGTCGAGGGCTGGACCGCCCCGGCCTATCTTGATCCCGGCGCCGCGATGCCGCGCCGGATCGAGGCGCGCGCGCTCGTCTCGCCCTTCGATCCTATCTGCTGGGAACGCGCCCGGACCGAGCGCCTGTTCGGCTTCCGCTATCGGATCGAGATCTACACCCCGGCCCACAAGCGCGAGCACGGCTACTACGTGCTGCCCTTCATCCTCGGCGACCGCATCGCGGCGCGGGTCGACCTCAAGGCTGACAGGGCCGGCGGGCGCCTCATCGTTCAGTCCACCCATGTCGAGCCGGGCGGGAACCCGACCGAGGTCCGGGCGGCGCTGGACGGGGAGCTGGCGGCCGTCGCGAGCTGGCTCGGCCTCCACACCGTCGAGCACGCCGCCGCGCGAGCGGGCCGGCCGGGCCTCTGAGTCGCCCCGCACGGCGAAACAGGGCCGCAATCACGTCGCAACATCGCTTCCCTACGAACCGTCCATCCCTGTCCGGTGGAGGTGGCCATGACGGCGATCGCGATCTTCCTGACCTTCAAGACGAGGCCGTTCCCCGAAGCCCACCTTCGGGCAGAGCGGGCCAGGAAGCGGGCCGAGCTGGAAACCCTCTTGGCCGACATCTCGGCTCCGGCCGACAGATGAAACCCCGCTCCGCGGTCCGGCCCGTCCGCATCGCGACCGGGACTGAACCGAATCCGACATAGCTCGTTGTCCGGCGCTCGCCCCTGAGGCGGACGCGCCGAAACGGGAGAACGCTCGTGCTGAAGACCCTGACACTCGCCGCCAGCCTGCTGGCCGCAGGTCTCGCCCTCACCTCCGCTCCGGCATCCGCGGCCGCCTTCGCGCCCGGCGCCGTCGACCATGCAGCCACCGTCGATCCCGTGCAGTATCGCGACCGCTATGATCGCGGTCGCCGTCGTGGCGGTGCGGGCGGGATCGTGCGCGATATCCTGGGCGTCGGGCGCGGGCGCGATCGCGGATATCGGGGTCGCGGCGGCTACGGCCGGGGCTATGGAGACCGGGGTCGAGGCGGATACGGGCGCGGTCGCGACCGGTACTGAAGGACCCAGAAGCGTCCGGCGCGCGGAGCGCTCGGGCTCAGGTCGAACCGCATCCCGGCCTTGCGCGGCCGGGATGCGCGTGCTTCGTAACCAGATCGCGTCCGGTGCCCCGGTCCTCGGGGTGAAACGGGAATGCGGGACGGCCTTCGGGCCCGATCCGCGGCTGCCCCCGCAACTGTAGGCGGAGAGTCGACCCCATACGTCACTGGCGCTCGCGCCGGGAAGGCGGGGCCGGCGTCGACCCGCGAGCCAGGAGACCGGCCGGACGCTCAACCTCGATCCGGCGGCGGGCCGGCAGGAGAGAGCATGCCCGAATCCGCTGGCGCGCACGCGCCTGGACTGTCCGAGCCTCACGCACCCGTGGTCATCAGCGTCTGCGTGAGCTGCCGGGGCGACGTCGAGACGGACCTGCCCGGGGAGCGCCTGCTCGCGGCCCTGCGGCGACAGGCCGATCCGGTCGCCGTGTCGGTCAGGGCGGTCCAATGCCTTTCCGTCTGCAAGCGTCCCTGCACGGCCGCGCTGACCGGGCCCGACCGCTACACCTACGTGTTCGGCGACCTCGATTCTGAGACCGCCGCCGAAGCCCTGCTCGAGGGGGCCGCGACCTACCGCTCCCAGGAGCATGGCTACATGCTGTGGCGCGAGCGTCCCGAGGCGCTGCGGCGCGGGATCGTGGCCCGCATCCCGCCGCTGCCCTGGGATCGGGAGGACGGGCGCCACCCGCGGTGAGCCCCGATCTCCCGACGACCCTGGTCCTCGGCGGCGCCCGTTCGGGCAAGTCCGCCCATGCGGAGCGCCTCGTCCTCGCGAGCGGGCTCCTGCCGCGCTATCTCGCGACCGCGACCGCGGGCGACGCCGAGATGGCCGACCGCATCGCCCGGCACCGCAACCGGCGTCGCGACGACGGCTGGGTCACGCGCGAGGAGCCGCTCCGCCTGACGGAGGCTCTTCGCGAGGAGGCCGGCCCGGGCCGGGCCGTCCTGGTCGACTGCCTGACGCTTTGGCTCTCGAACCTGATGATGGCCGGCCACGACGTCGAGGGCGAGACGGCACGCCTCTGCGCCGTCCTGTCCGACGTCGGTGGCCCAGTCGTGCTCGTGTCGAACGAGGTCGGGATGGGGCTCGTGCCGGAGACCGCGCTCGGCCGGCGATTCCGGGACGCGCAGGGACGGCTGAACCAGGCGGTGGCGGTAGCCGCCCCGTCGGTGGTGTTCGTCGTGGCGGGGCTTCCGCTGGTCCTGAAGGGACGCTCCGAGGCGACCCGCGATCGGCCCGCGCAGAGCCCGTCCTGATGCATCTCCAGTTCGCGCCGCTCCATGGCCTCGACGACGGCTCCGCCGCGCGCGACCTCGGGCAGGATCCGGCCGAGATCGTGATCCTGTCCGCGGCCGACACCGAGCTCGCGGCGCTCGCGGCAGCGAACCGGGCCGCGGACGCGCCCGGTCTCGCGCTGACGAACTTTCTCGCGCTCGGCCACCCCGCTTCCGTCGACCTCTACGTTGAACGGACGCTCGCGCGAGCGCGGTTCGTCGTGCTCCGCCTTCTCGGCGGCGAGGGGTATTGGCCCTACGGCATCGAGGCCCTGCGCCGGACGGCGCTGGCGCGCCGCATCCCGTTCGCCTGTCTGCCCGGGGACACGCGCTGGGACGGGGGCTTCGCGGCCCGAGGCACGGTGCCGGAACACGAGGCGCGGGCCCTCTGGCGCTACTTCGCGGAAGGCGGCCCCGAGAACATGGCGGGCGCGCTCGCCTTCGTGGCGCATGCGCTCGGCCAGGGTCCGCCACCGCCCGGCCCGCGCCCGGTCCCGTCCGCCGGCCTCTGGCCCCGCGCGATTCCGGCCGACCGTCGGCCTCGGGCCGCGATCCTGTTCTACCGGGCGCTCGTCCAGGGCGGCATGACCGAGCCGGTCGAGGCGCTGGCGGCGGCGCTCGAGCAGCGTGGGATCGCGGCGCAGCCGGTCTTCGTGACGAGCCTCAAGGACGAGACCTCGGCCGCGACGCTGGCCTCGAGCTTCGCGTCAGCCCCTCCCGACATCGTCCTCAACGCCACCGCCTTCGCGGTCGGGACCCCAGGCGAGGGCAGGCCCCCCGACGGGAGAGGAACGGTGGGCTACGGCGGCGGCGCGCAGCTTCCGGGCGCGCCGGATTGTCCCGTGCTCCAGGTCGCCTTCGCGGGCACGAGCGCGGCCGCCTGGCGCGCTTCGCCGCGCGGCCTCGCCCCGCGCGACCTCGCCATGCACGTCGTCCTGCCGGAGGTGGACGGGCGCATCTTCGCGGGCGCGGTCGCGTTCAAGGAGCCAGCCGGCGGCCTGGGGGAAGGCAGCGGCCCGGTGACGAGCCGGTCCGTGCCGGAGCAGGTCGAGGCGGCGGTGGCCCTCGCGGCGGCCTGGGTGCGCCTGCGCCGGACGGACGCGGCCGACCGGCGGGTCGCGATCGTGCTCGCGAACTACCCGAACCGCGACGGCAGGCTCGCGAACG
>CAXTKM010000197.1:0-3760 GCA_964244795.1 uncultured Enterovirga sp.
CGACGTCCGGTCGATCTTCACGAAGGCGGGCGGCAACCTCGCCGAGACGGGCGCGGTCGCGTTCATGTTCGACCGCGTCGGGGTGATCGAGTTCGACGCGCGGGTCGCGGACGACGACACGATGCTGGAAGGCGCGATCGAGGCCGGGGCGAACGACGTCGAGTCGGATCCCGAGGCCGGCCACGTCGTCTCCTGCGACCAGGGCGCGCTCATCGACGTCTCGAAGGCGCTCGAGGCCCTGTTCGGCGAGCCCCGGAAGTCGGCCCTCGTTTGGAAGCCGCAGAACGCGGTCGCGGTCGACGACGAGACCGGCGAGAAGCTGCTCCGCATGATGGAGCTCCTCGACGGCCACGACGACGTCCAGCACGTATACGGCAACTTCGAGGTCTCGGACGCGCTCGTGGAGAAGATGAGCTAGGCTCCTGCGTCGCGCCGACCGATTCTCCGGGCGTGCGCTCGGCAGTGGAGGCCGACCGATGATCGTCTACGGGGCATCCCTCTCACCCTTCGTCCGCAAGGTCCTGGCCTTCGCGGCCGAGAAGGGCGTGGCCGTCGAGCTGAAGCAGATCGGCCTCGGCTCCCCGGACCCCGACTTCCTGTCCGCGAGCCCGTTCCGCAAGATGCCGGCCTTCCGGGACGGCGACTTCACGCTCGCGGATTCCTCGGCGATCGTGACCTATATCGAGGCCCTGCATCCCGACCCGCCCCTGATCCCGGCGGAGCCGCGCGCGCGCGGCCGCACGATCTGGTTCGAGGAGTTCGCCGACACGATCCTGATGCCGGTGGTCGGCAAGATCTTCTTCAACCGCGTCGTGGCCCCGCTGATCGGCCGGGACGGGGACGAGGCCGCCGCCGCCCGGGCGGAAGCCGAGGAGCTGCCGCCGATCCTCGACTACCTCGAGACGCAGGTGCCCGACGATCTCCATCTCGTCGGCGGCGCGATCACGCTGGCCGACATCGCGGTCGCGACGGTGTTCGTGAACCTCGACCATGCCGGGGCCAAGCTCGACGAGGCCCGCCATCCGAAGGTCGCGGCCTTCGCGCGCGCGATCCTGGGGCGGCCCTCCTTCGCGGAGCTGATCGGGAAGGAGCGCCGATTCCTGTCGCGCTGATGGCAGTTCCGGTCCGGCCGGTCCTCTGGCCCATCCGCATTCTCGGGCTCGATCCCGGCCTCCGCCGGACCGGCTGGGGCCTCGTCACGATCGAGGGCTCGCGGCTCGGCTACGTCGCCTGCGGGACCGTCGTGTCGGCGGACCGGGATCCGCTCGCGCTCAGGCTCCGGGCGTTGCACGAGGGCCTGCTCCGGGTTCTCGCGGACACGAGCCCGGACGAGGTCGCGGTGGAGGAGACCTTCGTCAACAAGGACGCGCAGGCGACGCTGAAGCTCGGCCATGCCCGCGCGGTCTCGCTCCTCGTGCCGGCGCTGGCCGGCCTGCCGGTCGCCGAATACGCGGCGAACCTCGTCAAGAAGACGGTCGTCGGCGTCGGCCATGCCGAGAAGGCGCAGGTCGGCGCGATGGTCCGCGTGCTCCTGCCGAAGGCCGATCCCGCGACCGCCGACGCCGCCGACGCGCTCGCGGTCGCGATCACGCACGCGCATCATCGCCGCGCCCGGGCGCTCCTCGGCTGATCCGATGGCCAAGATGCGCCGCAAGGCCGACCTCCCGACGAAGACCTGCGCCGCCTGCGGCCGACCCTTCGCCTGGCGCAAGAAGTGGGAGCGCGACTGGGAGAACGTGCGCTACTGCTCGGACCGGTGCCGGATGACGGGCGTCAGAGGTGCGGACGACGCGCCTGTTCTGTCAGGGCCGGGCTCGTCCCGGCCATCCCGATCCGTGGCTTCATCGAGCCGGGATGGCCAAGACAAGCCCGGCCATGACAAGGAAGACATCCTGTGATCGGAAAGCTGAGGGGCGTCGTCGACAGCTACGGCGAGGAGAGCGTCATCCTCGACGTCGGCGGCGTCGGCTACGTCGTGCATTGCTCGACCCGCACGCTGCAGAACCTGCCGGCCGTGGGCGAGGCGGCGTCGCTTTCGATCGAGACCCATGTCCGCGAGGACATGATCCGGCTCTACGGCTTCCGGTCCGACGGCGAGCGCGAGTGGTTCCGGCTCCTCCAGACGATCCAGGGGGTCGGCGCGAAGGTCGCGCTGGCGATCCTGTCCGTGCTGGAGCCCGGCGGTCTCGCGACCGCGGTCGCGACCGGCGACAAGGCGGCGGTCGCCCGGGCGCCGGGCGTCGGGCCGAAGCTCGCGGCCCGGATCGTGGCCGAGATGAAGGACAAGGCGCCGGCCTTCGGGGCCTTCGATCCGATCGTGGCCGCGCTCTCCGGCGGGGACGACGCCCGCGTCGCGCCGGCGGCCGCCGCGGACGCGATCTCGGCGCTGACGAATCTCGGCTACGGCCAGCCGCAGGCGGCGGCCGCCGTCGCGGCGGCGCTCCGGAGCGCGGGCGACGAGGCGGAGGTCCCGATGCTGATCCGGCTCGGGCTCCGCGAGCTCGCCCGGTAGCGTCGGGCTACAGGCCCGAACAGCGTGCCCTACAGCGGCTTCTTCGCGATCCGGGCGAACAGGCCGACGATGCCCTCCCGGAAGGCCAGCACGCAGGCGATGAATATGACGCCCTGGACGACCAGGACCCAGGCTCCGAGCGTCGCGAGGTAGTTCTCCATCGCGACGATGACCGCGGCCCCGACGATCGGGCCGAAGACGGTGCCGAGTCCGCCGACCAGCGTCATCAGGACGACCTCGCCCGACATGCTCCAATGCACGTCCGTCAGCGAGGCGAGCTGGAACACGATCGCCTTCGTCGCGCCCGCGAGCCCGGCCAGCGTCGTCGACATCACGAAGAGCGCGAGCTTGTACTGGTTCACCCGGTAGCCGAGCGAGATCGCGCGCGGCTCGTTGTCCCGGATCGCCTTCATGACCTGCCCGAAGGGGGAGTGGATGATCCGGTAGATCGCGAGCAGCCCGAACATGAAGATGGCCGCGACCACGAAGTAGAGCGCCCGGTCGCTGCCGAGGTCGACGAGCCCGAACAGGCGGCCGCGCGGGACGGCCTGGATCCCGTCCTCGCCGCCCGTGAACTTCGCCTGGACGGAGAAGAAATAGATCATCTGCGCGAGCGCGAGCGTGATCATCGAGAAGTAGATGCCCTGCCGGCGGATCGCCAGCAGGCCGAACAGGAGGCCGAGCAGGCCGCCGGCCGCGGTCCCGGCCAGGATCGCGAGCTCGGGCGGGAGGCCCCAGACCTTGGCCCCGTAGGCCGAGACGTAGCTCGCCATGCCGAAATAGGCGGCGTGGCCGAAGGACAGCAGCCCGCCGTAGCCGAGGAGAAGGTTGAAGGCCGCCGCGAACAGCGCGAAGCACAGCACCTTCATCAGGAAGACCGGGTACAGCGTGAAGGGCGCGACGAGCAGCACAGCCGCGATCCCGACGAAGATCGCCCGGTGCAGGGCGGTCGTGCCTTTCGGCTCCGTGACGGGGGCCCCGACCGCGACGTCGGACGTGCCGAGCGACATCTCGGCCATCAGGCGGCCCTCCCGAACAATCCCGCCGGCTTCACGAGAAGCACCAGCACCATGATGATGAAGATGACGGTCGCGGAGGCCTCCGGATAGAAGACCTTCGTCAGCCCCTCGGCGAGGCCGAGCGAGAAGCCGGTCACGATCGAGCCCAGGATCGAGCCCATCCCGCCGATCACCACGACCGCGAAGACCACGATGATGAGGTCCGCCCCCATGTTCGGGTTCACGGAGT
>CAXTKM010000197.1:3770-8000 GCA_964244795.1 uncultured Enterovirga sp.
GATCATCAGCGGCACGTTGATCCCGAAGGCCTGGACCAGCGAAGGGTTCTCGGTCGCGGCCCGGAGATAGGCGCCGAGCTTCGTCTTCTCGATCACGAACCAGGTCGCGAGGCAGACCGTCAGCGAGGCCACGACCACCCAGCCGCGGTAGTTCGGCATGAACATGATCGGCGTGTCGAAGATCCGGATCTGCTGGCCGCCGGTGAGCTGCGAGGGGATCCCGTAGGGGAGCCCCGAAACGCCGTACTGGTTGCGGAACAGGCCCTGGATCACGAGCGCGAGCCCGAAGGTCAGGAGCAGGCCGAAGAGGTGGTCGACATGCTCGTCGGCCCTCGCGATGAACGCGGTCCCGAACGCGTCCCAGAGGGAGGCTGCCGCAACCCCGAACGCGACTGCGAGCGCGAAGGCGACGGTCGTGTTCATGCCGGTGTCGTGGACCAGCGCCGGGCCGGCATTCGACGTGAAGCCGTACGTCGCGACCAGCATGAAGAGCGCCGCCGCGCCCAGCATGACGAGGCTCCGGACGCGGTTGTTCTCGTTCATCGGCTTGATGAAGTTGCGGTCGAGCAGGATGCCGAACAGGCCGACCACGAGGGGCGCCAGCAGCAGCGCCCACCAGTAGTTCACGGCGCCGTAGTTCAGCAGCATCCAGGCCACGAACGCGCCCATCATGTATTGTGCGCCGTGCGAGAAGTTGATGATGTTCAGGAGGCCGAAGATCACGGCCAGCCCGAGGCTCAGCATGGCGTAGAACGAGCCGTTGATCAGCCCGAGCAGAAGCTGGCCGAACAGGGCCGCCGAGGGTACGCCGAAGATCGTGACCATGCCGTCCAGTGCCTCGGGAAACGCGTCCCTCACTCTTCGGCGGGGACGGGACGAAAGGTCAAGCGAGACGATCGGCCGAGGAGCGGAACATCATCTGCACGATACCCGCCCCCGCTCACCCCGGCGAAAGCCGGGACCCAGGGGGCACGCTTCCTGGGTGCCGGCTTTCGCCGGCATGAGCGGATCCGGGCAGGGAGTCGATCAGCTCTTCACGAACGAGCAGCCGCCGGCGTTCAGCGGCCGGAAGGCCTCGTCGGTCGGGATCGTGGCCAGGACCTTGTACATGTCCCAGGGACCCTTCGACTCGGCCGGCTTCTTCACCTCGTAGAGGTACATCGGGTGGATCGCCCGGCCGTCCTGCCGGATCGAGCCCTGGCCGAACAGCACGTCGTCGATCGGCATCTCCTTCATCTTGGCCATGACGACCTCGGAGCCCTTCGACTTCGCGGCCACGACCGCCTTCAGGTAATGCAGGACGCTGGAATAGACGCCGGCCTGGGCCGAGGTCGGCATCTTGCCGTCGAACTTCGCCGCGAAGCGCTTCGAGAATTCGCGCGTGGCGTCCGTCTGGTCCCAGTAGAAGGCCTCGGTCAAAACGAGCCCCTGAGCCGCCTGGAGGCCGAGCGCCTTCACGTCGGAGGAGAAGACCAGGAGCCCGGCGAGCGACTGGCCGGCCTGCGTGACGCCGAACTCGGCCGCCTGCTTGATCGTGTTGATCGTGTCGCCGCCGGCATTCGCCATCGCGATGACCTTCGCCTTCGAGGCCTGCGCCTGGAGCAGGAAGGACGAGAAGTCGGACCCGTTCAGCGGGTGCTTCACACCGCCGACGACCCGGCCGCCGGCCTTCTTCACGGCCTCCGTCGTGTCGCGCTCGAGCGCCGACCCGAAGGCGTAATCCGCCGTGAGGAAGAACCAGGTGTCCTGGCCGCGCTTCGTCAGCGCCGTGCCGGTGCCGTTCGCGAGCGCCCAGGTGTCGTAGGTCCAGTGCACGGTGTAGGGCGAGCACTTCGCGCCGGTGAGATCCGACGTGCCGCCGCCGGACGGGATGAAGATCTTCTTCTTCTCGCGCGTGACCTCGTTCACGGCGAGCGCGACGGACGAGGTCGTGACGTCGAAGATGACGTCGACGCCGTCCTGGTCGTACCATTGCCGGGCGATGTTCGAGCCCACATCGGGCTTGTTCTGGTGGTCGGCGCCGACGATTTCGACCGTGAGGCCCTTCTCGGAGGCCTTGAAGTCCTCGACCGCCATCCTGGCCGCGACGAGAGACCCGGGGCCGGAGATGTCGGCATAGAGGCTCGACATGTCGTTCAGGACGCCGAGCTTCAGCGCCGTCTGGGCCGATGCGGTCCCGGCCGCGAGCGCTGTGGCCGCGACGCCGGCGGTCGCAAGGAGACGGGCTGTCGTCAGGAAGTGAGCTTTACGGGTCATCGGGATCGTCCTCTGCGGGAGGGAGCGGCGCCCCCTCCTGATGTCAGTCGGCCGGCGCGGGGCAGCCTGCCGTCCGCACCGGATCGGGCGCGGGTCAGGTCTTGCCGACGAGGGAGCATCCACCCTCCGACATCGGACGCCAGGCCTCGGAGGCCGGGATGGTGGCCAGCGTCTTGTAGAGGTCCCAGGGACCCTTCGATTCGGCGGGCTTCTTCACCTCGAACAGGAACATGTCGTGCAGCTTGCGGCCGTCGGCCCTGACCGAGCCCTTGCCGAAGATCGTGTCATCGGTCGGCAAGTCCTTCATCTTGGCCACGACGGCCGCGCCGTCCTTGCCCGATCTCAGCGCCTCGACGGCCTTCAGGTAGTGGAGCGTGCTGGAATAGACGCCGGCATGGACGGCGCTCGGCTGCTTCCCGCCGTTGCGCTCGGCGAAGCGCTTCGAGAAGGCCCGGGTGGCGTCGTCGCGGTCCCAGTAGAACGGCTCCGTCAGGACGAGGCCCTGCGCGACCGGCAGCCCGAGCGACTTGATGTCGGTGACGAAGATCAGCAGGCCGGCGAGCGATTGCCCGCCCTGGACGAGGCCGAACTCGGAGGCCTGCTTGATCGCGTTGATCGTGTCGCCGCCGGCGTTCGCGAAGCCGACGACCTTCGCCTTCGAGGCCTGGGCCTGGAGGATGAAGGACGAGAAGTCCTGGCCCGGGAACGGATGGCGGACGGAGCCCACCACGCGGCCGCCGGCCTTCTTCACGGCCTCCGTCGCGTCGCGCTCGAGCGCGGTGCCGAACGCGTAGTCGGCCGAGACGAAGAACCAGGTGTCCCCGCCGCGCTTCGTCATGGCGGAGCCGGTGCCGTTGCCGAGCGCCCAGGTGTCGTAGGTCCAGCTGATCGTGTTCGGAGAGCAGGCTTTGCCGGTCAGATCCGAGGTGCCCGATCCGGAGTTCAGGAACACCTTGTTCTTCTCGCGGGAGATCTGGCTGATCGCGAGCCCGACCGACGAGGTCGGCACGTCCAGGATCACGTCGACGCCGTCCTGGTCGTACCATTGCCGGGCGATGCTCGAGCCGACGTCCGGCTTGTTCTGGTGATCGGCCGAGACGATCGAGACCGTGATCCCGCGCTCGCTCGCCTTCGCGTCCTCGACCGCCATCCTGGCCGCGATCACCGAGCCTTCGCCCGTGATGTCGGCATAGACGCCGGAGCGGTCGTTCAGCACGCCGAGCTTGACGGCGATCTGAGCCTCCGCCGCCCCTGCGAGCGTCGCGAGCACGCCCGCGACCATCCAACCCTGAATCTTCATGTCGGCGTTCCTCCGAATGCCTGCCTGTGGTCGCGGGCGCGTCGGCCTCGAGCCGCGCGCCTTATCGTGGGTCTTGGCCGCGATCGCGCTCCCGGACTAGACGCCGAGATAGCGGTGCAGCGTGTCGATGTTCGCGTCGAGCTCCGCGTTCCGGATCATGTCGACGACCCGGCCCTGCTCGACGACATAGTGGCGGTCCGCGACCGTCTGGGCGAAGCGGAAGTTCTGCTCGACCAGGATGATCGTGAAGCCCTCCTGCTTCAGCCGCACGATGGTGCGGCCGATCTGCTGCACGATCACGGGGGCGAGCCCCTCGGTCGGCTCGTCGAACAGGAGGAGCTTCGCGCCGGTCCGGAGGATGCGTCCGATCGCGAGCATCTGCTGCTCGCCGCCGGAGAGCTTCGTGCCCTGGCTTCCGGAGCGCTCCTTCAGGTTCGGGAACAGCTCGTAGACCTGCTCGGTCGTGAACCCGCCGGGCTTGATCTGCGGCGGCAGCATGAGGTTCTCGAGCACGGACAGGCTCGCGAAGATGCCCCGCTCCTCCGGCACGTAGCCGATCCCGAGCCGGGCGATCTGGCGCGAGGGCAGCGTGATCAGCTCGGTGTTCCCGAACCGGATCGAGCCGGTCCGGCGGCCCATGATGCCGATGATCGACTTCAGGGTCGTGGTCTTGC
>CAXTKM010000198.1:0-7805 GCA_964244795.1 uncultured Enterovirga sp.
AGACCTTCCAGCCGGGCTCGATCATCATCGGGCCGCGATCCTCGAGGTTCCACAGGGCGTAGGCCACGGCCTCGCCGGAATCGTTGGAGATCAGCACGCCGTTGCGCCGCCCGGCGATCTCGCCCCGGAACGTCTCGTAAGCGTGGAAGAGCCGGTTCATGATGGCCGTGCCGCGCGTGTCGGTCATCAGCTCGCCCTGGTAGCCGATCAGGCCGCGGGTCGGGGCGTAGAAGACGAGACGCTGGCGGTTGCCGCCCGACGGCCGCATCTCGACCATGTCGGCCCGGCGCTCGGACATCTTCTGCACGACGACGCCGGAATACTCCTCGTCGACGTCGATCACGACCTCCTCGATCGGCTCGAGAAGCTCGCCGTTCTCGCCCTTCTCGAACACGACGCGCGGACGCGAGACCGCGAGCTCGAAGCCCTCGCGCCGCATCGTCTCGATCAGGATCGCGAGCTGCAGCTCGCCCCGGCCGGACACGTAGAACGAATCCTTGTCCTCGGCCTCCTCGATCTTCAGCGTGACGTTGCCCTCGCCCTCCTTGAACAGGCGCTCGCGGATCATCCGGCTCGTGACCTTGTCGCCCTCGGTCCCGGCGAGCGGCGAGTCGTTCACGATGAAGGACATCGTCACGGTCGGCGGGTCGATCGGCTGCGCCTGGATCGGGGTGTCGACGGAGGCGTCGCAGAACGTGTCCGCGACCGAGCCCTTCACGAGGCCCGCGATCGACACGATGTCGCCCGCCTCGCCGAGCTCGATCGGCTGGCGCTCGAGCCCGCGGAAGGCCAGGATCTTCGAGACCCGGCCGGTCTCGACGAGGTTGCCCTTGCGGTCCATGACCTTGATGGTCTGGTTCGGCCGCACGGTGCCGGCCTCGATCCGGCCCGTGATGATGCGGCCGAGGAACGGGTTCGCCTCGAGCAGCGTGCCCAGCATGCGGAACGGCCCCTCGCCGACCGCGGCCTCCGGCACGTGCTTCAGCACCACCTCGAACAGCGGCGCGAGGCCCTGGTCCTGCGGACCCTCGGGCGAGGTCGCCATCCAGCCGTTGCGGCCCGAGCCGTAGAGGATCGGGAAGTCGAGCTGGTCGTCGGTCGCGTCGAGCGCCGCGAAGAGGTCGAACACCTCGTTGATGACCTCGGTCGCGCGCGCATCCGGGCGGTCGACCTTGTTGATGGCGACGATCGGCTTCAGGCCGATCTTCAGCGCCTTGCCGACCACGAACTTCGTCTGCGGCATCGGGCCTTCGGCCGCGTCGACCAGCACGATCACGCCGTCGACCATCGACAGGATGCGCTCGACCTCGCCCCCGAAATCGGCGTGGCCGGGCGTGTCCACGATGTTGATCCGCGTGCCGTTCCAGACGACCGAGGTCGCCTTGGCCAGGATCGTGATCCCGCGCTCCTTCTCGAGGTCGTTCGAATCCATCGCCCGCTCGGCGACCCGCTGGTTCTCGCGGAAGGACCCGGACTGCGACAAGAGCTTGTCGACGAGCGTCGTCTTGCCGTGGTCGACGTGCGCGATGATGGCGATGTTTCGGAGATTCATGGATCGTCGCTTCGAGCGCGGAGCACGGCCAGCCGCGTGTCGTCACGACGCGCGGCTCAGGCACCTGCTGCTGGGGGCTGCTGCGCTGCACATAAGCCGAAAAGCCGATTTCGGCAATGGCGCGTGGACATCCTCCGCGAACGACCGCTCAGAAGCAGCTCACGAACTCGCGAAACACCCATCCGAGCCCGAGATTCGTGTCGTAGCCGCGGATGTAGGTCCAGACTCGGCCGCGGTCGTCGCGGGTGTCGCCGTCCCGGATCACGAGGGTCCCGTTCCCGATCTGGCCGATGACGGCGCCGTTCGGCTCGGCCCGGATGTTCAGCGGCGTCCCGGTCGGGTCGCTGATCCGACAGCGCGCCTGCGCCGATGCCGCGCTCGGGACCAGGACGCAGCCGAGCAGCGCCAGCGCCGTACTCATCGTCCGAACCCGTCCCATCGCTGCCGTCTCTCCGCTCCGGCCGAAGAGTAGCCGTGCTTCGCGCGGCTGTGAACGGCGATCACCCCAAGCTGAACACCCGGTGCGGCACGAGCTCGCCGGCCTCGACGTCGCCGACCGCGACCAGCGCGCCATTGTAGGTCGCATACACCCGGCCCGCGAGCGGGGCGTCGCGGCCGCGCAGCACGGCCGGCTGGCCGCGCATCAGGCGGCCGGCGGCGTCGCGCGAGATCGGCACGGCCTCGAGGTCGCAGAGCGCGGTCGCGACCGGGTGCAGCAGCGCCGCGAACCCGGCCTCGCTCGCGGCCGCCGACTCGAGATCGCCCACGGAGTTCGCGGCCTCTACCGAGAACGGCCCGACCCGGGTCCGGCGGAGCGCCGAGACGTGGCCGAGGCAGCCCAGCGCCCGCCCGAGATCGCGGGCCAGCGCCCGGACGTAGGTGCCCTTGCCGCAATGCGCCTCCAGCACCGTCCGGTCGCCGTCATGGGCCAGGATCGCGAGCCGGTCGACCTCGACGGACCGCGCCTTCAGCTCGACGACCTCGCCGTCGCGGGCGAGGTCGTAGGCGCGTTCGCCCGCGATCTTCACGGCGGAGTAGCGGGGCGGCACCTGCTCGATCGTGCCGACGAAGCGGCCGAGCAGCGCCTCGATGTCGGCCCGGTCCGGGACCCGGTTCGTCACCTCGACGGGCTTGCCTTCGGCATCGTCCGTGTCCGTCTCGACGCCCCAGGCGACGGTGAACACGTAGGCCTTCTTGCCGTCCATGACGTAGGGCACGGTCTTGGTCGCCTCGCCCAGCGCGATCGGCAGGATGCCGGAGGCGAGCGGGTCGAGCGTTCCGGCATGGCCGGCCTTCTTGGCGTTCAAGGCCCGCTTCACGGCCGCCACCGCATAGGTCGACGTCATGCCGACCGGCTTGTCGAGCACGATCCAGCCGTTCACGACGCGCTTCTTCGGGCGGTCCCCCTGCGGAAGACGGTTCTCCTGCGGAGGGCGGTCCTCCTGCGGAGGGCGGTTCTCCTGCGGTCCTGCGGCGTGTCGGGTCCGCCCGGGCGGCGGCTCGGTCCGCTCGGTCTCGGGCGAAGGCTCGTCGGTCATGTCGGTGTGTCCTGGTCGTCGATGTCGACGGGCGGCGCGGCGAGGTCGCGCCGGACCTTCTCGCTGCGCAGGATGTCGTCGATCTTCGAGGCTTCGTCGAAGGTGTCGTCGCGCCGGAACCGGAGGTCGGGCGCGTAGCGCAGGTCACGGACCCGGCGGGCCACCTCCTGGCGCAGGAGCTTCTTGTTGCGGTCGAGCGCCTCGAGCACGGGCCGCTCGTCCTGGCCGCCGAGCGGCATGACGTAGGCCGTCGCGAGTTTCAGGTCCGGCGACATGCGGACCTGCGGAATGGTCACGGGGTGGCGGGCGAGGACGGGGTCCTGCACGTCGCCGCGCGCCAGCACCTCGGAGAGCGCATGCCGGATGAGCTCCGCGACGCGGCTCTGGCGCTGCGAAGGGGCTTTGGGATCGTGCTTCTTCTGCATGGTCTCGGGCCGGGGTGGGACCGGCCTCCTCCTTCGTCATTGCGAGGAGCGAAGCGAGGAAGCAGCCCAGGGGGCTGGCGTGCCGACCGACCCTGGGTTGCTTCGCTACGCTCGCAATGACGTTCCTAGAGCGAACGCTTCTCGGCGTGGACGAGGTAGCACTCGATGAAGTCGCCGATGCGGATCTTCTCGTAGTTCTCGAAGGACATGCCGCATTCCTGGCCGGCCACGACCTCCTTCGCCTCGTCCTTGAAGCGCTTGAGCGTCGAGAGCTTGCCCTCGTGGATGACGACGTTGTCCCGGATGAGCCGGACGTGGGCGCCGCGTTCGACCCGGCCGTCCTCCACCCGGCAACCCGCGACCTTGCCGATCTTCGAGACGTCGAAGACCTCGAGGATGCGGGCCTCGCCGAGGCGCTCCTCGCGCATGTTCGGGGGCAGGAGGCTCGACATCGAGTCGCGCACGTCGTCCACGAGGTTGTAGATGACGTTGTAGTAGCGGATGTCGACGCCGGCCCGCTCGGCGGCCTCGCGGGCCTCCTTGTGGGCCCGGACGTTGAACCCGATGATCAGCGCGCCCGAAGCCTGGGCGAGCGTCACGTCGGACTCGGTGATGCCGCCGACGCCCGCGTGCAGGATGCGGGCCTGGACCTCCTCGTTGCCGACCTTCTCCAGCGCGGAGGTGATCGCCTCGACGGAGCCCTGGACGTCGCCCTTGAGAACGAGGGCGTAGTCCTTCCGGGCCGAGCCCTCCTGGCGCTCGCGCATCATGTCCGCGAGCGAGGCACGCTGGCCGGCCGAACGGGCCGCCTGGCGCTCGCGCTTCACGCGGCCCCGGTACTCGGTGATCTCGCGCGCCCGGGCCTCGCTTTCCACGACCGCGAGACGATCCCCGGCCTCGGGCGTCGCGTTGAAGCCCAGGAGCTCGACCGGGAAGGACGGACCCGCCTCGCGCATCGACTCGCCGGTATCCGACATCAGCGCGCGGACCCGGCCCCACTCGGCGCCCGCGACCACGATCTCTCCGTTGTAGAGGGTGCCGCGCTGGATCAGGACGGTCGCGACCGGGCCGCGGCCGCGATCGAGCTTCGCCTCGATCACGGTGCCCTCGGCCGAGCTGTCGGGATTGGCCCTGAGGTCGAGGATTTCCGCCTGGAGCTGGATGCCCTCCAGGAGTTCCCTCAGCCCGTCGCCGGTCTTCGCGGACACCTCGAACTCCAGCGTCTCGCCGCCCATCGACTCGACCTGGATGTCGTGCTGCAGGAGCTCGGTCCTGACCCGCTGGGGCTCGGCTCCGGGCTTGTCCATCTTGTTGATCGCGATCAGGATCGGGACGCCCGCCGCCTTCGCGTGGCTGATCGCCTCGACCGTCTGAGGCATCACGCCATCGTCGGCCGCGACGACTAGGATGACGATGTCCGTCACCTTCGCGCCCCGCGCCCGCATCGACGTGAAGGCAGCGTGGCCCGGCGTGTCGATGAAGGTGATGCGGCCGCCGAGCGGCGACGTCACCTGGTAGGCGCCGATATGCTGGGTGATCCCGCCCGCCTCGCCGCGCACGACCTCGGTCTTGCGGATGGCGTCGAGGAGCGAGGTCTTGCCGTGATCGACATGGCCCATGATCGTGACCACGGGCGGCCGCGACTCGGTCTCCTCCTCCTCCGTCGGGGTCTCGTAGAGACCCTCCTCGACGTCCGATTCCGCGACGCGCTTCACGGAGTGGCCGAGCTCCTCGGCGATGAGCTGCGCCATGTCCGAATCGATCACGTCCGTGATCTTCAGCATCTGGCCCTGCTTCATCAGGAGCTTGATCACGTCGACGGCGCGTTCCGACATGCGGTTCGCGAGATCCTGGACCGTGATCGTCTCCGGGATGATGACCTCCCGGATCAGCTTCTCCTTCTCCTCCTGGCCGCGGTGGCCCGTGAGGCGCTGCATGCGGCGGCGATAGGAGGCGACCGAGCGCGTGCGCTCGTCCTCGCCGGAGGTCGCGGTCGTGACGGTGAGGCGGCCGCGGTTGTCGCGGTTGCCGCCCGGACCCGGGCGCTTCGGCGGCGCGATCACCTTGATCGGCATGCCGGGGCGACGGATCACCACCTTGCGGTCGCTCTCCTCCTCGGCCGGGACGCCGGCCCGGCCGGCTGGCCGACCGGCCGTCGCGCCTGCCGGACGGGCGGAGGTCGCGCCCGGCCGCGCCGTCGCGCCCGGCGAGGCCGATGTCGGCGTCGTCGCGGCGGCGGCCGGCGGGCGGCGGCCGATCATGTCGAGATTCATCGGCCTGCGATGGGCATCGAGCGATCGCATCGTCGAGGGCGTCGACGAGGACGAGGCGTCGCCGAGACGGCGGCGCGCCTCGTCCTCGGCCCGGCGCTTGCGGTCGTCCTCCTGGCGGCGACGATCCTCCTCGTCGCGCTTGCGGGCCTCGCCCGCCTCGCGCTCCTTGACCTCGCGGGCGTCGCGTTCGGCACGGAGGCGCCCGGCCTCCTCGGCGCTGCGGCGGTCTTCGGCGAGGCGGCGACGCTCGGCATCCTCGCGCGTCGCGTCCGACAGGACGCCGCGACGGGCATCGCGTTCCTGCTCGGTCAGCGTCTGCAGCACGATCCCGCGCGGACGCGGTGCCGCCGGCACGAAGGCCGGCGCGGGAGCGGCCGCAACGACCGGGGCGACCTCCGCCACCGGGACCGCGGCGGCAGGGCGGGGCGCGAGCGCGATCGTCGGACGCACCGGCGCGACGGGCTTCGCGATCGGCGCGACCTCCCGGGCCGGCGGCGCCGGCGGCAGGGCGCGACGCTTCACCGTCTCGACCACGACCGCCTTCGAGCGGCCATGCGAGAAGCTCTGCCTCACCATGTTCTGTTCGGCCGGGCGCTTCGGCAGCGACAATGTCTTCGACGACACGTGCAGCGTCTTGTCGCTCGGTGTTTTCGTGTCACTCATTCAGTCTCAATCCTGACGGTCGGGTTCCGCGTCCTGGCCTCGTCGCTCGGCGACGTCCCGCGAGGCCGCAACCTCGTCGTCCAGCCCACGGAAAAGGCGCAGACGACGCCAGCGCGCGAGGCAGCCTTCGCTGCCGGGCCCTGCGAGAAGCGCGGCATGTATCACATGGACCCGGCCCAAGGCCACGTCCAAATCATCACCGCGCAGATCATCGTATGTCGGCACGGGTGATCTGGGGTCGACCCGGGCGTTCCGCAACACGGATGCGAGCTTGCGACGGCCGTCCTCGGCGGCTTCGCGGGCGTGAAGCAGGGCCGCGGCCTTGCCGGAGCCCAGCGCCCCTTCGACCTTCGTGAACCCGGTCGTGACCGCGCCCGCCTTGTTCGCGAGCGCGAGCGCGCCCTGGACGTCCCTGACGAGCAGCGCGTCGACGTCTTCCACCAGGGTCGGGACAGCCTGGGCCTCGGTCTTGAAGGCGCGGGAGAAGGATCGCTTCCGGATCGCCTCGCCGAGCGTCTTCGCGGTCGGGCTGATCCAGGCGCCGCGGCCCGGCAGCCGATGCCGCAGGTCGGGCACGATCCGGCCCTCCGGATCGAGCACGAAGCGCATCAGGTCGGACGCGGGTCCGGCCTTGCGGCTGACGATGCAGGTGCGCTCCGGCTCGTGCGTCGCCCCGGGCTCGTGCACCTTCTTGACCCGGGGCGCGCTCTTTCCCCGGGGCTCGCGCTTGGCCCGGGGCTCCCGCTTCGGCACGATCCCGCGCGTCCCGGCGTCAGCTCGGCTGCGCTTCCGTCTCGGCGAGCTCGCCCTCGTCAGGCGCCGCCTCGGCCTGCGGCTCGATCCAGCCCGCCTTCAGCCGGGCCGACAGGATCATCGCCTCGGCTTCCGTGCGGGACAGCTCGAACCCTTCGAGGTAGCCCGCCGTGTGCACCGCCTCGGCGCCGCGGCCCTCCGTGTAGCCGACGAGGTCGTCGGTCGCGCAGCCGGCCAGGTCCTCGACGCTCTTCACGTCGTTCTCGCCGAGCGCGACCAGCATCGGGATCGTGACGCCCTCGACCTCCTTCAGCTCGTCCAGCACGCCGAGCTCGGTCCGGCGCGCCTCCTGCTCGGCCTCGATCCGGGCGAGGTAGTCCTGCGCGCGGCGCTGGATCTCGCCGCCGGTCTCCTCGTCGAAGCCCCCGATCGTGGCGAGCTCCGAGATGTCGACCATCGCGAGCTCCTCGACGCTGCGGAACCCCTCCGCGGCGAGGAGCTGGCCGACCGTCTCGTCGACGTCGAGCGCCGCCATGAAGGCCTCCGTCCGCTCGAGGAACTCCTTCTGGCGCCGCTCGGATTCCTCGGCCTCGGTCAGGAT
>CAXTKM010000199.1:0-7789 GCA_964244795.1 uncultured Enterovirga sp.
CAGAGCGTCGCGCGGTCGCTACGGCCTATCGGAACCAGGGAGGACAGGATGATCGACCGCAGGAGGCTCCTCGGCGCGGCCGCGGCATTCGCGGCCATCCCGACGCGGGCGCGGGCCGATTGGGGGCCGGCCCGGACGGTCACGATCGTCGTGCCTTACCCGGCCGGCGGCGGGACCGACGTCCTGGCCCGGATCGTCGCGCGCGAGATGGCGGCGGGGCTCGGGCAATCCGTCATGATCGAGAACGCGCCCGGCGCCTCCGGGGCCGTCGGGTCGCGCCGCGTGGCCCGGGCCGAACCCGACGGTCACACGCTGATCGTGACCACGAACCAGACGCACGCGACCAACGTCTCGCTGCTCAAGGACGGCGGCGGCTACGACCCGGTGCGGGACTTCACCGTCCTCGGCGGGCTCGCCGACCTCCAGCACCTGCTCGTCGTCCGGAAGGACCTGCCCGCCCGGTCGGTCGCGGACCTCGTCGCGCTCGCGCGGGGCGGCGGCGCGAAGCTCACCTGCGCGTCGACCGGCATCGGCTCGGCCTCGCACCTGACCATGGAGCTCTTCAAGGCGAAGACGGGGGTCGAGCTCGTGCATGTCCCCTATCGCGGGGCGGCGCCTCTCCTGCAGGACATGATGGGCGGCCGGGTCGACCTCGCCTTCGCGACCGTCCCGACCGTGCTCGGCCAGGTGCAGGCGGGCGAGCTCCGGGCGCTCGCGGTCGCATCGCCCCTGCCCTCGCCCCAGGTTCCGGACGCGCCCGTCCTGTCGCGGGAGGGCGTCTCCGGCGTCGAGGCGGATGCCTGGATCGCGGCGTTCGGGCCGGCCGGGCTCGCGCCCGCGATCCGGGACCGCTACCGCGACGCGCTCCGGGCCGCGCTCGCGAAGCCCGAGGTCGCGGCCGCGATCGCGGCCCAGGGCGCGTTGCCGAACTGGCGCGACCCCGACGCCTTCGCGACCTTCCAGCGCGAGGACATCGCGCGCTGGGCTGCGATCATCCGGGACGCGAAGGTGACCCCGGAATAGGGCAGCGCCTCAGGCGTCGCGTCGGCGCAGGATGTAGTCGAGCCCGCCGACCCGGTACCAGCGATAGGCATAGGCCTCGAGCAGCAGGCAGTGGCGCCCCCGCTCGTCGGCGTGGCTGTGATGATCCGCGACGAGGTTGGTGAGGAGACGCGAGCGCTCGTCGTCGCCCACGACCAAACGGACCTCGACCGGCCTCGAGCCGAGATTGTGGACGACCAGCACGGCGTTGTTCCGCCACGTGTATCTCAGCGCGAGCACGGCCGGCTCGCCGGTCTCGATCACCGCGTAGTCGCCCCAGCCGATCTCCGGCGCCTCCTTCCGCATGCGGATCATCCGCTCGGTCCAGTTCAGCAGCGAGTCCGGATCGCCGCGCTGGGACGCGACATTCACGTGCTCGAATCCGAACGGGCCGCCGGAGATCACCGGCACGTCGGGCGCGGCCCCGGCCGTGAAGCCGCCCTGCGGCTCCGACGACCACTGCATCGGCGTGCGGGCGGCGTTCCGCTCCGGCAGCGCGAGGTCGTCGCCCATCCCGATCTCGTCGCCGTAGCGGATCACGGGCGTGCCCGGCAGGGAGTACATCAGGCTGTCGGCGAGCCGGATCCGGCGCTGATCGCCGTCGAGCATCGGGGCAAGCCGGCGCCGGATGCCGCGCTCGTAGAGCTGCATGTCGGGGTCCGGCCCGAACGCCGCGAAGACGGCGCCGCGCTCCTCCTCGGACAGGCGACCGAGATCGAGCTCGTCGTGATTGCGGAGGAACAGGCCCCATTGCGCGGTCTCGGGCCGGGGCTTGGTCGCGAGGAGCGCCTCGACGAGCGGCCCGGTCTCTCCCGACGCGAGAGCGTAGAACAGGTTCTGGTTGACCTGGAAGTTGAACATCATGTGCATCCGGTCGCCGTCGTCCCCGAAATAATCGAGGTCGGTCTCAGGCAGCACGTTCGCCTCGGCCAGGATGATCGCATCGCCCCGGCGCCATTGCAGGAATTCCCGGAACATCCGGAGCATGTCGAACTGCTCGTCCGGCGTCGTGACGCCCGCGCCCTTCGTGCCGATCACGAACGGGACTGCGTCCATCCGGAAGCCGGAGACCCCGAGCTGGATCCAGAAGCCCATGATCTTCAGAATCTCGGCCTGCACGGCCGGGTTCGCGGTGTCGAGGTCGGGCTGGAACTCGTAGAAGCGGTGGAAATAATAGGCGCGGGCGAGCTTGTCGTAGGTCCAGGTCGTCTTCTGCACGCCCGGGAAGACCATCCCCTCGTTCGCGTTCGCCGGCTTCTTCTTCGACCAGACGTACCAGTCGCGGTAGGGGGATTCCGGGTCGCGGCGCGCGGACTGGAACCAGGGATGCTGGTCCGAGGTGTGGTTCACGACGAGGTCGATCAGCACGCGAAGCCCGCGGCTCTGCGCGGCATGCGTGAAGGCCACGAAGTCGCCGAGCGTGCCATAGCGCGGGTCGACGCTGTAGTAGTCGGCGATGTCGTAGCCGTCGTCCCGGCCGGGCGAGACCTGGAACGGCTGCAGCCAGACGGCCGTGACCCCGAGGCCGCTCAGATAATCGAGCCGCCGGGTCAGGCCGGGAAGATCGCCAGAGCCGTCGCCGTTCGAGTCCATGAAGGTCCCGACCGCGAGGTTGTAGATGACCGCGTTCTTGTACCAGAGGTCGTCGATCACGATGGCCACGCTCCGCCGCGTCCGGCCGCGGAACGCGGGCCGTGCTTAGAAGAACGCCTCGAAGGCCGCCACCACCTCGTCCGGCGCCTCCTCGGCCAGGTAGTGGCCGGACGGGACCGGGCCGCCCGAGACAGTCGCGGCCGCGTAGCCGCGCCAGATCGCGAGCGGATCGTACCATTGGCCGATCCGGCCCTTCTCGCCCCAGAGGACCAGCAGCGGGCACAGGACCTTGCGGCCCCCGGCGCGGCTCGCCCGGTCGTGATCGAGGTCGATCGTGGCGGCGGCGCGGTAATCCTCGCACATGCCCCGGATCGCGTCCGGGTCGCGGGCGGCGGCCAGGTAGTCGGCCAGCGCCTCGGGCGCGAAGAAGCCGGGCGGCTTCGGCTCGCGCGAGACGTGGGCGTGCCACCAGGTCTCCGGCGCCGCGTCGATCAGGCTCTCCGGGAAGGGGTGGGCCTGAGCGAACCAGAACCAGTGGTAGTAGCCGAGCGCGAAGGACATGTCGGTGCGCTCGAAATGCTCGAGCGTCGGCACGATGTCGAGGACGGCGAGGCGCTCCACCCGGTCGGGGTGGTCGAGCGCGAGCCGGTGCGCGACGCGGGCTCCGCGGTCGTGGCTGCCGACCCGGAAGCGCTCGTGACCGAGCCGCGTCATCAGCTCGGCCAGGTCCTGCGCCATCGCGGCCTTGGCGTAGGGCTCGTGATCGGACGTGGCCGGCGGCTTGTGCGAGCCGCCGTACCCGCGCAGGTCCGGGCAGATCACCGTGAAGCGCCGGGCCAGCACCGGGGCCACCTTGTGCCACATCGCGTGCGTCTGCGGGTTTCCGTGCAGCAGCAGCAGCGGCGGCCCCGAGCCGCCGCGGCGCAGGCGGACCGCGCCGGCGGAGAGGTGGACGGTTTCGAGGGTGAAGTCTGGGAAGAACATGGTCGTCTCCTCGGCTGTCACGGGACCAGGCGCCCCTCGTCGTCGATGAGCGTCAGCCGTCTCTCGTCGCTCGCTTCCCAGCGCCACACGACGAGATTGAGATCGTCTCGCGAGGTGCCGGGCGCGAAGCTCCGCACCAGCATGGCATCGTAACCGGCCTCGGTCAGTCTCCGCGCGAAGGCCTGCGTCCTGGCGACGCCGTCCGAGCGCATCTGGTCGCGCCAGCCAGGATCCGCGAGGCTGGCCGCATCGAAGCCGTGCGTGGCCAGAAGCGCCTGATCCCGGCAGTCGGCCACGTTCTCGAACGCGGCATCGTACGCGACCAGCATCGTCGGCTGCAGGCTCCCGACCTGGTTCGCCTCCTTCACGGCCGTCAGCACCGAGAGCGATGTGTAGAGAGCCTCCACGCCCTTCGGGTTGAAGCGACCGCCATGGAGCCCGGCGCCTCGGCCCGACAAGGGCTCTCGCGCGTAGATCGGGTTCAGAGCGCGGTAGAGCTTGCCGCGAAACGCCACGGGCGTGGATCAGGCGAACACGCCGGCATCGATCGCGTCGACATAGTCCAGCACCTCGGTGGCGTGCCCCTCGCGGACAAGCTGCATCGCGGTGCGGTTCGAGAAGCCCGAAAGCGGCTCGGATCGGAACCAGGCATAGGCCAACAGGGCCGAACCGAACCGCGGCTCCACCTTGTTGAGAATCTCCACGACCTCCCGGAGCCGCCGCTGGGTCTTGGCGGATGCGAGCCGACCTTTGCGCTGAACGGCGTCCTTGCCCAGCCCGGCCGTGAGCGCGAGCTCCTCGCTCGTCGTCCTGAGCACGGACGCGATCTTCAGCGGGGCGAACAAGCCGTCCCGTGCATACCGGGCCAATCCCACCGTCATCGCGAGCCTCCGCTCAGAATGACGCTAGATAGCGTCGTTCTGAGCGTCACTCAAGAGATGAGCTCATATCCTGCGTGTTCTGCGGAAAGGAGCAGGAGGGCGTGCCGGCGCCCTACCCCGCCCGGGCCAACGGCATCACGTTGTGCAGCCTCTGGTCCGCCGTCTCGAGGAAGCGCCGGATGCCGCGGGCGGCCTGGCGGATGCGCTGCTCGTTCTCGACCAGGGCGATCCGGACATGGTCGTCGCCGTGCTCGCCGAACCCGATCCCGGGCGCGACCGCGACGTCCGCCTTCTCGATCAGGAGCTTCGAGAACTCGAGGCTGCCGAGCGCCCGGAACTTCTCCGGGATCGGGACCCAGGCGAACATCGAGGCGGCGGGCGAGGGGATCGCCCAGCCGGCCTTGCCGAAGCTGTCGACCAGCACGTCGCGGCGCCGCCGGTAGGTCGCCCGCATCTCGTCGATGCAGTCCTGCGGGCCGGTCAGGGCCGCCGCGGCCGCGACCTGGACGGGCGTGAAGGCCCCATAGTCGAGATAGGATTTCACGCGGGCGAGCGCGGCCAGCAGCCGCTCGTTCCCGACCGCGAAGCCGATCCGCCAGCCGGCCATCGAGAAGGTCTTCGACATCGAGGTGAACTCGACCGCGACGTCGGTCGCGCCCGGCACCTGAAGCAGCGAGGGCGGCGGCTCGCCGTCGAAATAGACCTCCGAATAGGCGAGGTCGGAGAGCACGATCAAATCGTGCTTTTTCGCGAAGGCCACGAGGTCGCGGTAGAAGTCGAGGCTCGCGACGGAGGCCGTCGGGTTCGCCGGGTAGCAGACCACGACCGCGAGCGGCTTCGGGATCGAGTGCAGGACCGCGCGTTCCAGCGCCGGGAAGAAGGCCGGCGTCGGATCGGCCGGGACCGACCGGATCGTGCCGCCGGCCATCAGGAACCCGAAGGCGTGGATCGGGTAGGACGGGTTCGGCACGAGCACGACGTCGCCCGGCGCCGTGATCGCCTGGGCCATGTTGGCGAAGCCTTCCTTCGAGCCGAGCGTCGCCACGACCTGCGTGTCGGGGTTCAGCGTCACGCCGAAGCGGCGGCCGTAATAGGCGGCCTGGGCGCGCCGGAGCCCGCCGATTCCCTTGGAGGCCGAGTAGCGATCCGTGCGCGGCCGCCCCGCCGTCTCGCAGAGCTTCGCCACGACGTGGGCCGGAGCCGCGAGATCGGGATTGCCCATGCCGAGGTCGACGATGTCGGCGCCGCCGGCCCGGGCCAGGGCCTTCGCGCGGTTCACCTCCTCGAAGACGTAGGGCGGCAGGCGCTTGATGCGATGGAACTCGTTCATCGGAAGGACACCTCGGCCGTCTCGCGGGAGCGCTCCGTCGCCGCGCCGATTCCGTCTAGCACCGCCTGGGCGGCCTGGGCAGCCTCACGGCGTCCCGGGCTGGCGCGCCGTCCGGCCCCTGGCCTCGTTCCGGGCCCGCAGGCGCTCCAGCTCCGACTCGGCGGTCCCGACCTCGGCCGCGGTCTTCGACCGGTACTCCCGCTTCGGCGCGGAGGTGCCGACGGGCACGTATTCGTTGCCCGTGGTCCGGGTGCGGGACACGAAATCGGGCGCGGGCTTCGGCTCACCGCCGGTGACGCCGGCCGCCATGGCGATGTCCCGAACGGGGTTCGCATCGCCAGCGCATCCTGCGAGGGCGAGGGCGAGCGCCGTGGCCAGGATCGGGAGAACCGCGCTACAGAGGCGTGAGGTCATGTCGTTCCGGGTGGCTGGATCGTGAGACGTCGAAGGACGTTGTCCATCCGGGCGCAATATGGCGGCGGGATGGTTGACGGGATGCGAAGACGGTGGCCCAGCCGCCGGACGGGCATGCAGGAGTGACCATGAGCGACCCGAAGCTCGCGCCCGCCGGGGCCGCGCCCGGCGACGGGGCCGTGGCCCAAGGCGGGGCCGTGTCCCGCGGTGGGACCGCGCCCCGCGACGGGGCCGCCCCCCCCGTGCCGGATTTCGACGCCCTGTCGCGCAACATGGCGCAGCTCGTGGACGTGGCCGGCAAGGCCGCGGCCGCGTACCTGAAGCCGCTCGAGGAGCGCAACAAGGCGCCCGGCCTCGCGGACGAGGCGGGCCAGGTCGTGAAGACGCTGGGCGCGGTCGCCGAGACCTGGATGGCCGACCCGAAGCGCGCGATGGACGCCCAGGCGCGGCTCGGCTCGGATTTCGTCGCGCTCTGGGCCGCGACCTTGCGCCGGATGCAGGGCGAGCCGGCGGAGCCGGTCGCGGCCCCGGCCCCGCAGGACAAGCGCTTCACCGACCCGGAATGGTCCTCGAACGCGGCGTTCGACTTCATCAAGCAGGCCTATCTCGTGACCGCGCGCTGGGCGGACGCGATGGTGCAGGAGGCCGAGGGCCTCGACGATCACACGCGAGCCAAGGCCGGGTTCTACGTCCGGCAGCTCTCCTCGGCGCTGTCGCCGTCGAACTTCGTCGCGACCAACCCGGAGCTGATTCGGGAGACCGTGCGGGAGAACGGCGCGAACCTCGTCCGCGGCATGACCATGCTGGCCGAGGACATCGAGGCCGGCGGCGGCGACGTGAAGCTCCGCCAGTCGGACAAGACCCAGTTCGCGGTCGGCCGCAACCTCGCGACGACGCCCGGAAAGGTCGTGTTCCGGAACGACCTGATGGAGCTCATCCAATACGCGCCCTCGACCGAGACCGTGCTGCGCCGCCCGCTGCTGATCGTGCCGCCCTGGATCAACAAGTTCTACATCCTCGATCTCAACCCCGAGAAGAGCTTCATCCGCTGGGCGGTGGCGCAAGGGCTCACGGTGTTCTGCATGTCCTGGGTGAACCCGGACGAGCGCCAGGCCGAGAAGGGCTTCGACGCGTACATGCGGGAGGGCGTGCTGGCCGCGCTCGACGCCGTCCGGGAGGCCACGGGCGAGCGCCACATCTCGACCGTCGGCTACTGCGTCGGGGGCACGATGCTGGCGATCACGCTCGCCTATCTCGCCGCGAAGGGCGACGACCGGATCGAGAGCGCGACCTTCTTCACGACCCAGGTCGACTTCACGCATGCCGGCGACCTGAGGGTCTTCGTCGACGAGGCGCAGGTCCAGGCCGTGGAGGCGGCGATGAAGACCCGCGGCTACCTCGAGGGCTCGCGCATGGCGAGCGCCTTCAACTCGCTCCGGCCGAACGACCTGATCTGGCCCTACGTGGTCAACGTCTACCTCAAGGGACGCTCGCCCTTCCCGTTCGACCTCCTCTACTGGAACTCGGACGCGACCCGGATGCCGGC